>JBKBXX010000197.1:0-2032 GCA_046313915.1 Burkholderiales bacterium | reverse complement strand
CTGGCGTAGCTGCGCAATCCCCAGGTCTCGGCGGCGGGAACGCTGGCGTCGGGGTAGAAAGGGTCGCGCGGCAGGCGGCGCAGGAAATAAAGTTTGCTGGCGTCGGGTTTGGTTTTGTCGGGTACGCCTTTCCACAGCACATCGAGATCGGTCGGGTAGCCGCTGGCGTCGGCCGCGGCCTCGACGCGCCCTTCCTTAACGCCTTGCCGGTAGGCGTCGAGCGCGCCGCGTATCTGGCGCAGGGCTTCGCGCAGCTGGTTTTCTTTCTGGCGTTGCTGCACCAGTTGCCCGAAAGGCACGGCCACGCTGGCGAGCAGGGCCAGAATGGCCAGCGTGACCATCAGCTCGATCAGGGTGAATCCGTGGTGCGGGCGCGTCATTGCGGATTGGCGAGAGGGCTGCTGTTGGGCAGGCCCGGCAGGGGGGGGGCATCGACAGGGCCGGCGCCTGGCTGCTCGGCGGTCGGCGGCGCCGGCAGCGCGGCCAGCGCGTCGTCTGGCTGCGCGGGGGCCGCCAGGGCCGGGGCGGCCAGAACGGGCGCGCCGCGCCCGCCGCCGGGGCTGCTGCCGATGGCGTTGTCGGTGCCGCTGCGGAATTCGGTCAGCGCCGGTTGCTGCGCCTGCATGTTGCGCAGCACGCGGGGCGTGATGAGCAAAACGATTTCGGTCTTGTTGCGTTCGTCGCGCTGGCTGGAAAACAGGCGTCCGATCAGCGGCAGGTCGCCCAGTCCGGGCACGCGGCTGGCGGCGCTGCGGTCTTCGTCGGAGATCAGGCCGGCGAGCACCTGGGTTTCGCCGTCTTTCAGCCTGAGCGTGGTGCCGGCGTTGCGTGTGCCGATCTGGTAGGTGAGCGTGCCGCTGTTGCTGCGGATTTCGCGCACGATGTTCGACACTTCGAGACCGACCCGGATCTGTACGTCGTCACGCATCAGCACATTGGGTTCGACGTCGAGCTTGAGCCCCACGTCAAGGTACGACACCGATTCCGACACCACGCCGGTCGAGGTGGTGTTGGAGGTGATCACCGGCACCTTGTCGCCGATGTGGATCTTGGCTTTTTCGCGGTTTTTCACGCGGATGCGCGGGTTGGCGAGGATGTTGACGTCGCTGTCTTCCTTTTTGACATTGACCTGCGGAGTGTTCATGGTGATGTTGGCGCCGGTGATGTGACGCAGTTTGTCCACGGTGAGCGGCAGCTGTGACAGCGAGGTGGTGGTGGTATTGACGACGGCGCCGCCGGGCGGGGTCGTGGCTGTGTTCGTTGTAATCGTGTTCAGCAGCGAGAACTGGTTGGGGTACTGAATGCCCAGGTCGAGCAGGCGGCCCCGCTTGATTTCGAGCACCTCCACATCGAGCATGACCTCGGGCTCGGCAAGATCCTGCACCGCGATGATTTTCTCGGCCAGACGGATCGCTTCGGGCGTATCGCGCATTACCAGCAGATTGAGCCGGTCGTCCACATACAGGTCGCGCGCTTTCACCAGCGTGCGCAGCATCGCCATCGTCGACTTGGCGTCGGCGTTGCCCAGATAGAAGCTCTTGACCATCAGTTCCTGATAGGCCTTCTGTTTCTGCGGCTGGTCGGGGTAGATCAGCAGGGTGTTGGCGTTGACCACCTTCTTTGCCAGTTGGCCGGTAAGCAGAAGCATGTCGAGCGCATCGGCGATGGGCGTGTCGCGGGCAAAGAGCGTGGCGCGGGTTTCCAGACGCACGTCCCTGTCGAACACGAAGTTCACTCCCGACTGCCGCGAGATCAGGTCGAACACGTTTTTCAGCGGCGCGTCCCGGAATTCCAGCGTGATGCGCTTCTGGTAGGCCGCGCCCAATTCCTTCGGCGCGATTTCCGCCGCGGCGTGCGCCGCCTGGACCTGACGCAGCACGGCCGCCGCGCCAGCATGGCCGGGAGACTGGGCCAGCACCAGGCGGGCCGTTTGCGCGGCTGCGTCGAGCCGGCCTGCGGCCAGATCCTGGGTGGCGGTTTCCATTACCCGGGCATGCTGGCGGGCCTGTTGAAGATTGGCGAGCTGGGCCGT
>JBKBXX010000196.1:0-2195 GCA_046313915.1 Burkholderiales bacterium | reverse complement strand
TGAACCCGCAGCAGGTGTTCGCCCTCGTTGTAATGGAATTCGAGCTCGCCCTGGTAAGCGTGCTCCACTGCTTCGCCTATGCCGCGCGCCAGATGGATATCGGTGGTCGTCACCATCACGCCGTCATCGTGATCGGCGATGGCGATGATGCGTTCCAGCGGATGCTCCGCTTTCTCCCGCTCGACATAATTGCGCACCAGACGTAGAATTTCCTCGCGATGCTGCGCGAAGAATCCGCCGCCGAGGGTCACATATCCGGCGGGAAACTCGTCACGGACGCGATGGCATGCCGGGCACAGTTGCTCATGCGCCTTGTCGGGTTTCGGCAGCCATTGCCAGCGGCCTTTGTGATAGACGGCGCCGCACTCCGGACACACCGTCGGCTCGGGAAGCTTGCCTTTGGTCTTGTAGGTGTCGTGAACGCGTTCCTGGATCAGTTTGTCCCGGCGCACCGGGCGGAAACCAACGCTGAAGTTGACGGGGCCAGTCATGACATGCTCCTGAAATGAATCACAAAAAGACGGCACCGGAAAACCATGCCCGGCGCCTCACGATCGACGATAATCCAGAGGCCAGTATTGCTGCAGATAGTCGATCACATCCAGATCGAAATCGTGCGAATGATAGACCCATACCGGCTGACTTTTGTCGAACTTGTTGAAGCGCCTGCTCTGAACATTGACGTGCCGCAGCGGCAATTGCGCCTGCTCGTAGGCTTTGCGTTCGTCCGCGGCATTCGCATCGTCCTCGAAAAACAGCCATTCCGCGACGAACATCTGCTGCACCCGGTTTAGCTCGTGCGACACTTCGTCTTCCACCGGAATCGGTTTGTCGAGCACCGGCTCGCGTGCGGAATACAGAAACTTCCAGCCACCGTAAAGATCCATCTTTTCGGTCGTGTAAAAACGCGTCGGCTTGGTGGAAAAAAAATGCTCGAGCTTGAAATAAACCGAGTGGTATTCGTAGCCGCGCGCGCCTATCCACCAACCCACCACATCCGCGCCGTGCTCGAAATACACGACCGCGCACATCAGTCCTGCGCCCTGGGGGGCATATGCGATGTAATTCTGCGGCGTTGTCATGCTTTCCTCCTCGATCCCTGCAGCAGCATCGATCATCCGCTACACCAGTATAAAGCTAAACCACACGCCTGGCGCCGTGCTTGACCTAGGTCAAACCCCAGACGTCCCGCGCGCGCGGGACAGACAGACCGCAGCCGGCAGGCGCATAATGAATTGATTCTCCATCCCTTGAATTCGCGCCTCATCACCGCAATATAAGAGCAATGTTCAGGCAAAGTCTAGATCGCGTGCGCCCGGCCGCGGTAGCCGGCGTTTTCTACCCCGGCAGCCCCGCCGAGCTCGCGCACGAAGTGGCCGGCCTGATCGCCGGCGTACGCCGGGACCGTGCCCATCGATCGGCGCCCAAAGCCATCATCGCGCCGCACGCCGGCTACGTTTATTCGGGGGCGGTCGCCGCCAGCGTCTACGCGCTGCTCGAGCCGGCGCGAACGCAAATCAAACGTGTCGTGCTGCTGGGACCGACGCACCGCGTCGCGGTGCGCGGCCTGGCGCTGCCCGAAGCGCAGGGATTCGCGACACCGCTCGGCACGGTCGGAATCGACGCCGCTGTGGTTGCCGCACTACGCGGCCTGCCGCAGATAACGGCGAGCGAAGCGGTCCACGCCCGCGAGCACTCGCTCGAAGTGCACCTGCCGTTTCTGCAGACGATGCTCGAAGATTTCGCGCTGGTGCCGCTTGCAGTGGGAGACGCCGCACCGGAAGAAGTGGCCGAGGTGCTGGATACGTTGTGGGGGGGGCCGGAAACGCTGATCGTCGCCAGCTCCGACCTGTCGCATTACCTGCCCTATCGCCAGGCACAGCTGATCGACAAAGCGACTGCCGAAGCCATCCTCGGCCTCTCGACCGCCATCGGCCATGAGCAGGCCTGCGGCGCCACACCGGTCGCCGGCCTGACGCTGGTTGCACGCCGGCGCGGACTTCAACCGCAGCTCGTCGACCTGCGCAACTCCGGCGACACCGCCGGCGATAAAAGCCGTGTCGTCGGCTACGGCGCGTTTGCTTTTTATGAGGGAAGCGCAAATGCGCACTGAGACCGCCGCCCTGCTGCCGCCGCAGGATGCCGGCAAAGTGCTGCTGCCGCTGGCGCGCGCTGCCATCGCCCGCAAATTCGGC
>JBKBXX010000195.1:0-2210 GCA_046313915.1 Burkholderiales bacterium | reverse complement strand
TGGATGTCCGGCATTTTCAGGATCTCGGCGAACTCCTGGTGCAGCCGCGCGAGGATCGGCTTCGGCGTTCCCGCCGGCGCGGCGACTGCCGACCACGACGAGTTTTCATAGCCGGGCACGCCCGCTTCGGCCACCGTCGGCAGTTCGGGCAGCGCGGAGGAGCGGCTGGCGCCGGTCGTCGCCAGTGCGCGCACGCGCCTGCTCTTGACGTGCGGCACGGTCGAGATCGCGTTGTTGAACAGCACCTGGATCTGCCCGCTGATGAGATCGGTGAGCGACGGCGCCGAGCTTTTGTACGGCACGTGCGTCATCCGGGTCCCGGTCATCAGCGTGAACAGCTCGCCGCTGATGTGTCCGAAACCGCCGACACCCGAAGAGCCGTAGTTGAGCTCACCGGGCCTTGCCCGGGCGAGCGCGACCAGTTCCTTCACGCTTTTCGCCGGCACCGAGGGATGCACGACCAGCACGCCGGGCGAGGAGGAAATCTGGATGATCGGCGCGAAATCCTTGAGCACGTCGAACGGCAGCTTGTAGAGATGCGGGTTGACCGCCCAGGTGCCGACGGTGGCGATCACGAGGGTATGGCCGTCGGCCGGCGCCCGCGCGACGAGCTCCATCCCTATGTTGCCGCCGGCGCCGCCGCGGTTGTCGATGATGACCTGCTGGCCGAGGCGCTGCGTGAGCTTGTCGCCCAGCATGCGCCCCTGGATGTCGGTGGGGCCGCCGGGCACGAAAGGCACGACGAAACGCACCGGCTTGGCGGGATAGTCCTGGGCGGGTGCGGCAGCGGCAAATCCCGTCGCGATCATGCAGATGAGGGTGCGCGGTATTGCGGATGGCATGGCTTTTCTCCCGAGCGGGGTTGAATTCCGGTTGCCTGCGTGCCGTGCCATTGTAGGGCAAGCGCGCGAGTTTTGCCGCCGCTCTCGTCAGTCCGACAGCAGCCGCTTCAGCTGCATCACCGCCGCGGTGGGGCTGGTGAGCACCTGGCGTTTGCCGCGCGGCCGGATGACCGAGGCGGCGCTCGCCATCGAGAACTGGCCGAGAATCAGTGCGTCGCAATCGCCGATTTCTTCGGCTGCGGCCGCGATCAGGCGGTCGTGCTCGTCGACCTTGCCCGCGTGCAGCGCCGCAAGCGCGGCCGGAACTGCGCGATAACTGATCGAGAGCTTGTAATTTTTTTCCCTGGCGCTGCGTTCGAGCTCGGCTTTGAGCGCGGGAATGCTGGGCTCGAAGGTGGCGATCAGCCCGATGCGCGTTCCCGCGGCGAGCGCTTGCTCGAACATGGCTTCATTGGGTTTGAGCACCGGGATGTCGAGCGCGGCGCGCGCAGCCTCGATCGCCGGACCGAATGCCGAGCAGGTGAAAAGAATCGCGTCCGCGCCGCAATCGTGCACGTAGCTCGCGAGCAGCACGAAACGTCCGATCATCCTGTCGGTCAGCCTGCCGTCGGCGGCCAGATCGGGTGCGAGCGAATCCTCGAGCAGGTTGGTGAGGCGCGCTTCGGGCCACAGACGCCGGAAAGTGCTGACGATGGGTTCGATGGCGAGCGGGGTCGCGTGGATGAGGGCGATGCGCGGTGATTGCATGAAAGCGAATTCCGGTGGTTTGGAAATCCCGCTTGCGCGGCATGCACGAAGCGGGCTGACGCAAACGCAAGTTTATCACCAAGCGGCGAGTGCCCGCAGCCGGCCGCCGGACCATGCGGAAAACGGGTTCTGGATGCGGGGCCGGTCAGGAACTGGAATGAAAACAGCATCTTGGTATTACAGCGGCATGCGCTGCGGATGGACGGCTGCATTGACAAAGCAACCCCGTCGTGCAAAATTGTGCCAGGCGTCCGGCTGTGCGGACGCCGCCCATCCATTCTGACGCGCTGCGACAACCATAACTTATCAGGGCGAGTGTCAGCCCGAACGGAGGAACAATCCATGTCTTGCCTGCCGCGACCGGTCCGCGTGCTCATCGTTTTCATCGCAGCCGTGCTCGGCAGCGGCGCAGCCTGGTCACAGGCCTATCCCCTCAAGCCGGTGCGCCTGGTGTTGCCTTTCCCGCCGGGTGGGCCCAGCGACATCCTCGGGCGCGCGCTGGCGCAGAAGCTCTCGGAGCAGATCGGGCAGAGCGTGGTGCCCGACAACCGTCCCGGCGCCGGCGGCAATCTCGGCGCGGAAATCGTCGCCAGATCGCCGGCCGATGGTTATACGCTGCTG
>JBKBXX010000194.1:0-2474 GCA_046313915.1 Burkholderiales bacterium | reverse complement strand
CGGCATCGGCTTCGCCGTGATGTGCGGCGCGGCAGCCTGCAACCTCGGCTACAGCGGTTTTTTCGCGCCGGCGCTGCCGTGGACCGTGTTGCCGGTGATGGGCTATACCGTCGGCATGGCGTTGGCGATGCCCAGCATCACGCTGATCGCGCTCGACCTTTTCCCGCAGAACCGTGGCATGACTTCGTCGCTGCTCGGCTTCCAGCACAGTTTTTTCACCGCCGTCACCGCCGGTGTCATCTCGCCGCTGTTGTCGCACACTGCGCTCACGCTGGCGTCCGGCATGGCGGGGCTGCTGGCGAGCGGCTGGCTGTCGTGGAGGGCTTATCTGCAGATGGAAACGAAGGCATCTTCCCATGCACGAGCTTGAAAGCTGGATCGAGGAAAAGCGTTCCGCCTATCTTTATCGCGTCGTGGCCGAAGCCGAAGCCGGAACACCGCGTCAGGCGTTATTCCTGGAGCTCGCCCGCTCGGCCGAAAAACAGGCGGGGATCTGGGAGCGCCATGCCCGCGATGCGGGGCTCGATGTCCCTGAACGTTTCGTCCCCGACATGCGCACCCGCGTGGTCGCTTGTCTGGTGCGCCGGCTGGGCCCGCGGCTGCTGCGCGGCGTGCTGGCGGCGATCAAGGTGCGCGGCATGTCTTTGTATGCAGGGGCCGCGTCCGGTCATGCGATGCCCGGTTCCGTCGCCGACATCGGCGTGCGGCATCGCGGTATCGCGACGGGCGGCAATTTGCGCGCCGCGGTGTTCGGGGTCAACGACGGCCTGATTTCGAACGCGAGCCTGATCATGGGTGTCGCCGGCGCGACTTCCGACAATGCGCTCGTCCTGCTTTCCGGCGCGGCCGGGCTGATCGCCGGCGCGTTTTCGATGGCAGCGGGCGAATACGTTTCGGTGCGCTCGCAGCGCGAGATGTATGAATACCAGATCAGCCTCGAAAAAGAGGAGCTCGATCAGTATCCGGAGGAAGAAGCCGAGGAGCTGGCGCTGATTTACGAGGCGCGCGGGCTGCCGCGAGAAGAAGCCGTGCGACTGGGGAAAAGCCTGGTCGCCGATCCCGAGCATGCCCTGAAAACGCTGGCGCGCGAGGAGCTGGGCCTCAATCCCGACGACCTGGGATCGCCATGGGGCGCGGCACTGTTCTCGTTCGTATCGTTTGGCGCCGGCGCCGCCATTCCGTTGCTGCCCTTCATCTTTGCGAGCGGAACGACCAGCCTGATCGTCGCCATCGCCCTCGCCTGCGCCGCATTGTTCGCGGTCGGTGCGACGCTGTCGCTGTTTACCGGCCGCGGCGCGGCCTACAGTGGCGGGCGCATGCTTGCGCTCGGTGCGGCGGCGGGCGGCGTCACTTACCTGATCGGCAAGCTGCTGGGCGTGACGCTGGGATAAGCCGCTATTTCCGGAACGGCACGATCTCCGGCAGCGTGGCGAAGCTCACACGCCGCACGGTTGCCAAGAAATCCCGGATGAACGGCAGTTGCGCGGTCGCTGCGGTGGTGGCGCCATAAAGCTTGCTCCACAGGCCGCCACGGCCTACGCGCTTCGCCGCCACGTAGCCGCGCTCGATGTAGCCGTGAACGGCCCAGCCCGGCAACGCGGCCAGCCCGCGGCGGCTCGCCACCAGCTGCAGGATGGCGACCGTCAATTCCACGGTGCGCCGCTCGGGGTGTATGCCGGCCGGTTCCAGCCGCTGGCGGATGACGTCGATCATGTGTTCGGGGACCGGGTAGGTGATCAGCGTGTTTTTGGCGAAGTCCTCCGGCTCCAGCCAGGCCTTGTCGATCAGCGGATGGTTCTTCGCCAGCAGGGCAAAAATCTCGAAGCGGAACAGCGGGTGATAAATGATGCCCTTGCGCGACACCGGTTCCGACACGATCACGAAATCCGCGCGGCTTTCTTCCAGCAATCCGACCGGGTCGGGGTGGAAACCCGACACCAGATCCAGCTCCACTTCCGGCCACTTTTCGCGGAAGGCGTCCATCGACGGCATCAGCCAGTCGAAACAGGTATGGCATTCCACCGCA
The DNA here is from genome assembly GCA_046313915.1 of Burkholderiales bacterium. Lineage (GTDB taxonomy): Bacteria > Pseudomonadota > Gammaproteobacteria > Burkholderiales > SG8-41 > CAKKQX01. Next base: position 448 of record JBKBXX010000194.1, on the reverse strand, counting down.
ACGCGCAGCGTGCCGGATTCGCCGCCGACGATGCGCGCGATGTCGCTGTCGGCGGCGGCAACCGAGTCCATGATGTCGCGTGCCAGCCTGAGCAGGCGGTGACCGGCGGCGGACAGGCGCAGGGGATTGCTTTTTCTTTCGAACAGTGTGGTGCCGTAATGCGCTTCGAGCACCTTGAGCTGGTGCGACAGCGCCGACTGCGTGAGATGGACGCGTTTGGCGGCGACCGAGATATTGCCGGCTTCGGCGAGTGCGATGAGGGTGCGCAAATGTCTTAATTCGAGCATGGGGGATTCATTCCGGGAGCGCGGATTTCATTATGAATGAAATTCATGATTACGTCAAAAAATATGAGTTTGATTTATGGTCGAGGGTGCTTCACCATCGGCGAAATCTGATCGGGAGTACTGAACATGACTTTGGTCCATAACCTCGGCTTCCCGCGCAT
>JBKBXX010000193.1:0-2571 GCA_046313915.1 Burkholderiales bacterium | reverse complement strand
GCGATCGCGCGCAGTTTTGCCGACTTGATGTGCGGCATGGTGGGCAGAATGGTGCCGAACATGAACGACACTTGGCCGCTCAGCAAGTCCACCGTCGCCGGTGCGGCGCCTTTGTACGGGACGTGGACCATTTTCACCTTGCTTTCCATGGCGAGCAGTTCACCCGCGAGATGGGTGGCGGCACCGGTGCCGCCCGAAGCATAGGAAAGCTGTCCGGGGCGCGCCTTGGCGAGCGCGACGAGCTCTTGCACCGATCTCGCCGGAACCGAAGGATGTGTCACCAGCACGTTGGGCGAGAAAACGAGCAGCGTCACCGGCGTGAAATCGTTCATCGTGTCGTAGGGCAGTCTGGCGCGCAGACTGGGATTGACCGCCATCGAAGTCGCGACCATCAGCAGGGTGTAGCCGTCGGCCGGCGCCCTGGCGACGGACTGCGTGCCGATCACGGTGCCGCCGCCGGGTCGGTTGTCGACGATTACCTGTTGTCCCCAGCGCTCGGTCAGTTTCTGGCCGACGGTGCGCGCCAGGATGTCGTTGGGTCCGCCCGGCGTGAAAGGCACCACGATGCGGATCGGTTTGACGGGATAGTTCTGCGCATCAGCCAGCGGCATGCCGACGAACGATGACAGCGCCATTGCCATCGCTGCGGTGGTTCGGGCGGTGCGTCGACCAGCGTGTTTTCCCCGTTGCATCTGTTTGCTCCACCGGCCCTGTATTTTGAACATGTGATTCTATCCTACGTCCAGTGCTGCCGGACAGGCTACAATGGGCAGTCGTGGAAGCCGGGGTGCCATGAAATATCTGCGTCATGTCCTGATGAGCGTTGTCGTGTTTGCCGCAGGCGTCACGGCGTCCAACGTCAGGTTCGTGGTCGAGGCCGACGACGGCCGGGCAAAGCGCCTCTGAGGGATGAAGACTTTCGCCGCCAAGCTCGTTGCCTGGCAAAAACGCCACGGCCGCCACGATCTGCCGTGGCAGGGTACGCGGGATCCGTATGCGGTGTGGGTTTCGGAGATCATGCTGCAGCAGACCCAAGTTGCCACGGTGATTCCCTATTATGCGCGCTTCATGCGGCGCTTCCCGAATGTCGTGGCACTGGCAGCCGCTTCGCAGGACGAAGTGCTCGCGCACTGGAGCGGGCTCGGCTATTATTCGCGTGCGCGCAATCTGCACCGTGCCGCGCAAATTGTCGCGCGTGATCACGGTGGCCGCTTTCCGGCGGATTTCGAGCAGGTCGTGCAATTACCCGGCATCGGCCGCTCGACTGCCGCCGCGATCTGCGTATTTGCTTTCGGCGCGCGCCGCGCCATTCTCGACGGCAACGTCAAGCGCGTGCTGACGCGCTGTTTCGGCATCGCGGGCCATCCCGGAGACAAGCGCATCGCGGATGTTTTATGGCGCAAGGCCGAGGAATTGCTGCCCAGGAACAATGTCGGGGCTTACATCCAGGGGCTGATGGATCTCGGCGCCGGGGTGTGCGTGCGGCGCCGGCCACGCTGCGCCGAATGTCCATTGCGCGACGAGTGCATGGCGTATCGGCAAGGGCTGACGGAACGATTGCCCGAGCCCAAGTCGCGGAAAACGCTGCCGCGCAAAACAACCGTGATGCTGGTATTGCAGCACGCCGGAGAAGTGCTGCTCGAGAAACGCCCCGAGACAGGCATCTGGGGCGGGCTATGGTGTTTTCCGGAAGTGGCGCCGGGCCAGGATGCGGAGATCGGCCGCATCTGCGCGCGGCGTTTCGGCGCGCGGGTGACGGCGCCGGAACCACTGCCCGCGCTCGAGCACGGCTTCACGCATTTCCGGTTGAGCATTACACCGCAGCGTCTGCGGGTCACTGCGCTCGCGCCCCGCGCTGCCGAGCCTGGCCATGTCTGGTTGCCGCTCGAAGAAGCACGCAGCGCCGCCATACCCGCGCCGGTGAGGCGCATCCTGGCCGGATTGTGATGCGCCAACGTTCGTCGGGCCGGCCCCGGTGGGCGCCCGGAACGAGAGGCTGAATTCATACTTCGTCCGACAAAGGCTTTTTTCCGGCGGCTGGACATAGTATAAGGAAGGAAACGGAGCGCAACGCGACGATGCGGGAATGGAACGAGATCAAGGCATGGCGCAAGGCGCAGCGTGAGGCGCTCATCGCGCGGCGCGTTGCGCTGGATAAAGCGCAGCGTGCGGCGTGGAATGCGCAGCTTACCGAGCTGCTGTGGCGCGGATTCCCGGCGATCCCGGGCATGGTGGCGGGTTTTTGCTGGCCGTACAAAGGCGAGTTCGATGCGCGCTTCGTGATCCGGCGCTGGCGCGAACAAGGCGTCATCGCCGCATTGCCCGAAGTGGCAGCGAAAGGCGAGCCGCTGCGCTTTCGCAAGTGGTGGCCGGGAGCGGCGCTGGCGCCGGGCGTCTACGACATTCCGGTGCCGGTCGGCACGGATGTCGTGGTGCCGGACGTCGCGCTGGTGCCGATGAATGGTTTCGATGAGCAGGGGTTTCGGCTGGGCTACGGTGGCGGTTTCTTCGACCGCACGCTCGCCGCCCACGACCGGCGCATGCTGGCGATCGGTGTCGGTTTTGAGCTGT
>JBKBXX010000192.1:0-2750 GCA_046313915.1 Burkholderiales bacterium | reverse complement strand
CGAACTCGTAGAGCTGCGAAGGATGGCGCGGCACGCCGTCGACGTTGGGAAAAACCATCGCCCACGGCACCGTGGCCGCCCGGCCCCAGAGCTCGGCGTTGATGAAATTGCCGATGCGCCCGGCGGCGAGTCCCAGCGGCACCAGCGGCGCGATGAAATCGGTGATCGCCAGCCAGTCCTGTTTGCGGCTCCGGGCAAACCACCACAGCGCGAGCACCACCCCCAGGAAACCGCCGTGGAACGACATGCCGCCTTCCCAGACGTAGAAGATTTTCCAGGGCGCGGCAAGATAGTCGCCCAATTTGTAAAACAGCACATACCCGAGACGCCCGCCGAGAATGGTGCCGAGAATGCCGTAGAACAGCGCGTCGTCGAGGTCCTTGAAGGTCCATACGCCCAGCGGGTTGGCCCTGATGCGAAAGCGGCCGAACCACCAGACGAGCGCAAACCCCACCAGGTACATCAGCCCGTACCAGCGCACCGCGAGCGGGCCGAGGTGAATGGCGACCGGATCGAACTGCGGATGAATCAGCATGGCGAAAGTTCAGGCGCCTTCACGCGATGCCCTGCATTATACGGGAATTCCTTGTGTGCGCCGGCCCGCGCCACGGGCTTGCCGGCGGCGCTTTTTGCGTTTACATTTGTTCTTGGCAACAAGGGAAATGGCATTCTTCCTTCGATAAAAACCGCCTGAATGGCTGATGATGCCTACTGGATTCACCGGGTTTGGTGGTGAGAGAGTAGGCACCGGCTTGATCTTCGGCCCTCCCCGCTTCCCCGTTTGTTCGAATCGCAAACCTGGGAAAGAACGGCATGAAACTCCATGGTTCGCTCGCAGTCGGCAGTGGCGCGGCCGTGGGCGCACGGTTCCGCTGGCGTCTGGGCGCCGCGCTCGGCTCGATTTTTCCTACGCTGCCTCCCGGCACGCTTGCCGCAAACCTGATCGCCGGATTTCTGATCGGCGTCATCGCCGAACTCCTGGAGCAGCCCGGGTTGCTGCCGCCGGAATTCCGGTGGTTTGCCGTGACCGGGCTTCTGGGCGGATTATCGACGTTTTCCACGTTTTCTTCCGAAGTCATAACGCCCGCCTTGCGCGAGCAATACGGCTGGAGAGGCTGGCCGGGATTTCGCTTCACGCAGCCGGCTCCCTCGCCTTGACGGTGCCGGGCATGTTCGTTGCGCGGGCTTTGATCGCGAAGGGAGGCTTATGAAAGGCGTGTTTCTGAGGTTCTACATGCACGAAAGCCGCCGACACCACCACGTTCTGCTTTACGAGTGGCTGCTCGAGCAGGCAAGGAAAATGGGGATCCACGGCGGCACCGCATTCCGCGGGGTCGCTGGCTTCGGTCATCACGGCACCTTGCATTTCCAGCATTTTTTCGAGCTGGCCGACGAGTTGACGATGCAGCTCGACTTCCTCGTCAGCGAAGCGGAGGCGCGCAGCCTGCTCGAGTTGATCCGGCGGGAGAAAGTGCGGGTGCTTTACATGAGGGTGCCGGTCGAGTTCGGCGTGCTCAATCCCGATTCGTCCGACGCGCCCGAGATGGCGGTCGACCTCACGGCTTGAGAAAAACACGAAAGGGGCGGCATGACTGAAGTATGGGCGCTTGCGGCACTTTGGCTGGGCCTCGCGCTGATCGCGACATTGCTCGCGATCTGGTTCAAGGTTGCGACCGCGCTGTCCGAGATCGTCGTCGGCATCGTTGCCCAGCTCGTGATCGGCGCGCTCGTGGGCAGTGCGGTGCTGGGCACTGGCGAGGGATGGATCAAGTTCCTGTCGGGCACCGGCGCCATCGTGCTCACCTTTCTCGCCGGCGCCGAGCTCGATCCGGTGGTGTTCAGGGCCAAATGGAAAGAAGCGACCGCGGTCGGTCTCGTGAGCTTTGCCTTGCCGTTTCTGGGTTGCGCCGCCGCCGCGTATTACCTGTTGCAGTGGAGCGTGGAGGCGAGCTGGCTGGCCGGTGTCGCGATGTCCACCACTTCGGTCGCGGTGGTCTACGCCGTAATGCTGGAATTCGGCTTCAACCGGACCAGCTACGGCAAGACCGTGCTCGCGGCATGCTTCGTCACCGACCTCGGCACCGTGCTGGCGCTGGGCCTGATCTTCGCCCCCTTCAGCTACAAGACGCTGGTTTTCATCGTCGTCGGCATCGTGGTCTTCGCCATCCTGCCGTGGCTCACGCCGCGCTTTTTCAGGCGCTATGGCGGACGGCCGTCGGAGCTCGAAGCGAAATATCTGTTGCTGGCCCTGTTCGGCATGGGCGCGCTCGCGGCGTGGGCAGACAGCGAAGCGGTGCTGCCCGCGTACATCATCGGCATGGTGCTTGCCGGCACGGTCGGCAAGGACCACGCCCTGATTCGCCGTTTGCGCACCCTGACGTTCGGCCTGCTGACGCCGTTCTACTTCATCCGCGCGGGCTCTTTCGTCTCGATACCGGCGGTGATTTCCGGTTTCGGCGCATTTCTCGTGCTGCTGCTCGCCAAGATGGTGACCAAGTTCGTCGGCGTCTATCCGGTGACGAAAATCTACAAATCGCCCGACAAGGAAGCCATGTACACCACGCTGCTGATGTCGACCGGGCTCACCTTCGGCAGCATTTCCGCGCTGTTCGGGCTCTCCCACGACATCATCGACCAGACGCAATATTCATTGCTGATCGTCGCGGTGGTCGCAAGCGCGGTGGTGCCGACCCTGATCGCCAATGCCTTTTTCCTGCCGCATCACCTGCTCGGCAAAACGCCGGAAAGCG
>JBKBXX010000191.1:0-2882 GCA_046313915.1 Burkholderiales bacterium | reverse complement strand
GCGTGAGACCATCGTAGAACTCGCGCCTGCGCGCGGCGAGCGGCGCGAGATCGCTGCCCGGCAAAAACAGGTCGATCGGGAAAGTCACCATCGCCGCGTCGGGCGCGAGCCCGAGCCCGCCGATGGCGTTCTTGGTGACACCGGCGAAATCCGTCCGCGCCAGCGTGACGGTGGGAATGCCGAGGGATTCTATTCTAGCGGCTGCACGGCCGCATGCTGTGGCGCACGAGCCTCAGGCCGCGTTGGCGACGATGACCGCGTCCACTCCGCTTTTTTTCACCAGCGCCGCGGTCTCCTCGGTGCCGATCAGTGCATTGCCTTGGGGAAAAGCATCCGGCGGCAGCACTTCGATGCCGGGAAAATCCGCTTCCAGCATCTGCTTGAGCAGCGGCAGCATGCGAAACGCCTGCCACTGCTCGTTGCTGACGAAACCGATACGCTTGCCTTCCAGCGTGGCGAGCCGCGGCGCGTGCGCCTGCGTCACTTCGAGGCTGCCGGAAGGATCGTAGAACTCGAGCCGGGTCATGGCTTTGCTCCCAAAAAATGGACGAACACGAAAACGACAGGCGCAACGAAACTGCCGGCACCCGCGCTCCGTTTATATCAGAAAATCAGCCGTCGTCCCCGCTCCAGCCACGCGATCGTTTCCGCGCGCCCGAAACTCGCGGAATAAATAAATAAAAACAATATGTTAGCGAAACATAGCCGGCCGCATGCTTTTCGCATATGATGGGCACGTTTTTTGTACCCCGCACCTGGGGTTTGCGGGAAGTCAACGCCGGCAGACGCCAGACGTTGTTGCGCTGATCGAAGCTGATAATCCAACGACAACCGCTCTGCCCCGCCGGGGTTTCTGGAGGAGCACCACCCTTGCCGAACCACGCTTCCGGTTCTGCCGCTTGCGGCTTGCCCGTTCCAGGCGGTTACCGCATCGCCGCGCTGCAAGGCGCACGCCAGCCCGCCGAAGCGGGATGGCGGCGGAATCGATTCCTCATCGTTTCAACTTAAAAGGCCCAAGCACAAATGCCACTCTATACCACGGGTTCCTTCACGTTCCCCATGTCGTTGCGCGACGACTACCGGGCCGACGCACTGCTAGGCGACTTTTATCAGAATGCATATGGTGGCAGCGCCGGCCCGCAGGCATGGGGAAGCAACGTCATCACCTACAGTTTCCCGACGGGGAACGCGCTGTGGGCAGATGGCCTCAACTACGGCAATGGTGAGGTCCGCGCCGGGTGGATACCGTTCAATGACTTGCAGAAAGCGGCGGCGCGCAAGGCATTGGACGCATGGGCGTCCGTCGCGAACATCACCTTCGTCGAAGTTCCGGATGGACAATCGGTCGGTGATATCCGGTTCGCGTTCACCTACGGTGTTGACACGACGGCGGCTGCGCATGCGTATCATCCAATGTCGGGTGTCGCCACCGCTGGCGACGTCTGGGTGGAGGCGGAGCGCGCAAACCAGACGTTCACGTCTTCGAGCGTTTCGCGGGCTGCTTTTTATGTCGCCATTCCCGGTCAACAGCTGCCGTCGCCCTTACCCCAGCTGTACGACCAGGCGAGCGCCTTCAACTACCAGATCCTGCTGCACGAGATCGGACACGCACTCGGTTTGTCGCATCCGTTCGCGAAGGCAGGACAAACGCGCAGCACCGCCGTATTGCCCAGTCTGGAGGATAACTACGACAACACGGTGATGAGCTACACCAGCAGGGCCCACCCGGTAACACCGACCACCCCCATGTCGTATGACATCCTCGCGATACAGTGGCTGTATGGCTGGAATACGGCCCACAACGCCAGCGATACCACCTACACGTTCGATTCGACGGAGATCAACTTTCTGACGGTCTATGACGCGGGCGGCATCGACACGATCAAGGCTACGGATCAGCGGGGTCTTCTGCTGAGTGCCGCCGTCAACCCCGACGGCGACATTATCGATCTCAATTACTATAACAGCGCCGCAAACGGTCCGGGAAGCGGCAGCTCGATCGGCTTCTATTCGAGCTCGCTGGTCGACAACATCGGATCGCTGGCGTTCCGGTTCCGGAATATTTTCATCGCCCCGGGTGTGGACATCGAGAATGCGATCGGAAGCGACGCGAGAGACACCATCTGGGGCAACCATCTGAACAACAAGATCACCGGCAATCTCGGGTCCGACTCGATTGACGGCGGCGCTGGCATCGATACCTCGATCTACAGTGCAAATCGCGGCAGCTATACCGTGGCAAAAACCAGCACGGGGTGGACAGTCAGTGACAACTTCACCACCAAACTCATCACCAACGCTTCCGCGAGCTTTACCGATATGCTCTCCAGTATCGAGCGGCTGCAATTTTCCGACGTGTCGGTAGCGCTCGATCTCACCGGCAACGCTGGCAAGGTGGCCAAGATCCTGGGCGCGGTGTTCGGCCCGGCCGCCGTTGCCAACAAGGCCTACGTCGGCATCGGCCTGCAATTGCTCGACAGCGGCACGAGCTATGAAGCGCTCACCGCGCTCGCCATCGGCGCGGCGAGTGCCTCGACGCCACAACAGATCGTGAACCTGCTCTGGACCAACCTGATGGGCAGCGCTCCCACCGCGCAGGAAGCCCAGCCCTACGTCGACTTGCTCAACGGCGGCATGACGGCAGGCCAGCTCGGCGTGCTCGCCGCCGACAGCAGCTTCAACACCGCCAGGATCAATCTCGCCGGGCTCATCAGCAGCGGCATCGAATACGTCTGAACAAAGCAAGCACGGTGCCTCTTAGGGAAGCTCTGAAATTCCAGGGTTAACAAACACCATGATTGCGCGAAGTGGCATGAAGGCATTGAAACGATCACGCGACAGCCGCCGAGATGCCGTTTGCCCGGGTTCTTGTTGGGTTTTCC
>JBKBXX010000190.1:0-3036 GCA_046313915.1 Burkholderiales bacterium | reverse complement strand
CTGGCGCGCAGATCGAAACCGGCTGGCTTGTCGGCGGCGAGAGCCGGCAGGGGGGCGAGCAGCAGGGCGGCGAGGGCGAGAGACAGAGACAGACGCATGACGAACTCCGGATGACGCTGATCATCACTATAGCCTGCAGCAAGGCGGTTGGATACGGCCGCGTCCGCTTGCCGATCCTTGCGGCGCGGCGGGCTGCATGGCGTGCTGTGGCAATAGACGGGCTCGGTTGCAGGAGCTGTCGCGCTGCGCGGGTGGTCTATAGTGAAATCCGATCATGCCTGTTCAGGAGACGAACATGAAAGCGCTACACCGCATGGAACGGTTTCTCGACGAGCATCGCATTCCCTTCGACCTGATTGCGCATCCGCACAGCCAGACCAGCGCGGAAACCGCCCGCATGGCCGGTGTGCCGCTCAACCGCATCGCCAAGGGCGTGCTGCTGGACGGTCGCGAGTGCCAGATGGTGGCGATGATTCCCGCCGACCGGGAAATCCACCTGGGCAAACTGGGGCTGGATCACGGGCTGGAATTCAGTCTTGCCAGCGAATCCAGCATTTCCTGCCTGTTTGGCGAATGCGCCCCAGGCGTGGTGCCGGGCCTGCCCAATGCCTGGGGGGTGGAAATGGTGTGGGACGACGACCTGATGGGACAGCCCGATCTTTATCTCGAAGCCGGCGACCACGAGCGCCTGCTGCATGTCGAGACCCGTTATCTGCGCGAGCTGTTCGGCGACGCGCCGCATTGTCACTTCAGTCAGCCGCGCATGTTGCATCACGGCTGACCGGCGCTTCGTCGGCCGGCGCAGGCTTGCCGGACAGCACCGGCAGGGCGGCCGCGTGCTTGTCGAGATGCCGCCAGGCGGCAGCCACGGTCTGCTGCCTGTCCGGAAACGCCGGCCGGAAGCGCGTGCCGGCAGGACACGGCACCAGCTGCAGGACAAGCTGTCGCAGCAGGGTCGAAGGCTGTGCGGGACCGGACATCAGGGACGCGCAACTCGGGGCCCCCTTTCAGAATCTCATGCCTGTGAATATAGTCAGCCATGATCCGCCGCGATTCGAAGCGGCTCTATCATGCTTTCGCAGGCCGCCATGACCGAACCCGATTCAGCGACTGACCCCAACCCGCATCGCAGCCTGGGACGTGGCATGGGGCTGGTGGCCAGCCTGTTGCTGCTGGGTGGACTGTGGCTGGTATTCGGTCAGGTGATCGACGCGCGCGACAACCCCAACCGGCATCTGGCCGTCGCGCCGGGGGAGGTGCTGGTGCTCAAGCGCGGCGCGCACGGTCATTACATTTTTCCGGGCGAGATCAATGGCCGTCCCGTCACCTTCCTGCTCGACACAGGGGCCACGCTGGTGTCGGTGCCGGCCCGACTGGCGGATGAACTGGGCCTGAAGGCTGGCGCGTACCAGAACTCGATCACTGCCAACGGCACTGTGACAACCCGGGCTACCCGGATCGCCCGGCTGGCCTTCGGCCCGTTTGTCGTCAACGACGTGCCGGCAAGCCTCAATCCGGGCATGCAGGACAACCGAATCCTGCTCGGAATGAGTGTGCTGAAGCATCTGGAATTCACCCAGCGAGGCGATACCCTGGAGCTGCGCGCGGCGGGGGGATGAGGCGAGATTGGAAAAAATCCTTGGCGATACCGGATAGCTGTGTTATCAATGCGGCTGTCTGTTGGTTCAAGCATCAAAACGCGGTACCTTTGGTAAGGCTTTTTCCTTGAGTCGATCGACAGGCGCAAGCCACGACATGTTTATTTGTATGGATAGGAAAAAAGATGGAAATGGGTACCGTTAAGTGGTTCAACGATGCGAAGGGTTTTGGCTTCATTACCCCGGACAATGGCGGCGAGGATCTGTTCGCGCATTTCTCCGCGATCAACGCCAAAGGCTTCAAATCCCTGAAGGAAAACCAGCGCGTCAGCTTCGAAGTGACGACCGGCCCCAAGGGCAAACAGGCATCGAACATTCAGCCCGTGGAATAATCGCCCCGGCCTGACGAAAAACCCCGGTTCGCCGGGGTTTTTTTGTGTCTGTCGTTTCCATACGGGCGTTCCACTTGGCGCTTCACCGTCACGTCTATGGCGATCACGCGCTGATCTTCGCGCCGCACCCTTCCGGAGCCGACGAACGCATGGTGGCGCGAGTGCTGGCGGTGGCGCTTCATGCCGATTGCCAATCCGGCTGTCGTGCAGCCTGCGGCAGAATCCGGTGCGGCGCTCGCCGCCCTGGCCGAACGCGGGATGCGGCTTCAATGCATGGCGCAGATGGTCAGATCGGGATCAATACCGAGCGCCAGCGTCCGGTCGCGCGCACCGTGCAGATGACGCCCGCCTGACGCGTTTGCGGGTCTACTGGCGCGCGGGAGAGCAGTTCTTGACGCAGCGTGTTTCGGTGAGGCGCTCGCCGCCACACCCTACAAAACAGGCGTCGTAGGCGGGCAGGCAGCCGCAGTCCGCCTGACAAAGCGTTTTTTCGAGTTTGACGCGGACGGCTTCTCGCGTGGGGGCAACCGGTTCGCGCGGGGGCGGCAGGGGGGGATACGGCCAGAAATCGAAGCCGTGATACAGGTGCGGGGCGGGATGCCGGATCGGCCAGGCATGCAGCCAGCCCAGGTGCATGTCGAGCCGGTAGCGCTGCAACTCGGCAGCATAGCGCCGGAGATCGGCCTGATACTGCCTGAGCGCGGCGGCGTAATGGGCCTCCACGTCGCTGTCGAGCGTTTTCGCGCATAGTGCATGGGCAGACTGGCATCGCGACTGGCAGTCTGCGCGGACAGCTTCACACCCCGCAACGCAGGCGCGACCGGCGGCATCGGCGGGCGGCACAAAACGTACCGAGCGCTGCATCTGCGGCGCGGCACAACCCGCCAGGCCGAGCAGGATGGCGCTCAGAACCCACGATGGGAGGCGGTTGACGGAACGGCGCATGCTGGTATGAGCATGGCAGTGCGGCCGGGTTCCGTCGTGTACGGAGCCTATTCCAGAAAACGCGGGGCGAGCTCGGTGAGATTGCATGCGTCGAGAATCGC
>JBKBXX010000189.1:0-3095 GCA_046313915.1 Burkholderiales bacterium | reverse complement strand
AGCGTCACCCCGTCTGCCACGCTCACGTCGAGCGGCACGGTGGCGAGATCGACGCTGTTGCTGCGCGCGTTCAGTGCGATGATGCCCGCACCCGCCTCGATATCGGCGTTCACCGTCACGCCCTTGGCGGTGATGCGCACGCCGCCTGCCTGCGGCAGACGCAGGGCGTCGCGCACTTCGGCGGCCTGGTTGGAGAAAATTTCCAGATTCGCGATGCGGTCCTTGCCGAACAGCCCGGCGTTGAGCACCAATGCGCCGACATCCGACGGCATCTCGCTGCCGAGCACTACCCGCTGGTTGAGTTTGTAGTCGTTGGCGAGTGTGCCGCTGCCCACGCGCAGGCTGGCGCCTTGCGGCTGCTTGCCCGAAGCGCGCTGGCGCTCGCCGGTGACCGTGCGTCCCTCGATGTCCGACTTGAGCGTCACCGAGCGCATGCCGACCACCGAAAGCGCGCCGGCATCCTTGCCTTCGACATAGCCGGGGTCGAAACGGTCACTCTGGCCCAGGTCGATGGTTTCCTTGCTGTTCCAGCGTCCGTAGTCGATCACGTAGCGCGTGGCGATGCCGCTGTAGCGCGTCGTCGCGTCGGCATCGGCCAGGTCGATGAGCCTGCCGCCGCTCGTGAGCAGGGTGGTCTTCACGTTGGCCGCGGTGTAGTCCACGCTGCCGCCCGACAGATCGATGCGCGCACCCTGTTCGAGCTGCGCGTCACCCTGCGACCGGATGGCGACGGTGCCGCCCAGCGTCGAACGTTCGGCGACGGTGCGTTCGAGACGCCCGCGATAGCTTTCGAGACTGTCGCGGGCAATCAGCGTTTGCAGACCGGCATCCGCATTGTCCAGCGCGCGTTCGACATCGAGATAAACCTTCTGGCCGCGCAAAGGGCCGTTGCGGTTGTCTGGCGAGTCCTTCAGCTCGTCACCGCGCAACTCGACCTCGACCGTATTGCGCGCGGCCGACACCTTGACATTCCGCAGGCCCGCCACGTCGATCACGGCGCCGTCGGCAACCCGCACCCGGGCCCGCGCAGATGCCGGTATGCCGATGTTGTTGAACGGATCGCTGGTGGTATTGAGCTGGCCAGGATTGTCCATCGCGATCAGGTTCACGTCCGCCGAAGGCGCGTGGATCGTCGCACCGCCCTCCATTTCCACAACCTGCCCCAGTGCCCGCACCTGCGAGCGTTGCGCCAGCCCCTGTCCGGTACTGCCGTCGAGCGCGCCGGTCGGGTCCGCCGTGTCCGGCAGCACTTCGGTCAGGCTGCCTGCGGCCATCGTCACCCGCCCGCCGCGTGCCTCCGTAAAGTTGTACGAAGCATTGGGCGGCGGGTCGTTCAAGTCCTTCGCCAGCAGATACACCGAACCGTTCGCCACCACCGACGTGGTGGCCCGCGCGATACCGTTCTGGTTGACCGCGTAGCCGATCATGGTGACGTTGCCGCGCGGCGCCGTCAGCTCGCCGAAGTTGCTCGCATGGCCGAGCTTGTCCTCGGCAGCGTTGGTGAGCGCAACGGTTTGTCCGTCGAGCTGACCATCCCTCACCGATGGGTTTGCCGTGTCGAAACTCGTCAGGCCATCCGGACTGTCCACCTCGACCAGCAGGCCGCGCACGTTCTTGTCGGCATTTCCGGCCGCGCTCAAAAACACCCGGCTGCCCGCTGCCGTGATGACCTGCCCGCCAGCCGCCGAAACCTGACCCTTGTTTACCACCGTGGGGGCGATCAGCATCACGCGCCCGCTGTCGGTCGCACTGATGCGCGCGCCTTCCATCACCTTGATGAAACCACGCGCCTCGCCGCCGTCGAGCGCCTTCTCGAACTGCGGCACGGTCTTGTTGGTCAGCAAATCACCCAGGGCAAAGCTGTCGGCCATGTTCAGAGTCGAAGCCGTAAACGAATTCAGGTTCACCTGCGCGCCGCCCATGAAGGCGATGCCGTTCGAGTTCACCAGAATGATGTTCGCTTTTTGCCCCGGCGCCTGCGAAATGCTGCCCGCAATCACGCTGGGATTGATGTCGTGGATGCGGTTGAGCGAGGTAAAGCTGGCGCCCTGCACCAGATTGTTGCTGGCCAGGCTGTCGACCTGGCGGAACTGCAGGTTGTTGCCGGGGCTCAGGTTGAAGCTCTGCCAGTTGAGAATGGATTTGTTGCCCACCTGGTTCACAAAGGCCTGCGCACCGTTGACCTGATACGACGCCTGTCCCGCGCTGACGAAACCGGGAATGCCGCCGCCCGAGCTCGGCACCGGCATCTCCGCCCATGCCGGGCTGGCGAGCAGCACACCCGCCAGCGCCAGCGCGTTCCCCGAGGCAGCCTTGCCCGGGCCCGATTTTCCGGTGCGCCGCGCGGTTTCCGACACCGGCACCATCATGCCTAAAGTCTCGTTGTATACCAGACGATAACGGTTGCGGTTCATGGGCTTCTCCTGTGGCAAGCGCGGCATTCTGAACCCGCGCCGCGCGAGCTGTCTTGCGCGTTTACGTTAATTTTCGAGTGTGACTTCTGGGTTACTGGTGGTATGAGCCGTCCGGCTCAATCTGCCTGCGACGCGGCGTTTCCAGGCAACGAGGCCGAGGCCGGCGGCGAACAGCACAAGGCGCGAAGGTTCCGGTACGGGGCTGGCGGTTTCTTCCAGCGTGAAATCCGGAAAAGGGATGAAAGCGAGCAGCACGACGCCACCCGCGACAGGCTTATCGTATAAGACTTCGGCACGCCCCATCTCGACGCCGCTGCCTATCCGCATTTCCACTGCCCCGTAAACCGGATCGATCACCGGCCGGGGCACGAGATCGCTGAACACGCTCAAGACAGCGGCCGGCGAGCCCGCAAAGCCCAGCGCCTGCACATCCGGAAAATAGTCGGGCGAGCCGGAGAACAGCCCCCCCGTGAAAATCAGATTCGCCCCGGCAGTCAGCACGATCTTCGGCGCAATCAGCGTGCCCGCCTGCCACAAATAGCCTGCGGCCAGCAGCGTGATCGATTCGTCCGCCGCGAGCACGACGGACGAATCGATGCGCAAATCGCCCGAACACATGGCGCTGAACGCCGGCCCCGTCACCCAGGACAACTCGCCTGCGCTGCACGTCATTCCCGACAC
>JBKBXX010000188.1:0-3298 GCA_046313915.1 Burkholderiales bacterium | reverse complement strand
CAATGTGCCGATCGGCGAAGTCGCCCATCATGCGCAGGTCGTCAAAGGGCAGCCGGCCATCGGCAGCGCTTCCTGGAATCCGCCGACGGTCGCCATGGACCCCGAGACCGGCCAGGGCAAGCCCTTCAACACCTATGTTTATGCCACCCAGATCGCCGAAGTGGAGGTGGACGACGAGACCGGCGAAGTGGCCGTCCTGCGCATCGTCGCGGCGCACGACTGCGGCACGGCCATTAATCCCATGCTGGTCGAAGGCCAGGTGCAAGGCGGCATTTCGATGGGCGTGGGCTTCGCGCTGCAGGAGCAGATCCTGTTCGACGATGCCGGACGGCAGCTCAATCCCAACCTCACCAATTACATCATGCCGACTGCGCTCGACATGCCGGAAATCGAGGTCGACATCGTCGACAACTACGATCCGAGCGGGCCTTTCGGGGCCAAGGGTGTCGGCGAACCGACGTCGGTGCCGACCGCGGCCGCGATCGCCAACGCCATTTACGATGCGGTCGGCGTGCGCGTCACTGCGCTGCCCGCCACCGCCGAGAAAGTGCTCGCCGCGATCAAGGCAAAACACGCGCGGGAGCGGCCGGGAAAGACCGCCGGCGTGCTCGGGCAACAGCAGAAATGACCGACAGGCGCCGCGGCGCCGCCGTGTCACTCGGCGGGAAATGATGCAAAATACATACTTCGCGTAACTTTCGGGCAGCGCCTTGAAATTTCATGCCTGGTACCGTCTATCACCTTGAGATAAATCCGCACTTACCGCAACGCATCGCCCGGCTCGAGGAGCTCGCCAACAATCTGTGGTACAGCTGGGACCGGCCGACGCGCAATCTGTTTTCGCGGCTTCATCCGGCCTTGTGGCACGCCGTCGGCCACAGTCCGAAAGCGTTTCTGAAGCGCGTCGACCAGCAGCGCCTGCTCGACGCCGCCGAAGACCCGGTGTTTCTCAGCAACTACAAGCGGGTGCTGTCGGCTTTCGATTCCTACCGCGACGAGACGCGGCGCAGCGAACTCGCCGCGGATCTGGCGGCCGACGATCTGATCGCCTATTTTTGTGCCGAATTCGGTTTTCACGAAAGCATGCCGATCTATTCGGGCGGGCTCGGCATCCTGGCGGGCGACCACTGCAAAGCGGCGAGCGATCTCGGCCTGCCTTTCGTCGGCGTGGGGCTGCTCTACCGCCAGGGATACTTCAGCCAGACCATAGACGCCGAGGGGCGCCAGCACGCGCATTACGCCGACTCCGATTTCGGTGACCTGCCGATCGCGCCGGTCGTGCGCGGCGACGGCACGACGCTGCGCATCAGTGTCAGACTGCGCGGGCACGACGTCGTGGCGCAGGTATGGCAGGCGAAAATCGGCAAAGTCAGGCTGGTGCTGCTCGATACCGATATCGAGGAAAATCTCGCGGCCGACCGGCACATCGCGCACCGCCTCTACGGCGGCGAACGCGCCACCCGCATCGAGCAGGAGATCCTGCTGGGCGTGGGGGGCGTGCGCGCGCTCGAGGAAATGGGCGTGAAACCCACGGTATGGCACATCAACGAGGGGCATGCCGCTTTTCTGGTACTCGAGCGCGTGCGGCAGCTGGTTGCGCAAGGCCACGAATTTGCCGCCGCGATCGAAGCGGTGGCGGCGAACACGGCATTCACCACCCACACCGCAGTGCCGGCGGGACACGATCATTTCAGCGAAGAGATGGTCCGCCGCTATTTCGAGGCGTGGTGCGAGGAGTTCGGCATCGATTGCGAGGCGCTGCTCGCGCTGGGCCGCGACGCCGACGGCGGGGATTTCAACATGACCGCGCTCGCGGTGCGCGGTTCGCGCTTCCACAACGGGGTGAGCGGCATTCACGGTGGTGTGTCGTCGCGAATCTGCGCCAAACTGTGGCCGCAGATCGAGCCTGCCGAAAATCCGATCACGCACATCACCAACGGCGTGCACGTGCCGACTTTCTTTTCCGACGAATGGCAGGAACTGTTCGAACGCCAGCTCGGACCGGGCTGGCTCGCGCGGCTCGATCACGAGGAATGCCGGCGCGGGATCTATGCCATTCCCGACCACCTGTTCTGGAGTATCCACCAGTCGCTCAAGGCGCAGATGCTGCACCTCGTGCGCTTCCGCATCGCGCGGCAGCACGCGCGTAACCACGGCTCCGAAGCGCATCTCGACCGTATGCTGAAGTTCGCCAATCCCGACAATCCCAACGTGCTGACGATAGGATTCGCGCGCCGCTTCGCCACCTACAAGCGCGCCACCCTGCTGTTTCAGAACCTCGGCTGGCTGCGCGAGCTCGTTGCCGATCCCAAGCGGCCGCTGCTGTTCATATTCGCGGGCAAGGCGCATCCTGCCGACCATCCGGGGCAGGAATTCCTGCGCCGCATCGCCGAAGTCGCGCGCATGCCCGAATTCGAAAGCCATTTCCTGCTGGTCGAAGGCTACGATTTGCAACTCGCGCGGCGGCTGGTCTCGGGGGTCGACGTATGGCTCAACAACCCGATTTATCCGCTGGAAGCCTGCGGTACCTCGGGCATGAAGGCCGCGATGAACGGCGTGCTCAACCTGTCGGTGCTCGACGGCTGGTGGGACGAGGGCTACGACGGCAGGAACGGCTGGGCGATCAAGCCCGCTTCCGCCACCCTCGACGAGACGCGGCGCGACCAGGAAGAAGCGCGCACGCTCTACGAAATACTCCAGGACCAGGTGCTGCCGCTCTACTACGAGGTCGGGCCGGCGGGCCATTCGCCGGGCTGGACCGCGATGGCCAAGCATGCGATGGTGTCCATCCTGCCGCGTTTCAACGCTTCGCGCATGGTCGGGGAATACCTGACCCGTTTCTACATTCCGGCCGCCCGGCAATGGCGCCGTTATGCGCAGTCCGATCTTGCCGGCGCGCGCGCGGTGGCGAACTGGAAAGCGAAGGTGCGTGCGGCATGGCCCAACGTCACCCTGCGCAGGATGGACGCCGCGCGCCTGCGCATCGCTTTCGGCGAGAGCCTGCGTTTCGAGGTGGCGGTGAACCTCGACGGGCTCACGCCGCAGGACGTGGTGGTGGAGCTGCTGTTCGGCCACCCGGGCGACGATGACCGCCGGCACCGGGTGCAATCTTATCAGCTGCGCGACGAGGGCGCGATTGCCGACGGCCACGAGCACCGCTACGCGATCGAGTTCAAGCCCGAGCTGTGCGGCAAGATCGAATACCGCATCCGCGTCTATCCCTATCACGAACTGCTCACTCATCGCTTCGAGATGGGCATGATGAAGTGGCTGTGACGGCGACGCAGGCGGCGCTAGG
>JBKBXX010000187.1:0-3363 GCA_046313915.1 Burkholderiales bacterium | reverse complement strand
GACGACCTGCTGGCCGAGATATTCGCCCAGTTTCGGCGCGATGATGCGCGCGGAAATGTCGGTTCCTCCCCCCGGGGAGGAGGGCACGATCAGGCGGATCGGCTTGGTTGGATAAGCCTGCGCGAACGCGGTTGCGGCTGTCGCCATCCCGAGGGCAAGCAAGCCGCTCCAGCATGATTTCTTCATTCGTTTCCTCCCCGCTCGTTGGCTGCGAACCCGTCACAGATGTGAATACAGCACCTTGCCCGCCACTGGCATTTCCGCCGTCAGTATCGCGCCCCGATATGAATCGGTGATGAACAGCGTTTTGCGGTCGGGCCCGCCATAGGCCATGTTGGTCATGCGGCTGCCTTTGGTTTTCGACTGCACCCGATACAGCGGCGCGCCCATGCTGCTGAACAACCACACGATGCCCGGCCGCGCATGCGCCACCGCCAGATTGCCGGCTTCGTCCATTGCCAGACCATCGGGGCCATGAATGCCCGGCAGCTGCGCGAACACGCCGGCCTTGGACACCCCGCCGCCGGGCTTCAGCGGACAGTGCCACATGCAGTTGGCGCGGGTCATCGCGACAAACAGCACCTTGTCGTCGGGATCGAGCACGATGCCATTGGGACTGGGGCCGTTCGCGATCAGGCATTCGAGCCGGCCATCGGCCGTGTAACGGTAGACGCGGCCCGTGGGGTCGTGGATCCCGGTCTGGCCCTGGTCGGTGAAATAAAGATCGCCGTTTTGCGCGAAGGTGAGATCGTTGACGCCCTTGAAACTTTCGGAAAAACAATGCGTGAGGAATTCCTCGACGCGGCCGGTTTTCGGGTCCAGCGTCATGATCCCGTGGCGGTAATCGGCGATGAAGATGCGGCCGTCGCGGTGAATCGCGAGGCCGTTGGGCCAGCCGTCGTACTCGGCGGCGACATCGAACTCGCCGCGCGGCGACATGCGCAAAATGCGGCCATACGGAATGTCGACCATGTAGAGATTGCCGTCACGGTCGAAAACCGGCCCTTCAAGAAAACAGTCGAGCCGGGAGCCGGGATGATTGGCATCGATCCAGCTCGATGGCGCGCCTTTTTTGCGCAGCCGGTCGGGCAGCGGCGCGTATACCTCGGCTTCGATCAATTGCGGCGGTTCGAAGAACGACATGGCATGTCTTTCCATTCGTCTCATTCCGGCTTGATGCCGGCGTCCCTGATGACCTTGCCCCACTTCACGATTTCGGCCCTGATGTAGGCGCCGAATTCCTGCGGCGTGTTGCCGACCGGCTCGAAACCCTGATCGGCAAGCTGCTCGCGGGCGCCGGGCACGGCGAGTATCTTCACCACTTCGCCGTGCAACCGCGTGACGACCGGCTTTGGCGTCCGCGCCGGCGCGAGCAGACCATACCACGTGGCCGCTTCGTAACCCGCGATGCCGGACTCGGCGATGGTCGGCAAATCGGACAGCGTCAGTGAACGCTTGCCGCTGGTCACCGCGACCGGCCGCAGCTTGCCCGACTTCACGTGCGGCATCGCCGCCGGCAAGGTGGCAAACATGAGCTGTACCTGTCCGGAAAGCAGGGCAACGAGCGCCGGCCCGCCGCCTTTGTATGGCACGTGCACCATGTCGATGCCCGCCATGGTCTTGAGCATCTCGCCCGCGAGATGCGAAGAGCTGCCGACGCCGGCCGAAGGAAAATTGAGCGTACCCGGTTTCGACTTCGCGAGCGCGATCAGATCCTTCACCGTTTTTACCGGCAGCGACGGCGGCACGACCAGGATGTTGGGCGTCACGGCCACCAGGCTGACCGGCGCGAAGTCTTTTACCGGGTCGTACGGCAGCTTGTTGAACAGACTGACATTGATCGCATTGGGCGCGACATTGCCCATCAGCAGCGTATGGCCGTCGGGGGTTGCGCGCGCCGCGAGTTCGGTTCCTATGTTGCCGGTGGCGCCGCCGCGGTTGTCCACGACCACGTTCTGCCCGAGATTCTCGCTGAGCTTGTGCGCGATCAGCCGCCCCACGATATCAGTACCCCCGCCCGGAGGATAAGCCACGATCATACGGATGGGTCGGGATGGATACTCCTGAGCCACCGCCGACCCCATGAAAACGCTCGCAGAAAAAATAACGGCGATACTTTGCAACGCCCGAAATCCGCAAATAGCCATTTTCCCCGCCTCGCTTTGCCGCTTCATTGCGCGAGCGGCAGGGCAACCGCCCGACCGCTCGCCATCGAACGCTCGATCGCGAGCGTCGCTTCGAGATTGGCGCGCGCTTCCTGCGGCGTTGCCAGCGCGCACGGTTTGCCCATGGCCAGGTGATCGAGCCATGCCCGCGTCTCGTTGGCGATCGGCCCCCAGAACTCGCCCAACGCCCAGTCGCCGGGCGTGCCGCTTTGCAGGAACACCATGTTGACCGTGTGATCGGGCAGATAGACGTGCGGGACGCCCTTCTCGCTGTACATGAGCTGATCGGTGTGATCGTCGTCGAGGATCATCACGCCGCCGGTGCCGAGCACCTCGACGCGCGCCGCATGGCCAAGCGCCGGATACCTGGCCGGCAGTGCGTAGCTCACGCCCAGGTTGACGACCGTGCCGTCGGCGTAGGTGAGGATGGCGTAGCTCACGTCCTCGACGTCATAACCCGCTTCCTTGAGCACGCCCATCCGGCCGCGCGCGTAAACTTCGGCGAGACGCTTGCCATCGAGCAGCCAGTTCATGAGATCGACGTAATAGGTGAGCGCATCCACCACCGGTGTTGCGTGCCGGTTGCGGCCGAGCATGGCGAATGCCTGCGAGCGCGAGTTGAACACGCGCGCCGCGCCGCCGACCGGCTGGCCTATCCTGCCCTGCACGATCTGCTCCCTGGCGATGAGGTAGCGATCCTTGTAGCGGCGGCTGTAGCCCACCCGCACATCGGCGCCGCGTTTTTCCACCGCCCGAACGACGCGATCGGCGTCGGCGAGCGTGAGCGCGAGGGGTTTTTCGACCAGCACCGGCTTGCCCAGCCCGATCGCTTTCAACAGCGGCGCGACGTGCTCGCCTTCGCTGGTCGAGACGATCACCGCGTTTACCTCGGGCCGGGCGATGATCTCATCGTTGTCGCCGGAATGGAATTGCGCGCCGACCTTGCGCGCGAGATCGGCCGCCTTGGCCGGATCCTGATCGGACACCGCGATAAAGCGCACCGCCGGGTGCCCTGCGGCGAGCCGCGCGCGCAGCGCGCCGATCCGCCCCGAACCAACGATGGCCAGCCCCAGGTCTTTGCGTTCGATGATCCACCTCCTTCGCCATTGTACGGGCAGGGCGGCGGACACTCAGTCCACCCGCACGCCCGCTTCCTTGATGATTTTTGCATATTTCGCGATTTCGGCGCGCATGTGTC
>JBKBXX010000186.1:0-3499 GCA_046313915.1 Burkholderiales bacterium | reverse complement strand
GTCGGCGCGGCGCTGGGTGCCTGGCTGCGCTGGGGGCTGGGCGTGGCGCTCAACCCGCTGTTCCCGACCGTGCCCCTCGGCACGCTCGTCGCCAATGTGACGGGCGGTTACCTGATCGGCATGGCGGTCGAGTATTTCGCCGGGCACGCAGGGTTGCCGCCCGAAGCGCGGCTGTTCATCATCACCGGTGTGCTGGGCGGGCTGACCACTTTTTCCACTTTTTCCGCCGAGGCGGTGACCCTGCTGGCACGCGCCCAGTATGCGTGGGGCGTGGTGCTGATCGGTGCGCATCTGCTGGGCTCGATTTTTGCCACCATGCTGGGCATCATGACCGTCAAGGCATTGCAACTTTAGGAAACCGCATGGAAAAGGTCTGCCTCAGATTCTATGCCACCGAGTTCCAGAAGCACGACGGCAAGTTGCTTTACGAATGGCTGCTGGAACGCGCGAAGCAGCTTGGCGTGCCGGGCGGCACCGCGTTGCGCGCGATCGCGGGTTACGGGCGGCATGGCCGGCTGCACGAGGAAGGTTTTTTTGAGCTGGCCGGCGATCTGCCGGTGGAAATCGAGTTCGTGGTCGACGAGAAGCAGGCCGGCGAGCTGATCGCGCTGTTGAAAGCGGAAAATCTGCACCTGTTCTATGTCATGATGCCGGTTGCGACCGGCATCGCCGGCGGGGACTGATCCCACGCCGTGCCGGCCGTTATCTGACCCCGTGGCCGGAGCGCGATCGGACTTTTGTTTGTCAAAGGGGAGGAAATGAAAATAAAACGCATCGAGCACGTCGGCGTAGTGGTGCGCGACGTCGAAGCGAGCCGGTGGTTGTGGGAAGACTGTTTCGGCATCCGCCTCGGCGGCGTCGAGGAAATCGACGGGCGCCCGGTGCGGCTCGCGCTCTATCCGGTCGGCGAATCGATGATCGAACTGATCGCCGGCACCACGCCCGACAGCAAGCACGCCCGCATGATCGCCGAAGGCAAAGGCGGGCTCAATCACATCTGCTTCGAAGTCGAGGATATCGACGAGGCGTTGGCCGAGCTCAAGGCCAAAGGCGTGCCGCTGCTCGACCCGGTGCCGCGCGTCGGCCATGCCGGCTGCCGCATCGCTTTCATCGATCCTGCCGCGACCGAGAACTGCCTGATCGAACTGGCGCAGCCGCCCGCGGCGCACGGTTAGCGCCGGCGGACTGTGAAAAGCGGATTCATGATGTCGCTGCAGTTTCCGGCCACTTCGTCCGGGCGACGGCCGCAAGGCGTTCGGTGCGGGCGGGAGCGGCGGTTTATGCCTCTTCCGCTCTCGAACCGCAGTAACACGACGCCATGACCACCCGCACCTTGCAACGCGTCATCGAATCCGTCATCGCTTCCGACGGTGCGGGAGTCAAGCTGCTCCGCAGCATCGGCAGTTCACCGTTCCAGCGCCTCGATCCTTTCCTGATGCTCGACGAGTTCGGCACCGAGAACCCCGACGATTATATCGCGGGATTTCCCGATCATCCGCATCGCGGCTTCGAGACCGTGACCTACATGCTCGACGGACACATGCTGCATCAGGACCATCTCGGCAACCGCGGCGATCTCAGGAGCGGCGACGTGCAATGGATGACCGCGGGCCGCGGCATCATCCATTCCGAAATGCCGCAGCAGACCGCAGGACGCATGCGCGGCTTCCAGTTGTGGATCAATCTGCCGGCAAGCGAAAAAATGAAACCCCCGGCCTATCGCGACATTGCGGCCGCGCAGATTCCGGTGGTGACGCTGGCGGGCGGCGGCCGCGTCAAGGTGATCGCCGGAACGCTGGTGGCAGCCGACGGTGAAACGCCGGGACCGATCCGGGGGCTCGCTACCGATCCGTTGTATTTCGACGTCGAACTGCCGGCGGGGGCGACGTTTGCACATCCGGCGCAGACGGGCTACAACGCTTTTCTCTACGTCTACGAAGGCGGCGCCGCAACGGGACCGGCGGCTGCCGCGCGTCCGCTCGCTGCGCACAGCGCAGGCGTGCTGTC
This sequence comes from Burkholderiales bacterium, assembly GCA_046313915.1. Lineage (GTDB taxonomy): Bacteria > Pseudomonadota > Gammaproteobacteria > Burkholderiales > SG8-41 > CAKKQX01. Next base: position 1,492 of record JBKBXX010000186.1, on the reverse strand, counting down.
CGCGGGCGAGCGCATCGAGATCGCGGCGGGCGCGGCGGGCGCACGGCTGCTGCTGCTTGCCGGCAAGCCGCTCGGGGAGCCCGTCGCGCAGTACGGCCCGTTTGTCATGAACACGCGCGAGGAAGTCGAGCAGGCGGTCCGCGACTATCAGAGCGGCGCGCTGATCCGCGGCTGACCGGCCTGCGGTCGCGTTCTCAGTCCGGCTCGCGGTAAGCGCTTTCCAGCAGCCTGGCCTGGGCCGCCGCCAGGCGGGCGATCGGCACGCGCGGGCCGGAGCAGGACACGTAGTCGATGCCGATGTGGTGGCAGAAGTGGATGGAGACGGGATCGCCGCCGTGCTCGCCGCAGATGCCGATCTTGAGGTCGGGCCGCGTCCGGCGGCCGTCGTTGACGGCCATTTTCATCAGCTGCCCCACCCCTTTGATATCGAGCACCTCGAACGGGTTGTCCTGCAGGATGCCGGTTTCGTTGTAGACAGGCAGGAATTTGTTTTCGGCGTCCTCGCGGCTGAACGAGAACGTGGCCTGTGTGAGATCGTTGGTGCCGAAGGAGAAGAACTCCGCATCCTCGGCCATGCGGCCTGCGCGCACGCAGGCACGCACCACTTCCAGCATGGAGCCGAATTTGAACTTCACGTTGATGCCGTGAGTGAGCTCCACCACCTTGTGGATGCGCTGGACGTGACCGTGGATGCGCTTGAGTTCTTCGACGGTGGCGACTTGCGGCACCATGATTTCGGGATGGATCGCAATGCCTTCCTTGGCGCACAGCGCGGCGGCCTCGATGATCGCCTGGATCTGCATCGAGTAGATTTCGGGGTAGGTGATTCCGAGCCGCACGCCGCGATGGCCGAGCATGGGGTTGATCTCGGCTAGGGCGCGCACTTTTTTCAGCATCGCTTCCTTGCGCGTGATCACGTCCTCTTCCAGGTGCGATTCCTTGAAAGTGCGCAATCCGCCCATCAGTTTCGTCAGGCCGTCGGCATATTGCTGATAGAGCTTGGGGTTGAGCAGCTTCAGCGTGTCGGGCAGCTCTTCCAGACCTTTGATGGTGTCGCGCAGCTGGTGCAGGTGGGCGATTTCGAGCTCGAGCTGCGCCGCGGTGGGCAGGAATTCGTGCATCGGCGGATCGAGCAGGCGTACCGTTACCGGCAGCCCTTTCATGGCTTTGAAAATGCCCTTGAAATCGGCGCGCTGGATCGGCAGCAGGCGGTCGAGCGCGGCCTGACGCTGTTCCGTCGTTTCCGCAAGGATCATTTCCTGCACGATGGGCAGGCGGTCGGTGCTGTTGAACATGCGTTCGGTGCGCACGAGACCGATACCCATGGCGCCGAACTCCCGTGCCCGCAACGCGTCTTCGGGCGTGTCGGCGTTGGCCATCACCTTGAGCCGCGCCGTCTCGTCGGCCCAGGCGAGCAGTGTCGCCATTTCTTCGGAAAAGGTGGCTGCCACCGTCGGCACTTCGCCGGCATAGACATGCCCGGTGCTGCCGT
>JBKBXX010000185.1:0-3502 GCA_046313915.1 Burkholderiales bacterium | reverse complement strand
GCTGGCGGGTTATGCGCTGGGTTTGGCGGTGATCGCCGGCATGATTGTGTGGAAGGCGCAAGACCTGCGGCTGGGGGGTCTGGTGCTGGGCGGATTTGCCGCGGCCGTGCTCGGTGCGGCGGGGTTCGCGTGGGTGCTGCTGCGGCTGCTGGCGGGATTGCGCAGCAAGGGCGTCAGCTGGCGCTTCGGTGTGGCCAATCTGCGGCGCCGCGCGCTCGGCAGCATTCTCCAGATCGTGGCCCTGGGAGTCGGCATCATGGCGTTGTTGACGCTCACGCTGATCCGCGGCGATCTGCTCAAGGCATGGCAGACCGGTTTGCCACCCACCGCGCCCAACCGTTTCATCATCAATATCCAGAGCGACCAGGTGCGGCCGCTGGCGGAGTTTTTTGCCGCACGCGGCATCGCGCCGCCGGCGGTGTATCCGATGGTGCGCGCACGCCTGATCCGGATCAACGCCCGCAACGTGTCTGCGGCCGATTACGACGACGAGCGGGCGCGGCGCCTGATCGACCGCGAGTTCAATTTGTCGTGGGCGCAGAAGATGCATCCCGGCAACCGCATCGTCTCCGGGCGCTGGTGGGGCGATGGCGCAGTCCGCGCGGACCAGTTTTCGGTCGAACAGGGCATCGCCGAGACTCTGCGCATACGCGTCGGCGACCGGCTGACTTACGATATCGCGGGCAAGATCGTGACCGCCACCGTGACCAGTCTGCGCAAAGTCGACTGGGACAGTTTCAACGTCAATTTCTTCGTGGTTTCGCCTCCGGGGCTGCTCGACGGCCAGCCGGTGAGCTATATCACGAGTTTTTATCTGCCGCCGGGCAACGTCGAACTGCTCAATGCGCTGGTCGGGCAGTTTCCCAATTTCCTGCTGATCGACGTGGCCCAAGTCATGGGCGAGGTCCGGAAGATAATGGACCAGGTGGCGCAGGCGGTGCAGTTCGTGTTCCTCTTCACGCTGCTCGCCGGGCTGGCCGTGCTGTACGCCGCGATCGCCAGCGCGCAGGATGAGCGCTTCTACCGCGCGGCGATCATGCGCACGCTGGGCGCGAGCCGCGGCCAGCTGGTGCGCGCCAATACCGCGGAATTTGCCGTGATCGGCGCCCTCGCGGGGCTGATCGCGGCCGCCGGCGCCAACGGACTGGGGGCGCTGCTGGCATTCCGGATTCTCGATTTGAGTTACAGCTTCAACGCCGCAGTATGGTTGATCGGCATCGGTTGCGGCGCGGCAGGCATCGCCCTTGCCGGCCACTTGGGCACGCGCCGCGCCCTCGAGGTTGCGCCGCTGCAGGCGTTGCGGGAAATCGCCTGAGGCTGTCATCGTGACTGGGATATACTTCCTGCTCGATTTTTTGAACGGCCATGATTGAAGTTCTCTACGCAGCGTTCGCGCTACTCGTCCTGATCGCACTGATCGTGCTGGTGTTGCGGCTGGCAGCGCAGGCCCGCGCGCTGAGAGAGATACCGGAGCAGCTGGGTGCGATGCAGGAGCACAAGCACCGCGCGATGCTGCTCGACCTGCACGACGGGCTGGCGAAGCAGGGCGAACGCGTGAGCGCCGCGCTGGCCGACAGTTCCGAGCGGCTGGGCCGGCTCACTTCCGAGGAACTCGCGCAAACGCGCCACGCCATGCAGGCGCTGCAGCTCGCCTTGAACGAAAGCCTGGCGCATAGCCGCGAGGCGCTGCAGAAGACGCTCGCCGAGGAGGGCCGCGCCGAGCAGGAGCTGATCCAGAACACCATGCATCGTTCGACGCAGCAGTTTGCCGCGGCGATCGAGGGGCTCACCAAGAAAATCGACGAGCGCCTCGAGCAGATCAGCGGCCGGGTGAGCGAACGGCTCGACGAAGGTTTCAGGAAAACCAACGAGACTTTCATCAATGTCATGACCCGGCTCGCGACCATCGACGAGGCGCAGAAGAAAATCGAGAGCCTGACCGGCAATGTCGTCAGCCTGCAGGAGCTGCTCGGCGACAAGCGTGCGCGTGGCGCTTTCGGTGAAGTCCAGCTCGAGGCGCTGGTGCGCAACATGCTGCCGCAGGGCAGCTATCACATGCAGCATGTGCTTCCCAACGGCACTCGCGTCGACTGTCTGCTCAAGCTTCCCGAGCCGACCGGCGCGGTAGGCGTCGATTCCAAGTTTCCGCTCGAGAATTATCATCGCATGCTCGACAGCGCGCTTGCCGAAAGCGAGCGCGCCGCGGCACAGCGCCAGTTCAAGGCCGATCTCAAAAAGCACATCGACGACATCAGCGTCAAGTACATCATCCCCGGCGTGACTTCCGACGGCGCAGTGATGTTTGTGCCGGCCGAAGCGGTGTTTGCCGAAATCCACGCCTATCATGCCGATATCGTCAACTATGCGTTGCAGCGGCGGGTGTGGATCGTTTCGCCGACGACGTTGATGGCGGTGCTCAATACTGCGCGTGCGGTGCTGAAAGACGTGGAAACGCGCAAACAGGTCCACATCATCAAGGACGAGCTCGGCAAGCTCGGCAAAGACTTCGCGCGCTTCGACGAGCGCATGCGCAAGCTCGCCGATCACGTGCGGCAGGCGCACGAAGATGCTCAGCAGGTGCAGATCAGCAGCCGCAAGATTTCCGAGCGCTTTGCGAGCATCGAGCGCGTCGAGCTCGATCATGCCGAAATGCCGCCCTTGCCGCCGGCGCAGCTCGGCGGCGAGGGCGAGGGCGGCGCGTGAGCTTTTTGGTCGCCCCGGCCGTCCAGACGGCGTGGCGCGGACGCACCGGCTGCAGGATTTCGCAATGAAATCAAGGGTGATGTACTGAACATGGGGTGGTTTGCGCAATGGCGCCGTTCCCGGATACTGAAACGCGCCGCGCTGGATCCCGCCATCTGGCGGGAAACGGCCGCCCGCTACTCCTTCATCGGCGTTCTTACGCCCGGCGAGCAGGCGCGGCTGCGCGAGCTCGCGATCCTGTTCCTGCACGACAAGGCGATTCACGGCGCGGGCGGTCTCGTCCTCCGTGACGAAATGCGCATGGCGATCGCGGCGCAGGCGTGTATGCTGATCCTGAACCTCGGCCTCGAGTACTACCGCAACTGGTCCGAGGTGATCGTCTACCCGGACGAATTCATTGCCGAGTACGAATACATGGACGAGGACGGCGTGGTGCATCGGGTTCGCGAACCGATGACGGGGGAATCCTGGCTGCGCGGGCCGGTCATCGTGTCGTGGGCCGACACGCAGGAGGCCGGCCGCGGCGCAGGATACAACGTCGTGATTCATGAGTTTGCGCACAAGCTCGACATGCTCAACGGTGACGCCAACGGGTTCCCGCCGCTGCATGCCGACATGAGCCGTGAGACGTGGTCCGAGATTTTCAGCGCGGCCTACAGGGATTTCTGCGCTCGGGTCGAGCGCGGCGAAGAAACGCCGATCGATCCTTATGCCGCTGACGACCCCGCCGAGTTCTACGCGGTGGCGAGCGAGGCGTTTTTCGAGATTCCCTGTGAGCTGCAGGCAAGCTACCCGGGGG
>JBKBXX010000184.1:0-3507 GCA_046313915.1 Burkholderiales bacterium | reverse complement strand
TCAAGACCGCCGCATTAAACCACTCTGCCAACCCTCCGCGATGCTGCAAAACAACGGTTTTGGCTCCGGCCGCGCCTCGCGGCGCTTAACCTGCAAGCAGGCTAGCCTGCGCCGCAAGAAGGCCGTTAATCTAACGGGTTGCCGGGATCGGCACAAGCGCTACGCCCGTCGCGGGCAGCGTTTTGCGCGAGTCTCGGTCACGGCGTGGGTCCCCTTGGGGAAAACGGGCACACTGCGCTCCTCGAAATGCCGCTGTTTCGTGCCGACCGGCGTGTCAACGATCACATTTAATAATATCATGCATCATCAATTGCTTGCTGCAGCCGCCTGCCACAAAAATCAGGCTGAAATCGTTGAAACTTTTCAGACAGTTAGGTAGTCTTACCTTCGCTGATAAAACCAACGCTTACCGTCAAAGGAGAGACCTGCATGCAATACGAAACGCAAACCAGCCAGACAGCCCAACGGCCAGGCACTCAGGGCATCGCCCTGGAGCAACAACGGGTATTGCGCAACACCTATCTGCTGCTCGCGCTCACCATGGTGCCGACCGTGATCGGCGCGATGATCGGCATCAACACCGCGAGCGTCATCGTCCAGCATCCCATACTCAGCTTCGTCCTGATGCTGGGTGGCGTGATCGGCTTGCAGTTCGCGATCACCGCCAACCGCAACAACGGCTGGGGCGTGGTGCTGCTGCTCGCCATGACTTTCCTGCTGGGGTGGTTCCTGGGACCGCTGCTCAGCGTCGCACTCGCGCTCAAAAACGGTCCGCAGCTGGTGGGACTGGCCGCGGGCGGCACCGGCATCGTGCTGTTCGTCATGGGCCTGATCGCGACCACCACGCGCAGGGATTTCAGCTTCATGGGCAAATTCCTGTTCGTCGGCATGATCGTGCTGCTGCTCGCGATGGTCGCCAACATGTTCCTGCAGATCCCGGCATTGGCACTGACGATTTCGTCGCTGGTGGTGGTGGTGTTTTCGCTGTTCCTGCTGCACGATCTGTCGCGCATCGTGAACGGCGGCGAAACCAACTACATCATGGCGACGACGGGCGTCTATCTCAGCCTGTTCAACATCTTCGCCAATTTGCTGCAGCTGCTGATGGCGCTCACCGGAGAACGCGATTAGCAGGCCCAACCGCCAGCACGCGAAAAACGGCCGGGCGATCCCGGCCGTTTTTTTTTGACGCCACGGGATTGTCTGTTCATTGGCGGCCCCTCATCCCCCGTCTCCGGACGCCTCTCCCCGTTAAAAAAATCAGCCGTCAAGACAGCTGATTTTTTTCGAAAACCGCGATCGACTCGACATGCGCGGTATGCGGGAACATGTTGATCACGCCCGCTGCACGCAGGCGGTAGTTCTTGGCATGCACCAGGATAGCGGCATCGCGCGCAAGTGTTGCCGGATTGCACGACACGTAAACGATGCGCGCCGGCGTGTCGCGATCGAGCGCCTTTACCAGCTCGGCTGCGCCGTCGCGCGGCGGATCGATCAGCATGCGGTCAAAGCGCCCCAGCGCGGCCAGCGCCGCAGCGTCGATTCCGAAGAGATCCATGGCAAGGAACTGCGCGCTGCCCGCCAGGCCGTTTTCCGCCGCGTTTTCCGCCGCACGCCTCACCAACGCTGCGCTGCCTTCCACGCCGACGACCGTCGCGCTGCGGCGCGCGATGGCGAGCGTGAAATTACCGATGCCGCAGAAGAAATCCGCAACCCGCTCGCCCGGCCGGGGAGCGAGCAACGCCAGCGCCCGCCGCACCAGCACGCGATTGATGTCGTGGTTGACCTGGGTGAATTCGGTCGGGCTGAAACGGATCTTGAGGTCGAATTCGGGCAGAGTGTAATAAAGATCGCCTGCCGCCGGATGAAACGGATACGCCGAATCGGGCCCGCCGGGCTGCAGATAAAGCTGCACCGCGTGCCCGTCGGCAAACTCGCGCAGCAGCGCCGCGTCGCCAGCGTTCGGCGCTTCCAGCACGCGCAGCACCAGCACGTCGGCCGCGTCACCGAGCGCCACTTCGACCTGCGGCACGCGACTGTGAATGGACAGGCGGCCCAGCATCTCGCGCAAGGGCCCGAGCAGCGCCGAGATGCGCGGCGGCAGGATCTCGCAGCCCAGCATGTCTGCGACATAGCTGCTGCGCTTTTCGTGAAAACCCACCAGCACGCCGCCTTTTTTGACGACATGACGCGCCGTCAGGCGCGCGCGACGGCGATAGCCCCACGGCAAGCCGTGGATGGCGGGCAGGATCTCTTCCGGCTCGACCCTGCCGATGTGCCACAGATCGTCTTCGAGCACGCGCTGCTTTGCCGCGACCTGCGCGCGGGCATCGAAATGCTGCAGGCTGCAGCCGCCGCAGATACCGAAGTACGCGCAGCGCGGTGCAACGCGCTGCGCACTCGGTTTGAGCACGCGGTCCACGGTGGCGAGTTCGAAGCTCGGTTTCCTGCGGTAGGGGGTGGCCTCCACCACCTCGCCGGGCAAGGCGCCGTCGACAAAAACGGTTTTGCCGTCGTTGCGGGCGACACCGCGCCCCTCCTGGTCGAGCGACTCGATCCGCAGCGTCATCATGGCAGCGTTCCGCAGGCGACCGGATCGTCAATGAGCGAACCGAATTCGTCGCGCGCCAGCAATTTGTCGATGCGGGAGTTTCTCAGACACGCCAGCGGTCGAGAAATGCTTTCCAGTGCGGCCCCGGCGCCTTGCCGAGGACGGTTCTCACCAGATCGCACTCGGCACGGTACTGCTCGGCGGTAAGCGCGCCGCGCATCCGCTGAAAGCGCAGATACACGAGATACGTATTGGCGACGTCGGTTTCGCAGTAGTTGCGGATCTCTTCGATTTTTCCGGCCTGATAGGCATCCCACACCGCGGAGCCGTCCATGCCCAGCTTGCCCGGCAAGCCCATCAGCTGCGCGATCTGGTCGAGCGGCGCGTTGGCACGCGGCTGGTAGAGCGCCAGCAGGTCCATCAGATCGAGATGCCGGCTGTGATAGCGGCTGATGTAGTTGTTCCATTTGAAATCGCGGCTGTCCTTGTAATCGCCTTCGCCCATGTCCCAGTAGCGCGCGGCACTCACCCCGTGGATGAGGCCACGATAATGCATCACCGGCAGATCGAAGCCGCCGCCGTTCCACGACACCAGTTGCGGCGTGTATTTGTCGACGCCGTCGAAAAAGCGCTGAATCAGCTCGCCTTCATCGTCGCCGGCATCGCCGAGCGACCACACCCTGAAACTGTCGCGCTCGCGCAACGCACACGAAATGACGACTACGCGCTGCAGATGCAGTTGCAGAAAATCGCCGCCGCTCGCCTGGCGGCGCAGCTGGAACGCCATTTCGGCGACATCCCGGTCGGCCAGCTCCGACCCCAGACCGTAGAGCTTGCGCAAGCCGGCGACATCGGGAACGGTCTCGATATCGAACACCAGTGTGGGCGTCAAAAAATATCCTTTAAAATCAATAAGTTATTTAAATAACGCGAGCGAAAACGGCCGTAACTTCCGC
>JBKBXX010000183.1:0-3617 GCA_046313915.1 Burkholderiales bacterium | reverse complement strand
CCTTCCACCTGGCGCGGCGCATGGTGCTGCGGCGGCACGTAAATATGCGGATTCGCCATCGAGGTGCGGCCGATGTAGTGGATCATGGTGGTGCCACCGTGTTTGACGTAGGCGCGCTCGACGATGTCGCCCAGTTCGCGCTCGGTGAGGCCGGGGCGCGTACCGGCGAGCAGCGCCGCGAAGCCGGCGTCGCTGAACGCGGCGCCGATCCTCATCCAGTCGATTTCCTCCTCGGACTTGATCTGCCGCATCCTGACGTAGTCGGCATCGAGCCCGACCATCTGGAAATACTCTTCCAGCTGGCGGTATTTGGAAACCACCAGCGGCCCGATGACACCGACGCGCCGCGCGCCACGCCGTTTCAGCTCTTCGATGGTCTTGGCGATGCCCTGGTGCTCGCCCCAGCGCACGTCGGTGGTATGGGCGATTTTCCTGGCGAGCGGGAAGTGGTTGTACCACTCCACGTGCATCACCATTTTTTCACCGGGCCTGAAAATGACATAAGCCTCGACCGTGCCGGGCCAGCCGGTCACCCACTGCGGCGCGTTGCCGCTGCGATGGTCGGTCACCACCAACAGATGATCGGCGCCGGCCCTCGCCATTGCTTCACCCAGCAGCGTGTGACGACGCGCATATTCCGCTTCGGAAAAACGCGGGTATTCCTGCGCCAGGATGGCGGCGAGCCTGGGATTCAGCTGTAACGGCTTGGCGTTGTCGGTCATGGGAATTGTGTGAGTCCGTGATTGAGTGAATGACTGAATGACGGGATGATTTACCGTCTCCCGAATCACTGCATTTTCCGCTGCGCCTCGAACCACGGATAGCTATTGGTCGGGCTCGCCGCGCGCACCGGTTGCGCCGGCCGCACCCATGAGGGATTCAACTGTTTGAGCGAGGTGACTCCCATCAGCCCCATGGCGGTGCGGATTTCGACATCCATCAGTTCGAGCATGCGCCTCAATCCGGCTTCGCCCGCTGCCGCCAGCGCCCAGCCCAGCATCTTGCCCAGACCCACCGCGCTTGCGCCGAGGCACAGCGCCTTGATCACATCGGTGCCGCGCTGCACGCCGCCGTCCCACAGGATTTCGGCGCGGCCGGCGACCGCTTCGACCACTTCGGGCAGCACTTCGATGGTGCCTTGCGCGTGATCGAGCTGGCGCCCGCCGTGGTTGGACACGTAGACCACGTCCGCGCCGTGCTCCACCGACAGGCGCGCATCCTCGGCGGTGGCGATGCCTTTGACGATGAGCGGCAATCCGATGCGCGCCTTCATCCACAGCAGGTCCCCCCACTTCAATCCCATCTGGTAGCTGGGATCGCCAAAACCTTCGCGCACGTTGGCGCGGCTGATGATGTCGCGCTCGCGTCGGCCATAGTAGTTGCGGTCGACGCAAACACAAAGCGCACGGTAGCCCGCCGCCTTGACGCGATCGAGGATGTCCTCGACCCACTTGCGATCGGCCCTGACGTAAAGCTGGAAAATCAGCGGCTCGTCGACCGCGGCGGCCGGCGCCTCGAGATTGGGCTTGGCTGCGGTGCTGATGAAAGCGGTCGTGCCGTGCGCGATGGCGGCGCGCGCGACCGGAATCGCGCCGTCGGGACTGACGAAGCCGACGAAGCCGCCGACGGGCGCAAGGAATACGGGGGTGGAGAGGGGTTTACCGAGCAGCGTCGTCGTGATGTCGATGTTGCGCACATCGACCAGCACGCGCTGGCGCAGCGCGAGGCTGTCGAGCGCCATCCGGTTCCTGAGCAGCGTCGTTTCGGAATCCGCGCCGCCCGCCAGGTGATCCCACAGCTCCTGCGGCAGGTTGCGCCGCGCGGCGTGCACGATCTCCTGCAGCGAAACGAATTTTTCAGCCGCCCGCGGGTCGATGCGTGGATACTTGCGCGGTGTTTCGGTGCCGGCTTTGCTCACGGCCGCCTTGCGGCGCACCGCCTGTGCCTGCACTCCCCCGGCGCCGCCGCGCGAAGCGGTCTTTTTCCTGCGTTGTGCCATTGCCTTTCCTCTTACAGATTTTCAACCAGCCAGTCCGCGATCATGGGACGCGCCTTGTACTGCACGTTGTTGCACACGTGCACGCCATCCTCGTACACCACGGTCGTGACCGGCCCCGGCACTTCCTTTGCCACGTGATAAGCGTGCTCGGGAGGCGAAGCCTTGTCGCGGCCGCCGTAGACCTGCAGCAGCGGTACCTTGATGCGTTCGGCTGCGCCCGCCATGGTGATGGCTGCCTGTACTTGCGCCGCATTTTCGCCGAAGTAGTGCCGGACCGAAGTCTGGGTCAACGCCGGCGCGTGGGCGTAGAGCCCGGCTGGCGTGTACCAGCTGCTTACCGAAACCGCGGCGCGCACGCGTTCATCGAAAGCCGCAGCGCGGCACGCAAACAGGCCACCATAGGAAATGCCGCCGACCGCGAGCCGCCTGCCGTCGAGATCGTCCCGCGAACAGACGTAATCGGTCACGGCGTGGATCACCACTTCGTAATCGGGACGCATCTTGAGCTGCGTGCTGACGAGCCCCTGCCCCGGTCCGTCGAACGCGAGAAATGCCACGCCGCGCGCGACGATATGCTCGCCGAGATCGTAGAGTTCCTCCTTGGTGGAATCGCCACCGGGACAGAAAACCGCAATGGGCGGGCGCGCGACACCCGCGGGCCTGCGCAGATACGCCGGCAGCCTCACGCCTTCGAACGGGATCTCCAGCCACTCCATCGGCGGCGCGACCAGAGGCGCAGCCTGGCGCAGGCACGCCTCGCCCGCTTCCAGTGCAGCGCGAAACTGGCGCTGGTCATGAACGAAATAAAAACTGGCCCAATGGTAAAAGCTCGCGGCGCGGACATAGGCTTCGCCTGCGGTGCGCGCATGCCCGGCAGCCGCGGCGCGCTCGGCGATTTGCACGTGCTCGTGCGCTGCTTTGCTCCATTGTGCGCACCACTGATCCCAGCGTTCGATGTTCTTTTTGAGCTGCTCGAGCTCCCATGGCGAGACGTGATTGGCGAGAAACCGCCAGGTGAACCGCTCCCACAGAATTTCGATATTGTTATCGGTCATGCACATTCCTGCCACGGATCAGGCTCGTCGCCGTGTCCGCATTTTGCCACATCCGGCCGTCGAAGTTACCCACCGATGCATCGCAACTCCCGTAATTCCTGATTGGAAATCACTCGCCGAAAAAACCGGCGCTCAATGCTGCGCCATGCCCACCACGCTCACCGGCTGCTTCAGGCTCGCCAGATCGGGGACTACAGGAACACCCGTCCGGGCACCGAGCAATTCATAGTAGCGCCGGGCGAGCGCCAGATCCTGCAATCCGGTGCCCACCGATTTGAATACGACCATGCCCGCGCGCGGCACGGCGACACCGCCGGCGACAAGTTGCGCTAGCGTCGCCTGCTTGTCTCCGGACAATGCGCCTGTTTGCACCGCCTGCTGCAAATCGCCTGCCTCTTCGACGGCGCGCGGTGAATCGACCACCACCAGACCGGCATCGCGAAAGCACCGCACGTCCAGCTCCACCGACTGCGGCCGCGTGCTGCCGACCCCGCACAACAGCCGGCAACGGTCGAGCCAGCCGGCGCGCAACACCGGCTCGCTGCTGCGCGAGCTGGTCGCCG
>JBKBXX010000182.1:0-3628 GCA_046313915.1 Burkholderiales bacterium | reverse complement strand
GATCGGACAGTTGCCGGGAAACTCGCACATGCCCTGGTCGATGCGCGCGTGGCGGCGTGTGTGAACGTTATGGCGCCGTGCCGCTCCATCTACCGGTGGCAGGGCGCGGTGGAGTCGGCGGAGGAATTGCCGCTCATGATCAAGACCACGCAAACACACTATGCTGCCGTGGAAAAGCTGATCCGGGAGCACCACCCCTACGCGGTGCCGGAACTGCTTGCCATACCGATAACCCGGGGACTGCCGGCCTATCTCGACTGGCTGGCCCGGGAAACCGCATCACGAGGAGACTGAACGACATGACCAAACATTGGTTCCGCTGGCTGGCCGCCTTGCCTCTACTTTGGGGCGGCCTGGCTGTTTCTCAAGCGGCGCTCGCCCAGGCAGAGCCGCTCGACCCGGAGACGGCATTCAGCCTGAGCGCCCGGGCAATCGACGCCAACACGCTGGAAGCGCGCTGGAAGATTGCCGACGGGTATTACATGTATCGCGACAAATTCAAGTTCGAGCTGGCCGGCGGCACCCTCGGCAAGGTCGCGCTGCCGCCGGGCAAAATGAAGGACGACGACACCTTCGGCAAGGTGGAAACCTACCGCAAGGATGTGCGCATCGTCCTGCCTTTCCAGCGCACGCCCGGCACCCTCTCGGTTACGCTCAAGGCCACTTCCCAAGGCTGCTGGGACGGCGGACTATGCTACATGCCGCAGACCGTTTCGCTGCCGATCCGGCTCCCGGCCGCGGTTGCACCGGCCGCTAGCGCAGACCCGCCTCCCCGCGCCACGCCTGCCGCCACCCCGGCCGGCGGTTCCGCCCTCGACAGCCTGCGCAGCCTGGGCGGCACGTCCATGCCGAAGGTGCTGCCGCCGGATGAAGCCTTCATCGTTGCCGCAACCATGCCCGACGCGCAAACCGTGCGCGTCGACTACACGCTCACACCCGACACCTATCTTTATCGCGACAAGCTGGCGTGGAAAGTGAAATCGCCTGCCGGCCTCGGCGTTGCCCGTGCCGACACACCGGCAGGCGACATGAAGGACGACCCCACCTTCGGCAAGACCGAGGTCTACCACCAGAATTTTGCCGCCACCCTGCTATTGTCGCGCGCGCTCGCCGCCGACGAAAAACTGGTGCTCGAAGCGGGCTGGCAGGGCTGCAACGATGCCGTGGGCATCTGCTACCCGCCGAACAGCCGCGATTTCACCCTGAGTGCATCCGGCGCAGCGTCGCCTGGCAGCGCGGCTGCGGCACCCGCCGCGGGTAGCGAATCCGACACCTCGCGCATCGAACGCGTGCTCAAGGATGGCAGCTTCTGGGCGGTGGTCGCCACCTTCTTCGGCTTTGGTCTCCTGCTCGCACTCACGCCCTGCGTGTTTCCGATGATTCCCATCCTCTCGGGCATCATCGCCGGGCAAAGCCACGACACGCCGCTCACCAAGTCGCGCGGCTTCATGCTTTCGCTCGCCTACGTGCTCGGCATGGCGATCACCTACGCGCTCGCGGGCGTGGCTGCCGCGCTGTCGGGCACGCTGCTGTCGAACGCTTTGCAGAACCCCTGGGCGCTGGGCATCGGTGCGGGCGTGTTCGTGCTGCTCGCGCTGTCGATGTTTGGCTTCTTCGAAATCCAGCTACCCAGCGCCATCCAGAGCAAATTCAACGATGCCTCGAACAGGATGAAAGGCGGCAATTTCGTTGGCGTGTTCGTCATGGGCGCGCTGTCGGCGGTGATCGTCGGCCCCTGCGTCGCGCCGCCGCTGGCTGCCGCGCTCGCCTTCATCGCGCAGACGGGCAACACCGTGCTCGGCGGCGTGGCGCTGTTCGTGCTGGCGCTGGGCATGGGAGTTCCGCTGCTGCTGGTGGGCCTGTCGGCCGGCGCCCTGCTGCCGCGCGCGGGCGGCTGGATGAACGCGGTGAAGTATTTCTTCGGCGTGCTCATGCTGGCCATCGCCATCTACCTCATCTCGCCCATCATCCCGGCCTGGGTGAACATGCTTTTGTGGGCGCTGCTGCTCATCGTTTCGGCCACCTACCTGCATGCGCTCGATCCGTTGCCGGAAAGCGCCTCGGGCTGGAAACGCCTGTGGAAGGGCCTCGGCGTGGTGCTGATGATCGGCGGTCTCGCGCTCATCGTCGGCATGCTCGCCGGCAGCCGCGACATCCTGCAACCGCTGGATGTGTTCAAGGGCGGCGCCGGCGCTGGCGCCGTCGCGGCAGAACAGAAAGGACTGCCCTTCGAAAAAGTGAAGGACGTGGCCGAACTCGACGCGCGGCTGGCTGCGGCCAAAGCCGGGGGCAAGACCGTGATGCTCGATTTCTATGCCGATTGGTGCGTGTCGTGCAAGGAAATGGAGCGCTTCACCTTCAGCGACGCCCGGGTTCGCGCCCGGCTGGCCGACACCGTACTGCTCAAGGCCGACGTCACCGCCAACAGCGAGGCCGACAAGGCCCTGCTCAAGCGCTTTGGCCTGTTCGGCCCGCCCGGCCTCATCTTCTGGGCGGCAGATGGCACGCAGTCCGATTTCAAGGTGATCGGGTTCGAGAAGCCGGAAAAATTCCTCGTCAGCATCGATTCGGCGATCGGCCAGTAAACATCAAGAAACGGCCCCGCTGGCTTGCGCCAGCGGGGCCGTTTTTTTTGCGGGATCAGCCCGCGCTCAGGCAGTGCGGCGCAGCACGCTGATCGCCTCCATCAGCGGCGTGACGACTGGCTGGATTTTGCGCCGCATGAGCGAGCCGATGGCGGTGGTCTTGAGAAAGATCGGGCGCACGCTATCGGCGTCCACGGCAGACAACGCGTCCAGTGCCGCGCAGTCCGGCTCGAATTGCGGCGCGGCGGCGAGCAGCGCGGCACGCGCGGATTCGCGCGCGGATGCGTCGTGCTGCCGCAACGGTGCGCACCAGTTCGCCAGCGCATTCAGGGTGTGGTTCACGACTTCCTGCACTTCGGGCCGGTCGAGAATCAGCGCGGTGGTGTAAACGAAGGTCTGCCCCTGGTCCGACAAGGCCTTGGCGAGCATCTGGCTGTAGGGGTTGCCAGCCAGCGCCGGCACGCGGGCATGATCGGTGCGCGCGGCGCGCAGCACAGGCAGCGCATCCGGGCGCAGTTCAAGAAAGGGCACGTAGTACGAGTTGCGCGCCATGCCACGCTTCCAGATCGCCGTGCATTCATCGTCGGTGAGCACACCGGAATACAGCATCACCGCCACGGTATCGAGAATGGCAACGTCGTCTTCGTGCAGGAAGGCGAGATGATCGACGAGAAATTCCGCCAGCGTGCGGCCCATGCTGCCCTTGCACACCACGTCGCGCATCAGCATCAGGCGGGCGTTCTCGATCGTCGGCATGCACCACCACGCATAGCGCGCAAGCTCGTCGGTAAGCGCGGGCGAGTGCACCACGGCGACGACCGCCTCTTCTTCCGCAATCAAAAGCAGTTGCGCGAGATGCTGGGTGGAGAGCCCTGCCTGCGACTGCCGTGTCCAGCGCGTGAGGTGCACGGGATAGCCGCCTGGCGAGCCCAGCGCATGGCCGGACAGCAATTCACGCACACGCTTGAGATAACGATCGGCGCGTTCGTTCGGCTTCAGCGGCACGCTGGCTTCGCCCTTGGGCGTGAGCGCCCACAGCGTCA
>JBKBXX010000181.1:0-3648 GCA_046313915.1 Burkholderiales bacterium | reverse complement strand
GGCAACCGCCACAAGATGCCGATCGTGATCGCCCCTACCGGTATCGCCGGCCTGTTGTGGCATGAAGGCGAGATCGCCCTGGCCCGCGCTGCTGCCGAAGCGGGAATCCCGTTCACGCTTGCCACCGGCTCGATGACGGCGATGGAAAAAGTAGCCGAACAGGCGGGTGGAGAGCTGTGGTTCCAGCTCTACATGTGGCCCGATCGTTCTCTGTCACACAAGCTGGTCGAACGCGCGCGCGGCTGCGGCTTCAAGGCGCTGGTGGTGACCGTGGACGGCGTGGTGTCGGGCAACCGGGAATACAATCTGCGTAACGGCTTTACCATTCCGTTCAGCTTCACGCGCAAGAACGTCACCGACGTGCTGAAGCATCCGCGCTGGCTGCTCAATGTGCTGGCCAGATATGTTTTTACCACCGGCATGCCGCGCTACGAGAATTATCCGAGCGAAATCAAGTACAAGGTGACGGCGCGGCCGATGGGGCGTTCGCAGATGCGCAACGATTCCCTCAATTGGGAGGATCTCAAGGCGTTGCGCAGGATGTGGCCGCACAAACTCATCGTCAAGGGCATCCTCCATCCTCAGGATGCGGTCATGGCGGCAAACTGCGGTGCCGATGGCGTCGCGGTGTCCAATCACGGCGGGCGCAATCTCGACGGCGCGATTTCGCCGCTGGAAGCCCTGCCGGAGGTGGTGGATGCCGTCGGCAAGCGCATCGCGGTATTGGTGGACAGCGGCTTTCGTCGCGGCAGCGACGTGGTCAAGGCGCTGGCGCTGGGAGCGCACGCGGTGCAGATCGGGCGCGCCACGCTCTACGGCATCGCTGCTGGCGGCCAACCGGGCGCCCAGCGTGCGCTCGCCATTTTCCACGAAGAAATCGATCGCGTGCTGGCGTTGCTGGGATGCCGCAGCATTGCCGACCTCGGTCCGGAACGCTTGCACATCGCTGAAAGTACGCTACGCGCAGCGGCGCAGCGTGGCTCCGGCCTGAAGCTGCCCAGTGCCCCTCGGGCCGCAGCCGAAGGCTGAATTTCTCCGCGCGCGCCGCCGCTTTCGGTCAAATTCCGCTTGACGGCATAACGGGGGGCGTGTATAAAGGGGCAAGTGTTTAGTTTCAAGTCCTTAGAGTCAGGATTTTCAGTTTCAGTTGGACGTTCGTTCTTGGGAGCTTTGAGATTCAAACATTTGGTCGGGTCAATCCCGTATTCTCAACTTTCTTAGGAACGTTAAAATGGCAACTGGTACTGTTAAGTGGTTCAATGACTCCAAAGGCTTCGGCTTTATTACTCCAGATGAAGGCGGCGAAGATTTGTTTGCCCACTTCTCTGCGATCAATATGTCCGGTTTCAAGACTCTGAAAGAAGGCCAAAAGGTCTCTTTTGAAGTCACCGCCGGCAATAAAGGCAAGAAGCAGGCGAGCAACATCCAAGCGGCGTAATCGTAAACCGCTCAAAAAAGCCGGGCTGCCTGCCCGGCTTTTTTATTGAGCAAAGCCGCGGGCCCGGTCGGACACTCGCATGTCAGCACCGCTCTCATGGGATATTTTCTGTCACGTCGTCGATAATTTCGGCGATATCGGCGTGAGCTGGCGCCTGGCACGCCAGTTGGCGGGCAAGCCGCATGATGCGGCCGTCCGCCTGTGGGTGGACGATCTGGAAAGCCTGCGGGCGCTATGTCCGGCGGTCGATGCCGGCAGGGGGCGCCAGCGCGTGGAAAACATCGAAGTCTGGCATTGGGAAGAGCCTTTTCCCGCCGTAACGCCTGCGGCGGTGGTCGTCGAAGCGTTCGGCTGCGGCCTGCCCGAGGCGTATGTGGCCGCGATGGTCGAGCGCAGCCCGCGCACGTTGTGGATCACGCTGGAATATCTGAGCGCCGAGCCGTGGGTCCGCGAGCACCACGGCTTGCCTTCACCCCATCCGCGCTGGCCGCTTGCGCGCTATTTTTTTTTCCCGGGTTTCGATGCGATGACGGGCGGGCTGCTGCGGGAACAGGACCTGTTTTCGCGGCGTGCGGCATTCGATGCGCAGGCACGCCGGCGCCTGTGGGCGTTGCTCGGTTTTCCGCCGCCTGTCGCGGGGGCGACGGTGATCTCGCTTTTTGGATACGACAGCGCTCCGGTGGCGGAACTGCTCGAAGCCTGGCGGCATGGCGGGCAGCCGACGGTCGCGGTGGTTCCCGAAGGCAGGATCGTCGGTCCGGTCAGCACATGGCTCGGCGTTGCGGGCGCGCAGGCCGGACGCAGCTTCGAGCGCGGGGATCTCGAAGTGCGTATCGCGCCTTTCGTTGCCCAGCCGCATTACGATGAGCTGCTGTGGGCAAGCGATTGCAATTTCGTGCGCGGGGAAGATTCGTTCGTGCGGGCGCAGTGGGCTGCGAAACCCCTGGTATGGCAGATTTATCCGCAACGGGAGCACGCCCATTGGGCCAAACTCGAAGCCTTTCTCGATCGCTACAGCGAGGGGCTGCCGGCTGAGGCCGCCATTGCGCTGCGGGATTTGTGGCGGGCGTGGAACCTGGCGGGGGATGAAACGGTCCCACTGGGGTCGGCATGGCAGGCGTTCTGGGCCCGGCGCCGGGTTTTCGAGGTTCATGCGTCGGCATGGGTCCGCAAGCTCGTTGCAACCGGGGAAATGGCGGAAAAACTGGTGCAATTCTGCCAAAATAAGCTAAAATAACAAGTTAAATTCAAATTCAGCAGGATGTGAGACAGCAATGAAGATCGCGCAGGAAATCAGGCCCGGCAATGTCATCATGGTCGGCAAGGATCCGCTGGTGGTGCAGAAAGCGGAATTCAGCAAATCCGGACGCAACGCTTCCGTGGTCAAGATGAAGCTCAAGAATCTGCTTTCGGGAGCGGCCTCGGAAACGGTGTATCGCGCCGACGAAAAGTTCGAGATGGTGATGCTCGAGCGCAAGGAAGTGACCTATTCGTATTTCGCCGATCCCTCCTATGTCTTCATGGACGCCGAGTTCAATCAGTACGAGGTGGACCGGGAAAACATGGGGGACGCCCTCAATTATCTCGAAGACGGCATGGCGTGCGAGATCGTGCTGTATAACGGCAGCCCGATTTCGGTGGAAATCCCGCAAACGGTGGTGCGCGAGATCGCATATACCGAACCCGCGGTGCGGGGTGACACTTCGGGCAAGGTGCTGAAACCGGCGAAACTCAAAACGGGTTTCGAGGTCCAGGTGCCGCTGTTCTGCAGTACCGGCGACAGCATCGAGATCGACACACGCAGCGGCGAATACCGCAGCCGCGTCAAAAACTGAGTTCCGGGCAAGCTCCGCAAAAAGGCACCGCAAGGTGCCTTTTTCATGGGTCACACCGGATTGCTGCTTCCCGCCTGCGCAGAGCCGGCACCTGCCTGCCACTGCAAGGGCATTGATTTCAAAGAGAATCGTCATCGCGGCAGAGACGCACAGCACTTTTCCCTAAAGTTTGTTTGAGGCCGACCGATATACCTCCAAGTAGCGGCCGGGAAGGGTTTATCCCATGGCGGTCGACGATCCACCCTCCAAACCGGCCAATCACGTCCGGGGAAAGCTGTATATGCTTCAGCAGCCGATAAAAGTGCTGGTCGTAGAGGATTGCGAAGATGATGCCGAGCTTCTGCGCTCCGAATTGACGGGCATTTGCGGTCATCT
>JBKBXX010000180.1:0-3706 GCA_046313915.1 Burkholderiales bacterium | reverse complement strand
TTTGCGCTCGACGACGGGCTGTCGGCGGTCGACGGCGATCTCGCGATTCCGGGGGTGGCAGGCACCGGCTCGCCGGTCAGACTCGAATTTCGCGAGCCGGGCGGCGCGACCACCGGCAAGCTGCTGCCGACCGGCAATGTCATCGACACGCTGGAGGTGCCGGGCGCGGGCAGGCTGCGCGTATCCATGGTCGATGCCGCCAACGCCTGCGTTTTCGTCAGCGCCGCCGATATCGGGCTTTCCGGCACCGAGATGCCGGAGACGCTCGACAATTCGCCGGAGATCCTGAAAAAGCTCGCCGCGATCCGCGTTGCCGCATCGGTCGCGATGGGCATTGCCGGAACACCGGAGGAAGCGGCGAAGAAAAGCGCAGTGCCTTTCGTCGGTTTCGTCTCGCCGCCACAGGATGCCCGTCTGCTCACGGGCGAGCATATCGGCTCAGACGCGGTCGATCTCACCGCGCGCATGATTTCCAACGGCCAGCCGCACCGCGCACTACCGCTCACCGCATCGCTGTGCATGGCGGTGGCGGCGCGACTCGCAGGCAGCGTGGTGCACCGGGCGACGCGCGCGAGCGGCGACCCCGAATCCGAAATCCGCATCGCCATGCCTTCGGGCGTGCTCACTGTCGCTGCTTCGGTGAAACAGGAAGACGGCCGGTGGCACGCCGAGCAGGGAGCGTTTTATCGCACCCAGCGCCGCATGTTCGAAGGTCATGTGCTGGTGCGCGCCTCGCGCGTGCCGGGGCTGGTGGCGGCGGGCGGTGGCGAGCGCAAGGCCGCCTGATACGACGCGCGAGACGGGCAGGTGAAGCGTCTGCCGCAAAGCGCGGCGCGTGCTTCGAGGAGGAGGAACATGAATATCGCACGCATCATCTTGCAAAGATGCCTGTGGCTCGCGGGGGCCGCGGCCGGTCTCGCCGCGGTGCATGGTGCGCTGGCGCAAGGCAAGGTCGCCGGCGCCTACCCGGCCAAGCCGGTACGCCTGGTGGTCGCTTCGGCCGCCGGTGGCGGCACCGACATCAATGCGCGTCTGCTGGCGGGCGGGCTCACCGCCGCCTGGTCGCAGCAGGTGGTGGTCGACAACCGCTCGGGCGCGGGCGGCACCATCGCCACCGACATCGTCGCCAAAGCGCAGCCCGACGGCCATACGCTGCTGTTTCAGTCGCTGGGCATTTCGTACGCGTCCGCGCTTTATAAAAACCTGCCTTTCGACGTGCAGCGCGACATTGCGCCGGTGGCGCTGGTCGCGGCCCAGCCTTTCGTGGTGGCGGTGCATCCCGGCGTGCCGGCGAAATCGGTCGCCGAGTTCGTCCAGTTCGCAAAAAAGGAACCGGAGCGACTGCGTTACGGTTCGGGCGGTGTCGGTGGTGCTTCGCATCTGGGCACCGCGCTGCTGCTGGCCACCGCCGGCATCGACATCACGCACGTGCCGTACAAAGGCACCGGGCCGGCGGTCACGGCGCTGCTCGGCAACGAGGTGCAGATGCTGATCGGCGCCATGGGCGCAGTCGCGCCCCATGCCAGAAGCGGCCGCGTGCGCATGCTCGCCGTCACCGGCGCCAGGCGTTCGGCGATGATGCCGGAGCTGCCGACGGTGCAGGAGGCGGGCCTTCCCGGCTATTCGTTCGACGTGTGGTACGGCCTGTTCGCGCCGGCCAAAACGCCGCGCGCCATCGTGCAGAAAATCAACGCCGACACCAACGCTTTTCTCGACGATCCCGGGACGCGCAAGCAGTTTGCCAAGGCCGATGTCGAGCCGATGGGCGGCAGCGTCAAGGAATTCGACGATTACATGCGCGCCGAGATGGCGCGCTGGGCCAAGGTCATCCGCGACGCGGGCATCCGCGCCAACTGAGGCAGGACATGAAGCGCGAAATCGCGATACTGGGTGCGGGCGCAATCGGCAGCAGCGTTGCCGCCGATCTGATCGAGGCCGGCCACGACATCACCGTCATCGACCAGTGGCCGGCGCACGTGGCCGCGATGCAGTCCGACGGCCTGCGCGTGACCATGAAGGACAGGGAAGTGCGGGTGCCGGTGCGCGCGCTGCAGCTGTGCGACATGGCTGCCGCCAGGCGGCGCTTCGACATCGTGTTTCTTGCCGTCAAATCCAACGACACGCGCTGGATGGCGGAATTCATCCGTCCCTGGCTGAAAAGCGACGGCGTGGTGGTCGGCGTGCAAAACGGCATGAACGATGACGCCATCGCTGCCATCGTGGGGCGCGAGCGCGTCGTGGGCTGCGTGATCGAGTTGCAGGCCGAGCTTTTCACGCCCGGACAGGTCCGGCGCAACACCACGCGCCACGGCAGCTGGTTCACCGTGGGCGAACTCGACGGCGGCTTCACGCCGCGCGTGCGCGAAATCGCGATGCTGATGGGCAAAGTCGGCCGTTGCGAAATCACCGGCAACATCTATGGCGCGAAATGGACCAAGCTCATCGCCAATACCATGACCATGGGGCCTTTCGGACTGCTCGGCCTGCGCAATTTCGAGGCGGCGGCGCTGCCCGGCATGTTCGACATTTCGGTGAAGCTCGGCCGCGAGGCTTTCGCGGTGGGCGCTGCGCTCGGCTACCGCATCGAGCCCGTTTTCGGATTGCGCGCCGACGAGTTTGCCGGCTCCGGCGACGAGAACCTGGTGGCGGTCATGCAGACGCTGATGCGCCATGTCGGCGGCGGGCGCACCGCACCTATCCACGATCACCTCAAAGGGCGCAGAAGCGAAATCGAGTTCATCAGCGGCCTGGTAGCGAAACAGGGCAGGGCGCTCGGCATTTCCACGCCCTGCAACGACGCCGTGACCGAAATCGACCGCCGCATCAACGACGGTGAAATCGCAATGGGCGTGTCGAACTACGAACTGCTCAAGGCGCAGATCGCAGCGGCGCAGCAGGCCGCGGGGCACTGAAGCGATCCCGCGCTGGCGAAGTTTGCAAGGCGCGTCTTGTTCAGCGTTTCTGTGGCGCGAGGAGCTGTCCGACCAGGTTGAAAAAGCGGTCGTAAAAATCCTTGTCGCTGACGGTTTCGCCGGCGACTTTCACCAGCGAATCGGTGGTTTCGCCCCACGGCAGCGAGATCGAGCCTATCGACGGCACGCTCACGCCCGCAGACTGGCGCGATTTCTTGAGATCGTAGCGCGACTGTACCGCGTTCGCATACATCGCCGTCGCGCCGCCGGCATCGGTGCACACGACGTGAAATTCGATCACTTCGTGGATGTCCCTTGCGGGCTGGAATGCCTTGATGCCCTTGAGCCGGTCGTGGCGGACGTCGTCCACCACGTAGCCCTGGCTCAACAATGCGCGTCGCGCGCCTTCGCACGCCTCGGCCACCGGCTGCGGGAAGCTGCGCTGAAAAGGCGATTCGGCCGCGAACGTTTCATCGCGATAGACTTGCGGCCCGCCACAGCCGCCGAGCAATGCCATCGTCAGGACGGCGGGCGCCGCAAGACAGATACGCAAGCTCCAGTTCATGGTTTTTTCTCGAAAAACCTCTGTGATCATTAGAAACCGAACACGGCGCAAGCGCGCTGATTTAAATCAAGGGATATGTCTGATGGTTGCACCCGCCGCGGTGTTTTGGAAAAACATATAATAAACAAATACTTAATATAAAAATCTCACATTCCCGGATCGACCCAGCCCACGGCGGTCCTGCCTTTGATCCGCCATTTCAGGCCCCGGCCTTCGCCTTCGATCTGCG
>JBKBXX010000179.1:0-3782 GCA_046313915.1 Burkholderiales bacterium | reverse complement strand
GCGGCGCTGTGGAGCGGGCGCATGGGTTCGGCGTCGGTGGTGCTCGTGCTCGCTTTGCTCGCCGTGGTGCTGTTCGACCCCTGGGCGGTGCTCGCGCCCGGCTTCTGGCTGTCGTTTGGCGCGGTGGCGGTCATCCTGTTCGTGACGGCCGGCCGCATCGCCCAGCCGCACTGGTTCCGGGCCTGGGCACGGGTGCAATGGGCGGTGACGCTGGGGCTGGTGCCACCGCTGCTCGCGATGTTCCAGCAGGTTTCGCTCATTTCGCCGCTTGCCAACGCGATCGCCATCCCGGTGGTGAGTCTGGTGGTGGTGCCGCTCACGCTGGTCGGCACGCTGTTGCCTTTCGATCTGGTTCTGCTCGCCGCGCACGAGGTCATGGCGTGGTGCATGGCGTCGCTCGACTGGATGAGCGCATTGCCTGCGGCCGTCTGGCAGCAGCACGCGCCGCCGGCGTGGACGGTGGTCGCTGCGGTGTCCGGTGCGGCGTGGCTGTTGCTGCCGCGCGGTTTCCCGGCGCGCTGGCTGGGAGCGGTGGCTTTTCTGCCGCTGTTTCTGGTGTTGCCGCCCCGTCTTGAGGAAGGCGCGCTGAAACTCACGGTGCTCGACGTCGGCCAGGGGCTGGCAGTGGTGGCGCAGACGCGCAATCACGCGCTGCTCTACGACGCCGGGCCTGCATTCGGGCCGGGCGCCGACAGCGGCAACCGCATCATCGTTCCGTACCTGCGTGCCGCGGGCGTGCGCCGCCTCGATCACCTGATCATCAGTCACGACAATGCCGATCACAGCGGCGGCGCCATCTCGGTGCTTCAGGCGCTGCCGGTCGAAACGTTGTTCACGTCGCTGCCCGACATGGATCCGCTGCCGCTGGAAGCGGAGCGCGCCTGGCGGTGTTACGCCGGACAAGGCTGGGAGTGGGACGGCGTGCGTTTCGAAATGCTGCACCCGTTGCGCGCAAGTTATGACGAGCGCCGCATCAGGGATAACGACCGCAGTTGCGTGCTGAGGATAGTCGCGCGTGGTGGAAAGGTCCTTTTGCCGGGAGATATCCAGCGGCGGGCGGAGGTCGAGCTGCTGGCGACGCAGCACGACGCTTTGCGCGCCGACGTTCTGATCGCGCCGCATCACGGCAGCAAGACTTCGTCGAGCGCGGAATTCCTGCAGGAGGTCGCGCCGCGCGCCGTGATCGTGCCGGCGGGTTACCGCAACCGTTTCGGCCACCCGCACCCTGAAGTGGTCGAGCGTTACCGCGATTTCGGCAGCCGCATTTTTCGCACCGATCGCGATGGTGCGCTGACGCTCGATTTCGATCCGGTCGCGGCGATCAGGATCGAGCCGCGCCGCGCCGCTTACCGCCGCTATTGGCAAACTCCCATGTCCGAGCAGCCGGTGGCCGATGCCGAGGAATTTTGAACAGACAGGGTGCGGCTCGATGCAGGGCCCCGTTACTTTCGATTGCGAAATTTTTATTTGGGCAACGGCTTCCGCTCACATCGCTTCGGAATCGTGTATGGTACTGGTGGTTCCGGTGCGGAGCGGTTCGATGGTGTTTCCCGCAGCCGGCGTCGTGATTTGTCCGAAAGTATGGTGAAAACATCACAGATCCAACTGGCCGGAGCCGAGGATGCGGCAACGACCACGTGGCTCGACGGTATTGCCGCCCGCTATGCGTCGGCCGAAGCCGCAGCATTGCGCCGGGTACTCGATTTCGCCGCACCGCTTTATGCCGGACGCCGCCTCGCCAGCGGCGAAGCGGCGCTGGCGCATGCGCTGGAAACCGCCGGCATACTCGCAGAGCTCAGGCTCGACCACGAGTCGCTGGCCGCGGCGCTGCTGTTCCCCTGCCTTGAGTTTGCGCCCGACGCGGCGCAACAGGTGCGCGAAAAATTCGGCGCCGTCATCGCCGGTCTGGCCGAGGGTGTGGTGCGCATGGGCGAGATCGGCGCGCTGTCCACCCGCATGCCGGCTGCGCTCAAGCCCGAGCAGCAGGCGGCGCAGCTCGAAGCGCTGCGCAAGATGCTGCTCGCGATGGTGCAGGACATCCGCGTGGTGCTGATCAAGCTCGCCGACCATTTGCAGGAATTGCGCTACGTCGTCAAATCCGAAAATGAGGCGCTGCGGCGCGAAAAGGCGGAACTGACGCGTGATATTTTCGCCCCGCTCGCCAACCGGCTGGGCGTATGGCAGATCAAGTGGGAGCTCGAAGACCTGGCATTCCGCATCCTCGAGCCCGCCACCTACAAGCATATCGCGCGGCTGCTCGACGAAAAGCGCGCTGATCGCGAGCGTTACATCGCGGGCGTGATCGCGCAGCTCAAGGAAGAGCTGGCGCGAGCGGGCATCGAGGCGGATATCGCGGGCCGGCC
This sequence comes from Burkholderiales bacterium, assembly GCA_046313915.1. Classification (GTDB taxonomy): domain Bacteria; phylum Pseudomonadota; class Gammaproteobacteria; order Burkholderiales; family SG8-41; genus CAKKQX01. The sequence continues at coordinate 1,419 of JBKBXX010000179.1, read as the reverse complement.
CAAGCACATCTACAGCATTTATAAAAAGATGCAGCGCAAGGGCCTCGATTTCGAGGCGCTGCACGACGTGCGCGCGGTGCGCATCCTGGTGAACGACGTCAAGGATTGCTACGCCGCGCTGGGTCTGGTGCACAACCTGTGGTCGCCGATTCCCAAGGAATTCGACGATTACATCGCCAGGCCCAAGAGCAACGATTACCGTTCGCTGCATACCGCGGTGATCGGACCCGAGGGCAAGGCGGTCGAAATCCAAATTCGCACCCACGAGATGCACCAGCATTCGGAATTGGGGGTGGCGGCACACTGGCGCTACAAGGAAGGCGTACGCCACGACAGGCGCTACGACGAGAAAATCGCGTGGCTGCGGCAGATCCTCGAATGGAAAGACGAGGTGAGCGACGCCGGCGAGCTTGCCGAGCAGTTCAAGACGGGGCTGTTCGAGGACACGGTCTACGTGCTGACACCGCAGGGCAAGGTGATCGACTTGCCGAAAGGCTCGACGCCGGTCGATTTTGCCTATCACGTGCATACCGAGCTCGGTCATCGCTGCCGTGGCGCCAAGGTCGATGGTGTCATGGTGCCGCTCAATACGCCACTCGAAAATGGCCAGCAGGTCGAAATTCTCGCTGCCAAGCAGGGTGGTCCCAGCCGCGACTGGCTCAATCCGCAGCTCGGTTATCTCAAGAGCCAGGGCGCACGCAGCAAGGTCAGGCAGTGGTTCAATCGCCAGAACTACGAGGCCGACGTGGCGCAGGGCCGTGCGCTGCTCGACAAGGAATTGCAGCGCCGCGGACTGACGAAGCTCAATCTCGACAAGCTCGCTGCCGACCTCGGTTTTGCCAAGCTCAACGACTTCCTGGCCGACCTCGGGCGTGGCGATATCGGGCCCAAGCAATTGCAGGACGCGCTGCGCGGCGAAGGCGGGGCGCAACCGGCGCCGGCTGCCGCAGAACCGCTCCCCGTCGCCCGCAAGCCGGGCGCGACCGCCAAAGGCAGCATCCTGGTGGTCGGCGTGGACAAGCTGCTGACGACGCCGGCCAAGTGCTGCAAGCCGGCGCCTCCCGAACCCATCATCGGCTTCGTCACGCGCGGGCGCGGCGTCACCGTGCACCGCGCCAACTGCTCCAGCGTGAAGCGCCTCGACCCCGAACGCATCGTGACGGCGGAATGGGGGGCGGCGGCAGGCGCGACTTTCCCGGTCGAAATCGAGGTCGAGGCAGTGGATCGCACCGGGCTCCTGCGCGATATTTCGGAGGTGCTGTCGCGCGAGCGCATCAATGTCATCGCCACCCATACCGCGAGCCGCGATCTGTCGGCGCGCATGCGCTTCACGCTGGAAGTCGCCAACCTCGATCAGCTGAAGCGCGCGCTGACGCTGATCCGGGAAGTGCGCGGGGTGGTGAGCGCGGTGCGGCGCTG
>JBKBXX010000178.1:0-3825 GCA_046313915.1 Burkholderiales bacterium | reverse complement strand
CCGATATAAACGTTACCGAAACCGCCTTTGAAACCGACCGCGCTGTTGCGCGAGCACCAGCCGTCCTGGTTCTGGCCGCGGATATCGGCCGAGGATTCGCACTGGAACCACGCCGACAGGCCGCCGCCCAGTTTCTCTTCACCCTTGAAGCCGATCGCGCTGCCGCCCGGGGTTTGCAGAAGATCGGTATTGGGCTTGCCGCTGCCTTGATCGACGTAGCCGTATTCGGCAGTGACCCTGCCGTAGACCTGCACGGTGCTGGCTTGCGCCATGGCCAGCGCCGGAGCGCCCAGTGCGCCTGCGACCGCGATGGCAATTAGTTTCTTTTGCATCTGGTATCTCCTATGGGTTTTTTTGATACATTGATTTTCGTGCAACTCTCCATGCAACCGGAGGTTGGAAGAAGTATGCCAAGATGCCTTCGATGGCTTCAACAAAAATATGGATTTAGAGGCATAATCGTCATGTTTTTGTTGTATTAATGCAACAAATTTTGATTAGAAAAAACAAAGTGTTTTTTCACGGATGATGTCGGAAAAGAAATACACGGAACGATCGGGCGGCGGCCGGCAGTATAAAAAATATTTGTTTTAATTCAACAGGTTATATAATTTTCGTGCTTTCATCCCAGGAATCGCTGCAAGACTGCCTCGCTGCGGGCTTGCGCGCCCATAGGCAAGGCGATGTCGAAACGGCGGCGGCCGCCTATCGCCGGGCGCTGGCAATCGCGCCCGACGACGCCGACGCACTGAACCTGATGGGCGCCGCGTGTCTGGAACTCGGCCAGCCCGGGCCCGCGCTCGACTGTCTGCGGCGCGCGGCCCGCCAGCGGCGCAACGACCCCGGCGTGCTCGGCAACCTCGCGCAGGCGCATTTCGCGCTCGGCCACTACGGCGAGGCCGGCGAAGCCTTCCGCAAGGCGAGCCGTCTCGCGCCGCACGCGGTGCAATTCCAGATCGGCGTGGCCACTGCGCTCGCCATGCAGCGCAAACTGGACGCGGCCGAAACGCTGCTGCGCCGGCTGACGAGCCGCTTTCCGGACGAAGCGCTGGTGTGGTTCAACCTCGGCAACGTGCTGCGCGATCTCGCGCGTTTCGCCGAAGCGCTCGATTGCTACCGCGCGGCGCTCGCGCGCGACCCGCAGCTGGTCGAAGCCCGCAACAATCTCGGCGGCGCGCTACAGGCTTTGCAGCGCTTCGAAGAAGCCGAACGCGAGTACCGCGCGTGCCTCGCGATGGCCCCCGACTACGCGCTCGCCAAATGCAATCTCGCTTCGGTGATCATCGACCTCGGCCGCTTCGGCGAGGCCGAAGCGCTCTGCCGCGAAGTGATCCGCGAAGCTCCCGGCCTCAGCGAAGCGCATACTTTTCTCGGCGCGGCGCTCGGCCATCAGGGGCGGCAGGCCGAGGCCTTGGCGTGCCACCGCACCGCGGCACAAATCGCGCCGCGCAATCCCAGGGTCGTCGAAACCTATGCTTCGGCGCTGGTCGAAAACGGCGCCATCGGCGAAGGGCTGCGCTGGTTTTCGCGGGCGCTCGCGCTCGATCCCGAGTCGCTTCCGGCACATCAATTGCTGGCTTCGGCGCTGCTCGCCCACGGCTACCTCGCCGACGGCTGGGCCGAATATCGCCATCGCCCCGCTTTCATCGAATACAGCAAACTCTATGCGGGTTTCGCGCTGTCGCGCACGCTGCCGTGCGCGCTCGGCGGCAAGCGGGTGTGCCTGCTGCGCGAGCAGGGGCTGGGTGACGAACTGTTTTTTCTGCGCTTCGTGCCGCAATTGACTGCCACCGGCGCCCGTGTCACCTACCGCGCCGGCGACAAAATCCGCAGCCTGCTCGAACGCGCCGCCTGCTTCGAGCAGGTACTGGAAAAAAACGCGCCGCTGCCGCCGGCCGAGGTCGTGATGCTGCTGGGCGATCTGCCGCACGCGCTCGGCGCGCCCGAAGCGTGCGCGCTGCTGCCGCCGCCGGTGTCCGAAAATGCCATGCCGTGGCGCGATTTCCCGCGCCATACCGCGGTATTCTGGCCCGCGCCGCCGCCATCGCTCGTGCTGCCGCCGCTTGCGGACCGCCTCGCGGCCGTGCGCCGGCGCCTTGCCGCCGCCGGCAATCCGCCTTATGTCGGCGTGACCTGGAAAGCCGGCACCGCGCCGCAGGAGCAGCGCGACGCGGCGTCGTGGCGGCTCCACAAGGAGATCGCCATTCCTGCCCTCGCCGGCGCGTTGCGTGATTTTCCCGCCACTTTCCTCGCGCTGCAGCGCCACCCCGCAGCGGGGCAGATCGAGGCTCTGGCGCGCGCGCTCGGTCAGCCGGTGCACGATTTCACCGATCTCAACGAAGACCTCGAAGGCATGCTGGCGCTGCTTGCGCTGATCGACGAGTATGTCGGTGTCAGCAACACCAACATGCACCTGCGGGCGGCAGCCGGCAGGACGGCGCACGTGCTCGTGCCCTGCCCCGGCGAATGGCGCTGGCTGGCTTCGGGATCATCTTCACCGTGGTTCCCGGATTTTCGCATCTACCGCCAGGCGCTCGACGGGAGCTGGGACGGCGCCCTGGCGAAGCTCAGAGCCTATTTCGTGGACGGCATCCGCTGACATGAAATACGCTGTCGGCAAGTGCCCGGCGCGCGCCGCGATTTCCGTTTTCGTATAGGGACGATTTTGGCAAAACCCCCTGCCCACCGCGAATGCCAGCCGTGCACCGCCTGCTGCGACGGCTGGCTGCAAATCCGCGTCAACGGCGTCGCGGTCCATCCGGGCCGCCCGTGCCCGCACAGCAGCGGGACGGGATGCGACGACTACGAACACCGCCCCGTCGATCCCTGCGTGCATTTCATCTGCGGCTGGAGGATGGACCACAGCCCGCTGCCGGAATGGATGAAGCCGAGCAATGCGAAAGTGATCGTGCTTTTCCACCAGTCGGTGTGGCAGGGCATGCCGGTCGACGTCGCGGTGCCGGTCGGCAGAAGGATCCCGCCGCGCGCGCTCGACTGGCTGCAGCGTTTCGCGGAAAGCCACGGCCGCGCGCTGCTGTATTCGGAGCAGGTCGTGGCCAACGGCAAGTTCACCAACCAGCAGGCGTTTTCCGCCTACGGCCCGCCGGCTTTCCAGCAGGAAATGGCGCAACGCGCGAGTCGCGGCGAAGCGCTGTGGTAACGATGTCGCCCCCTTCCGCCCCGCCCGGCAAACCGCGAACTTCCTGCGCTTCGCGGTTTTTGCGGCGCCGGCCGCGGCCCCCCAAACCCTGCGCCGGTGAGACGCCGGCAAACACGAGTCTTGCGCGATGACGATCAACGTAACCAAAACCTTTCTGCCGCCGTTCGAGGAATATCTGCATTACCTCGAAGGCATCTGGGCGCGCGGCCAGGTGACCAATCACGGGCCGCTGGTGCTCGAGCTCGAGCAGCGGCTGCAGGAAATGCTGCAGGCGAAACACGTGATCGCCGTGACCAACGGCACGATCGCGCTGCAGATCGCGATCAAGGCGCTGGGAATCAAGGGCGCGGTGGTCACCACGCCGTTTTCCTACGTGGCGACGGCTTCGTCCGCGGTGTGGGAGGGCTGCCGCGTCGTTTTCGCCGATATCGAGCCGGATACGCTGTGCATCGAGCCGCGGGCGATCGAAGCGGCGATCACTGCCGACACCGAAGCCATCATCGCGACCCACGTCTACGGCAATCCGTGCGACGTGGCGCGCATCCGCGCAATCGCCGAGGCCCACGGTCTCGGCATCATCTACGATGCGGCGCACGCTTTCGGGGTGCGCTATCAGGGGCGCAGCCTCGCTGCATTCGGCGACATCGCCACGCTCAGCTTCCACG
>JBKBXX010000177.1:0-3875 GCA_046313915.1 Burkholderiales bacterium | reverse complement strand
TCGAGCGCGCCTACGTCAAACACGGTGGCACCACCATGATCCACTACATCGGCCGCACCTCGATGGCGAATCCGCATATTTACGTGCCGCCGCAGCACCATGCGCCGCGCCAGGTGGAAGGCGGCGACGTGATTTTCTGCGAGCTGTCGGCCTACTGGTGGGACTACGCGGGGCAGGTGCTGCGCACTTTCACCGTCGGCGCCGATCCGACGCCGCTCTACCGCGACCTGCATGCCACGGCGGAAGCCGCGTTCGATGCGGTGACGAAGGTGATCCGTCACGGCACGGCGATGGAGGAGATCATCGAGGCGGCAGGCGTGATCGAGAAAAACGGCTTCACCGTCTGCGACGACCTGCTGCACGGTTTCGGCGGCGGCTACTGGCCGCCGGTGCTGGGCACTAAAAGCCGCCCGGCGGGACCGCTGCCGAAAATGACGCTCGAAGAAAACATGTGCGTCGTGGTGCAGCCCAACGTCATTACCAAAGAACACACGGCGGGCGTGCAGGTGGGCGAGCTCGTCCGGGTCACCAAAACCGGATTCGAAAAGCTGCACAATACGCCGCGCGGGTTTTTCAGGGCGGGATAACGCGCGGGGCTGCGAGTCGGGGCCGACCGCCGTTTGCCGATTACTTTATTTCCACCACGCCAACGCCGTTGATGGTGCTGGTGGCGATCACCGGGTTGCCGGCGGGTGTGACATCCATCTTGCGCACGATGTAGCCGCCCGAGGGGATCACCCAGGTCTGGAATTTCTCGGTCTGCGGGTCGAAGCGCACGATGGTGTTGGGCCGCGTGCCGGATTCGCTGTACCACACCGCGCCCTTGGTGAACACGATGCCGTACGGTTCCGATTTCGGCCCGCCGGGCGACGGCCACTCGCTGACCTTGCCGGTTTCCGGATCGAGCTTGCCCAGCATGCCGCGCGAGAAATCGGCGTAATAGATGTGATCTTTGTTGTCGTAGGCCATGCGCCGCGGATGCGAGCGCGGATCGGGTAGCGTGTATTCCTTGATCTCCATCGTCTTCGGGTCGATGCGTGCGATCTTGTTGGTGCCGAACAGCACGACGTGGGGAATGCCTTTGGAATTGACCAGGATGCCGTAAGGCCGTGACCGCGGCGTGGGCGAGGCGACCAGCTCGATCTCGCCGGTCTTCGGGTCGAGCCGGCCGATCATGTTGGACTGCTGCAGGGTGAAGAACAGCATGCCGTCCGGGGCGAATGACAGCGAATGCGGATCCTTCGCGTTGGGATCGGGCATCCGGTACTCGGTGACGTTGCCCGTTTTGGGATCGAGTTTGCCGATGAGCCCCAGATTGTTGCCGGTGAAGAAGATGTTGCCGTCCTTGTCCTCGACCAGACCGTGCGGCGCGGTCTGTGGAGTCTTCAGCGGGTATTCCTTGATCTGGCCGGTCCCGGGATCGACGCGGCCCAGCTTGTTGCTGAGCTGCCCGGTGTACCAGATCGCGCCGTCGCGCGTGGCGAGCGGATCGTGCGGCCGCGAGCCGGGAGTCGGCACCTGCCATTCCCGGATCACGACCCGCACCGGACCGGGAATGATGTTGGCGTCGGGCTTGGGTTTCTCGGGAAAGTTTTGCGCCAGATAGTCGGTGACGACGTTGATCTGGTCCGGCGGAATCGGAACGCCGAAATTGAGCATCATCCGGATCGCCGTGTTCCAGTAAGCCTGCGGGTAGCCCGAAGCCATCACGCGGCTGAGTCCGTGGCAGCCGCTGCACAGCGTTGCGACTTGTTGCTTGGCCGGGCCGTCGGGCAGTTGCCTGGGCGGCTGTTGACTGCGGGCGGGCAGGGTGACGCAAAGCAGCATCGCCGCGAAGATGGACAAAAGCGACTTCATCGACGTGATTCCTCCTGTGGCTGGGGGATGGCGGACGGAAATTGCGGTCTTTCCGTCCTTGACCATCCCCTCGGCGCCAAACTGGCGCTACGCCGGATCATGCGCCTGGCCCTGAAGGCGGTCAAGGGACTCGCTTGCCGTGACGCATTCCATGCCGCCACGCAACGGGCCTTTTCGTTTTTGCTCGAAGCTTTCCAGCCATCATCTTTACAACGCCAGGCGGCATTGCGCTAGAATGCGCTGACATCAGAGCGCGGACAAAAAACCGCGCCGCCATCGAGGAGGAGACCTCTCAGCCCTTACCCTTTACTCACCCTCTGCCTGGGGGGCGTGTAAAGATCCGGATTGCAGTGCGGGGGCACTGACACAGCGAAGGAGGGGCGCAATGAATCAGAAGGTCACCACGACGCTTACGATCAACGGCAAGCGCCACAGCATCACCGCGGACGCCGACACGCCATTGCTATGGGTGTTGCGTGAACAGCTCAAACTCACGGGAACCAAGTACGGCTGCGGCGTTGGCCAGTGCGGCGCATGCACCGTGCACATCGACGGCAAACCCAATTATGCGTGTCTCAATCCGATCCAGGATCTGGAAGGTCGCAGTGTCACCACCATCGAGGGGCTCTCGCCCGACGCAAACCACCCGCTGCAGAAAGCATGGATCGCCGAGCAGGTGCCGCAGTGCGGCTACTGCCAGTCGGGACAGATCATGCGCGCGGCGGGGCTGCTCAGGGAAAACTCTCATCCCAGCCGCGAGCAGATCGTCGACTACATGAGCGCCAACATCTGCCGCTGCGGCACGTATCTGCGGATCGCGCGCGCCATCGAACGCGCGGCGAAGGAGGTGCAAGCATGAAATCCACTGCCAAACCAGCGCGCAGCGCATTCCGTCCTTCCCGCCGCCGCTTCATGGTCGGCGCGGCGGGGTTTACTTTCGGCGTGGCGGTTGGCGTGCCGCCGGTCTCGAGACTGGCCGACGGGCAAGCGCAGGCTGCGACCGCGAAGCAGGTGAAAGTGAGCGCATGGGTGACGTTGTCCACCGACGGCACGGTTGCCATCATGTCGCCGGCAGCGGAAATGGGACAGGGATCGCTGACCTCGCTGCCGATCATCGTGGCCGAGGAAATGGACGCCGACTGGACCAAAGTCAGAATCGTTCCCGCGCCGCCCAACGACAAGCTCTACGGCAATCCGCTGTTCGGGGGGGTGCAATATACCGCGGGCAGCGCGACGGTCACGGGCTACTTCAACAATCTGCGTCAGTTCGGCGCCCAGGTGCGCTATGTGCTGGTCGAGAACGCCGCGCGGCATTGGGGCGTGCCGCTGTCCGAGCTCACGACCCAGCCGGGCGTGGTGCTGCACCAGAAATCGGGCCGCAGGCTGACTTATGGCGAGATCGCGGTTTTTGCCACGATTCCGGAGAAGGCGCCCGAAGTGACGGTGGAGCCCGTTGCCAAAGCACGGTTCCGGCTGATCGGCAAAGACGTGGGGCGGGTCGACGTGCCGGGCAAGGTCGACGGCACGGCGCCCTACAGCATCGACGTGCAGGTGCCGGGCATGATCTACGGCGCCATCCTGCGCGAGCCGATGGAGGGCGCTGCGCCGGAAAAAATAGACGATACCGCAGCGCGCGCCATCGATGGCGTGATCGGGATCGTGCCGCTCAAGTATGGCGTGGGCGTGCTCGCCGAAAATCCGTGGGCGGCGTTCAAGGCCAAGAATGCGCTGAAAGTCGGCTGGAGCCGCAAGGCCAAGGGCTGGGGCTTTTCCAGCGAAAAAGGCTACGAGATGTTCGCTGCAGCGGCGCGCGATCCGCAGCGCAAAGGCGTGGGGTGGGAGAAAAAAGGCGATCCCGAGGGCGCGATGAAAAAGGCGGTCACGGTGTTCGAAAGCGAGTACCGCGCCGATTATGCCTACCACGCGCAGATGGAACCGCTCAATTCGGTAGCAGCGGTGTCCGCCGCGGGTGATGCGGTAGAAATCTGGTGCGGCACCCAGAGCCAGACCATCGCGGT
>JBKBXX010000176.1:0-3962 GCA_046313915.1 Burkholderiales bacterium | reverse complement strand
TGGTGCAAGAAGTGATCGCGGCGATGACGACGTGGCCATGGCGCAGTTCGCCGCCGCCTTCCACCGCATGGGTGCGGCGCAGATCTTCAATCGATTTTTCATAGCCGCCGTCTGCCTTGGGTTTTTGCAGCAGCGATTCGAACGCGGGTTTGAGCGCGGCAAGCGCAATGCGGTCCTGCGGGCGTTTGGGGCCGGCCACCGAGGGCTCCACCGTGCCAAGATCGAGCGCCAGCACCTGCGAGTAGTCGATATCGCCCGCCCTGGGAATGCCGAAGAGGCCCTGCGCCTGGTAATAGGCGCGGATGAGATCGACCTGCGCGTTGGGGCGGCCGGTGGATGCGTAGTACTGGCAGGTGGCTTCGTCGACCGGGAAGAAACCCATGGTCGCGCCGTATTCGGGGGCCATGTTGGCGATGGTCGCGCGATCGGTCACCGGCAGGGCGGCGGCGCCTTCGCCGAAGAACTCCACGAACTTGCCCACTACTTTGGCGCGGCGCAGCATTTCGGTGAGGGTGAGCACCACGTCGGTGGCGGTGACGCCGGGTTTGACCTGGCCGAACAGATTGACGCCGACGACATCGGGCGTGAGGAAATACACCGGCTGACCCAGCATCGCCGCTTCGGCCTCGATGCCGCCCACGCCCCAGGCGACGATGCCGAGACCGTTGATCATCGTCGTGTGCGAATCGGTGCCGACCAGCGTGTCGGGGTAAACCATGCCGTCTTTTTCCATCACCCCGCGCGCCAGGTATTCCATATTCACCTGGTGCACGATACCGACGCCGGGCGGCACCACTTTGAAGGTTTCGAACGCCTGCATGCCCCACTTCAGGAACTGGTAGCGTTCCAGATTGCGCTCGAATTCGATCTGCATGTTGAGATCGAGCGCATCCGGCGTGCCGAACCTGTCCACCTGGATGGAGTGATCGACCACCATGTCGACCGGCACCAGCGGCTCGATCTTCCTGGGGTCGCGGCCCATTCTTTGTGCGGCCGAGCGCATCGCCGCGAGATCGGCCAAGAGCGGCACACCGGTGAAATCCTGCAGGATCACGCGGGCGACCGTGAAGGGAATTTCCTCGGTGCGCGGGGCCTGGGGCTTCCAGGCGGCAAGCTGCCTGACGTGATCGGCCGTGACCTTCACGCCGTCGCAGTTCCTGAGCACCGATTCGAGCACGATGCGGATCGACACCGGCAGGCGTGCAAGCGAGTGCCCAAGCGCGCCTTCGAGCTTCTTCAGCGAGGCGTACTGCCTGCCGCCGCCAAGCGTGGGAAAAATATCATGGGTATGAAAAGCATCGGTCATGGCTATCTCGGCTAGGGATGAAACGGAAATTCAGGCAACAGGCGTGCAAATGGGAGCAGGGCGCGCGCCTCGCCGGTTTTGCGGGCTGGTTCAGGCCTCCCGACGCATCTGCGGGAAGAGGATGACGTCGCGGATGCTCGGCGAATCGGTGAGCAGCATCACCAGCCGGTCGATGCCGATGCCGCAGCCGCCGGTGGGCGGCAGGCCGTGTTCCAGCGCGCGGATGAAATCGGCGTCGTAGTGCATCGCTTCCTCGTCGCCGGCCTCCTTCTGCCGCACCTGATCCATGAAACGCTCGGCCTGGTCTTCGGCGTCGTTCAATTCGGAAAAACCATTCGCCATTTCGCGCCCGGTGATGAAGAGTTCGAAGCGCTCGGTGATGTCGGGATTCGTATCCGAGCGGCGTGCCAGCGGCGAGACTTCGGCCGGGTAGTCGATGATGAAGGTGGGCTGGATGAGCTTCGCTTCGGTGGTTTCCTCGAAGAAAGAAAGTTGCAGGCCGCCGAGGCCGTCAGCGGGCCGATATTTGGCCTTCATCGCCTGCATCTGCGCAACCAGCCAGTCGCGGTCGTTCAATTGTTCGACGCTGTACTGCGGGTGGTAGGTGCGGATGGCCTCGACGATGGTGAGCCGCGCAAACGGCTTGCCGAGGTCGATTTCGTTGCCCTGGTATGGGACCGTGGTCGAGCCGGTGGCGGCGACGGCGGCGGCGCGGAAAATGGCTTCGGTGATGTCCATGAGGTAGCGGTAATCGCGATAGGCCTCGTAGAACTCCATCATGGTGAATTCGGGGTTGTGCCGCGTCGAGAGGCCTTCGTTGCGGAAGTTGCGGTTGATCTCGAACACCTTCTCGAAACCGCCGACGACCAGGCGCTTGAGATACAGCTCCGGCGCGATGCGCAGGAACAATTCCATGTCGAGCGCGTTGTGGTGCGTGACAAACGGCTTGGCCGCAGCCCCGCCGGGGATGGGATGCATCATCGGCGTTTCCACTTCGAGAAAGTCGCGCTCGACCATGAAGGCGCGAATCGCCTGGATGATCTTCGAGCGGCGCCTGAAGGTTTCACGCGCGTCGTCGTTGGTGATCAGATCGAGGTAACGCTGGCGGTATTTCTGTTCCTGGTCGGAAAGACCGTGGAATTTTTCCGGCAGCGGGCGCAGCGCCTTGGCGAGCAGCCGGATCGATTTCGCCTGGATGGTGAGCTCGCCCTTGTTGGTCTTGAAGAGCAGACCGGTCACGCCGAGGAAATCGCCGAGATCCCAGTGCTTGAACGCGTTGTGCGCCTCGCTGCCGGTGATGTCGTTGGAGACATAGACCTGGATGCGTCCGCTCATATCCTGCAGCGTGGCGAAGCTCGCCTTGCCCATCACCCGCTTCAGCATCATGCGGCCGGCAAGCTGCACTTCGACGGCTTCGGACTCCAGCGCGTCCTTGCTCTTGTCGCCGTGCGCGGCAGCCAGATGCCCGGCGTAATCCTTGCGCTCGAAATCATTGGGGAAGGCGATACCCGCCTCGCGGATCGCGGCGAGTTTGGCGCGGCGTTCCATGATGATCTGGTTCTCGTCGAGGGCGGGAAGGGTCGTTTCGTTGGTCATGGGAAAGGATTTCAATAAAAGGTGATGACGTCGAGGCCGAGCGCGCGCGCGGCTTCGGCCTGGGATTTGTCGGCGCTGGCGAAACGACGTGCGCCGAAGTGCCGGGCGTAGGCGAGGTGCATGGCGTCCAGCGCGCGCAACGGCACTTCGGACAGCAGGTCGATCAGATTGCGGGCTTCGTCGAAAAGCCCTGGGGATTCAGCATAGACACGCCACATCCGCCCGAGGATATCGCGTTCGAATTCTGCGAGGGCGTTACGTTCCAGCATGGCTTCGATCTGGGCCGCACGGCGGCGGCGGGCAAGCAGACAGCGAAATTCCACCAGGACGAGTGGGCTGATGCAGACCTCGTCTTCGGCGTCGGCCCAGTCGAGCACGTCGAGCGAGCGCGGTTCGCGGATGTAGCACTTGGCCAGCGCGCTGGTGTCGATATACGCGCTCAAGAACGGTCCTCGCGGTCTTCTGCGAGGAGCGCTTCACTGGGCACCCCCTGCATGGGCTGCGACTCCAGAAACGCGCGCAACGAACGAATCTTGCGGCGGGGTTCGACCGGCAGAATCCGCGCCACCGGTTCGCCGCGGTTCACCACCAGCACCTCGTCGGCGTCGGCGAACATCTGGTCGGGATGCGACAGGCCTTCACGGGCCTCGCGGATGGTCAGGGTTTTCATGGCGCGGTCTGCGGATATATATGTGACACGATTATAGCTCAGGTGTCACAAGTCGCTGGCGAAGTCTTTACATTCACCTGCCGGCCCATCGCCCCAGATATCGTGGCGCTACTGCAAACATCTCGTCAAGCGGCATTGCGCTGCATGGCTGTCGGCGCAGCGTGCGCGCGTGTGATGGACACAGCAGGGCGGCAAAGCTGGGCGCAGGCGGGGTGAGGTTCATGCCGGGTAGTCGAAAACAGAGGGCATCTTTTATTAATATTATTAAACAAGCATGCGAATCATTTGCATTAACTAAAATGTTGCGATACAGTCCGCCGTAGCAACGACCAGCCCGCCGCCCGCCAGCCCGTCGTCGAATTACCACGACACGACGATTCAGGGACATGA
>JBKBXX010000175.1:0-4239 GCA_046313915.1 Burkholderiales bacterium | reverse complement strand
GGAAGAAAAGCAGTAATGCTCTATGTCATCGTCGGAGAGGATGTGCCGGACAGCTACGAACGCCGTCTCGCCGCGCGTCCCGCCCATCTTGAACGCCTGAATGCGCTTCAGGCGGCAGGCAAGCTCGTCCTCGCCGGCCCGTTTCCTGCACTCGACACCGCCGACCCCGGTCCGGCCGGTTTCAGCGGCAGCCTGATCGTGGCCGAATTCGATTCCCTCGCCGCCGCCCGGGACTGGGCCGACGCCGACCCGTACCTGACCACCGGCGTGTACGCGAGCGTAAACGTCAGACCGTTCAAAAAGGTGCTCCCCGCATGAACACTGCTGATCGTATTCGTGAACGCCTGGCAGCGCTGGAACCCGAGAGCTACACCCTGCACGACGACAGTGCGGCGCATCGTGGCCACGCTGGCGCGGCCAGCGGGGGCGGGCATTTCAACCTCACCATCGTGTCACCAAAATTCCGTAACCTGTCCACCCTTGCCCGGCATCGTCTGGTATACGAAGCCATGGGCGACCTGATGCAGCGCGATATTCACGCGCTGTCTATTTCTGCACTGACCCCGGAAGAACTTTGAAAGGATTCCACATGCGTTTAGCCCCCCTCCCCGCCCTGTTGCTGCTGGCACTGGCCCCACTGGCCCAGGCCCAGACACCGGCGGCCGCCGAATCCGCCAAACCGCTCGCCGTTGTCAACGGCAAGGAAATCCCCGCGCTTTACGGCGAGCTCGTGAAGCGAGAAATGGCGCAGGGTCAGCCCGCCACGCCGGAACTCGACACCCGCGTGCGCGAATCGCTGATCAATCTGGAACTGCTCTCGCGAGCCGCGATCGACAAGGGCATCGACAAGGGCGCCAACCTCGCCGCCGCGATAGACATCCGCCGCAAGGACATGCTGGCCAAGGCTTACCTGGAAGACTATTTGAAAACCCATCCGGTGACCAATGCCGAAATCACCGCCGTCTACGACAAGGCCAAGGCGGAACCGGCGGAAATGGAGTACCGCGCTCGCCACATTCTGGTGAATAGCGAAGCCGAGGCAAAGAAAATCATTGCCGATCTGGGCAAAAAGGCCAAATTCGAAGACCTTGCGAAAAAATTCTCCAAGGATGCCGGCTCGGCCAAAAACGGCGGCGCGCTCGACTGGGCGGATCGCGGCGCCTATGCCAAGGAGTTTTCTGACGCCATGGTTGCGCTGAAAAAAGGCGAAACCTCCAAAACGCCGGTGAAGACCCAGTTCGGTTACCACATCATCCGTCTCGACGACGTGCGCAAGAGTGAGCTGCCGCCGCTGGACGTGGTGCGCGGCGAAATCGTCAAGCAGCTTCAGCAGCAGCGCATCCGCGACGCCATTGCCGCTGTGCGCGCCAGTGCAAAAATCGACTAAAAAGCGAATAATGAACGGGAGGCGACGTCGTCTCCCCATTTAGACAGGGACCCATCATGGCGAACAAAGAATACAACCACCTGCAAGATGTCTTCCTCAACACCCTGCGCAAGGAACGCATTCCGGTGTCCGTGTTCCTCATCAACGGAATCAAGCTCATGGGCCGGATCGAATCCTTCGACCAGTTCGTGGTGCTGCTCAAGGGTCAGGATCAGGCTGCCCAGATGATTTTCAAGCACGCGATCTCGACCATTTCGCCGTCGCGCGAAGTCCCGCTGCCGCAGCGCGAGCCCGAGGCCTGACCGCGCGCTTCCCCAAACGGCACCGTTTCGCCGGATTGGCGTGTTCAGCGGCGCTCTTGCCGGCCGCGCGCAAGAACACGCGGGCTGAACCGCCGGCGCCACATATAGCCCGCAACATGCCGGATTGCTGCGGGCAGGCCTCGGTACCTGTAAGGCAAACCCGCCCGGGGCGACAACTCCAGACCTAACTGGAGAATGCCATGCGCCCATTCCTTATCGCACTGTGCCTGGGCATGACGCCGGCTGCCCATGCCGCCGTGTGCACCTCGTCAAGCGGCGACACGCAGGCCCGCCTGATCGAGCTCTATACCTCGGAAGGATGCAGTTCCTGCCCGCCGGCAGATCACTGGCTATCGGCCCTGCCGGTCTCGCCCGACATTGTGCCGCTGGCCTACCACGTCGATTACTGGGACCGCCTGGGCTGGCGCGATCCTTACGGCCAGGCGACGTTCAGCCAACGCCAGCGGGCGCGAAACCGGGGAACGGGATGGGTCTACACGCCGCAGGTGATGGTGGACGGAGACGACTGGCGATACTGGCATCGCGGACTGCCCGCTGCCGGGTCGGATACGCCGTCCGTCACCCTCCATCTCACCCTGACCCATAGTCGCGACCAGATCGGCACGCGAACCCTGAGCCGCCTGGCGGCCACACCGGCGACACGGGGCGCACAGCTTTATCTCGCCCTGTACGAGAACCGCCTGGTGTCGCGCGTCACCGCCGGAGAGAATGCGGCCCGCACCCTGCGCCACGATTACGTGGTGCGGACGCTGGCCGGTCCCTTCCAGCCGGGCGACACCCGTCACCGGTTCATATTGCGTCCGGATTGGCAGGCCGACCAGCTGGGAGTGGCGGCGTTTGTCGTGAATGCACAGGGACAGACCCTGCAGGCGCTTGCCCGGGCCGGCTGCCCTTGACCGACGCGCGCGCCATACAGCAAAGAACACACGTCGCAAGAGCATGCCTCGAGCCGTATCGTCGTCGACCGGGCAGCGGACGACGCGCAGCTGACCCTGCTCGGGGTCTGGCGCAGGCCGGTATGGGAAAAGGGCGTGTCGATCTTTTCCCGCGGGTATTTCGAGGACGAAACCAGCTACATCGTGTCGGGCCGCGCCATCGTCACGCCGGCGGGCGGCGCGGCTGTGAAGGCCGGCGCGGGCGATCTGGTGCGGTTTGAATCAGGGCTGATCTGCAAGTGGCAGATCATCGAGCCGATCCGCAAGCCTACCGGTCCGGCCGGGCGGTTCAGGCGAACACGTAACGCGTGCCGACCGCATGCCAGTGCACCGCCTCCTCATCCAGAGCGCGCTGGGTCAGTGGGCGGCGTTCCAGCCAGCCGCCCGGCAACTCCAGGCGGATGCGCTTGCCGTTCAACTCCACTTTCACGTCCGGCAGGCGCGGCTCGGCCCGACTGCGGCAGAGAATGACGGCCTGCCGCAGCAACCAGACCAGAAGTCTGTCGTGTTCGGACACGTGGCCTTCTGCAAACTCCGGCACTTTCACCAGCGCGCCCCGCTGCGCACGCGCGAGCAGGGCCAGGCGCGCCTGTTCCGTGCGCGAAAATCCCGGCATGTCGGCATTTTCCAGAATGTAGCCCGAATGCCGGTGATAGCCGCCGTGCGAGACCGACAGTCCGATTTCGTGCAGCCGCGCCGCCCAGTCCAGGAACAGTAGATCGTTTTCGTCAGCCTGCCCCCCGGACGCTGCCAGCAGTTTCTGCGCCACCCGCTTCACGCGCGCCGCCTGCTGTGTGTCGATATGGTAGCGACGCATGAACTCACCTACCGTCGCCTCGCGCATATCCTGTTTGTGGAAGCGGCCTAGCAGGTCGTAGAGAATGCCTTCGCGCATGGCGGTTTCGGCCACATCCATCTGATCAATGCCCAGCTCGGCAAAGAGCCCCGCCATGATGGCAAAGCCGCCGGCGATCACCGGGCGGCGATCACGCGACAGCCCCGCCAGGTCCAGCGCATCGACATGTCCCGCCTTGAGCAGTTGCGCACGCAGCTTGTCGAGTCCGTCTGCAGTGATGCCCCGTGCCGACCAGCCGTTCTGTTCCAGCAGTTCGCGCAAGGCTCGCGCAGTGCCGGAGGAGCCGACAGCCTGCTGCCAGTTTCCCCTTGAAAACTCGCGGGCAATGCGCTCGACTTCAACGCGCGCCGCCACCTCGGCGGCCTTGAGTGCGATCTTGTCGATTACGCCGCCGGCAAAAAACCGTTTGGAAAAATTGACGCAGCCCATGTGCAGGCTTTCCCGTTCGTGCGGCTTGAGCCCGTGGCCGATGATGAATTCGGTGGAGCCGCCGCCGATGTCGACCACCAGCCGGCGGTCGGGCGATGCCGGCAGCGAATGCGCCACGCCCAGATAAATGAGGCGGGCTTCCTCGCGTCCGGCAACAATCTCGATGGGATGCCCCAGCGCAATCTCGGCCTTGGGAATGAATTCGTCGGCATTCTTGGCCATGCGCAGAGCCGAGGTGCCGACGCAGCGAATCGCCTCGGGACTCAAGCCGCGCAGCCGCTCGCCAAAACGGTGCAGGCAGGCCAGCGC
>JBKBXX010000174.1:0-4251 GCA_046313915.1 Burkholderiales bacterium | reverse complement strand
GAAGGGCAGGTCGCCGCGCGTGAGTGTGCGGATGTCGGCGACGTGGGTACCTGTTTTCACTGCACGCATATATTGCAGCGGGTGCTTCACCCGCATCTGCCGCAGGATGCGGTCGTGGAAACTCAGTTTGGAATGCGCACCTGCGCCGATGCCGAGATAGTCGCCAAACTGCCAGTAGTTGAGATTATGGCGACTGGCGTGGCCGGGGCGGGCGTAGGCCGAGGTTTCGTAATGGCCGAGACCCGCATCTTCAAGCAGTGCGTGGAGGGCCTGCTGCATGTCGGCGGCGAGGTCGTCATCGGGCAGATTGGGCGGGGCGGTGTGGCCAAAGGGGGTGTTGGGTTCGAGGGTGAGGTGGTAGGCGGACAGATGCGGTGGATTGAAGGTAAGCGCGGTCCGGATGTCGATTACCGCTTCGTCGAGCGACTGGCCGGGCAATGCAACCATCAGGTCGAGGTTGAAGGTGTCGAAGTGGATGGCGGCAAGTTCGGCGGCGCGGCGCGCTTCGGCATCGTCGTGGATGCGGCCCAGTGCGGCGAGGTGGCGCGGGTTGAAGCTCTGGATGCCGAGCGAGACACGGGTGACGCCGGCCTCGCGAAAGCCGCGGAACTTAGTGGTTTCAACCGTGCCCGGGTTGGCTTCCAGGGTGATTTCGGCGGCGGGCAGCAGCGGCGTGAGGGTGCGCACGCCGGTGAGGATGCGATCGATGCCGTCGGCCGAGAACAGGCTGGGGGTGCCGCCGCCGAAAAATACGGTGTGGATTTTGCGGCCCCATATGTCGGGCAGGGCATATTCCAGATCGGCGAGCAGGGCGTCGATGTAGGCGGCTTCGGGGATGCCCTGCGCGGTGTGCGAGTTGAAGTCGCAATAAGGACATTTCTTCACGCACCAGGGCAGGTGGATGTAGAGCGAAAGCGGCGGCGGCACGCGCACGCCGCCGCCGGCGAGCCGCACAACGGCTTCAGCCAATGCGGCCCAGCGCCTTCAGTTTGTCGACCAGGTCGCGCAACGCGACGCCGCGATGGCTGACGGCGTTTTTTTCGTCTTCGCCGAGCTCCGCGCCGGTCTTGCCGAAGGCGGGCACGAAGAAATACGGATCGTAGCCGAATCCGCCTTCGCCGCGCGGCGTGTCGATGATTTCGCCGTGCCAGCGCCCCTCGGCGATCAGCGGTTCGGGATCGTCGGGGTGACGCACGTACACCATCACGCAGGTGTAATGCGCGCGCCGGTCGGCGATGCCGGCGAGGTCGGCGATGAGTCTGGCGTTGTTGCGGGCGTCCGATCTGGGTTCGCCGGCGTAGCGCGCGGACTGCACACCGGGCGCGCCGCCCAGCGCTTCGACGCAGATGCCCGAGTCGTCGGCCAGCGCCGGCAGGCCGCTCGCGCGGCTGGCGTGGCGGGCCTTGGCAAGGCAGTTCTCGACGAAGGTTACATGCGGCTCGGGGCAGTCCGCTACCTCGAAAACCGCTTGCGGCACGGTTTCGATGCCGTACGGCGCGAGGATGCGGGCGATTTCGCGCAGTTTGCCGGCGTTGCCGGAGGCGACGACGAGCCGGCTCATGATCGCAGCGCCGCCTGCTGGGCCGCGGCGATTTGCGCAATGCCGGCGCTGGCCAGGTCAAGCAGCGCGTCCAGCATGGCGCGCGTAAACGGCGCGCCTTCGGCGGTGCCCTGTACTTCAACCATGCCGCCGCTGCCGGTCATCACCACGTTCATGTCGGTATCGCAGTCGGAATCTTCGGCGTAGTCCAGGTCGAGCACGGGCACGCCATGCACCACGCCTACCGAGACGGCGGCGATACTGTCGACAAGCGGCGACCCGGCAAGTTTGCCGGCGGCGGAAAGACCGGCCACGGCGTCGGCGACGGCGACATACGCGCCGCAGATGCTGGCGCAGCGGGTGCCGCCGTCGGCTTGCAGCACGTCGCAATCGAGATGGATCGTGCGTTCGCCAAGCTGCTTCAGGTCGACCACGGCGCGCAGACTGCGGCCGACGAGTCGCTGGATTTCCTGGGTGCGGCCGCTTTGCTTGCCGCGTGCGGCTTCGCGGTCGGTACGGGTGTGAGTGGAGCGCGGCAGCATGCCGTATTCGGCGGTGACCCAGCCCTCGCCGCTGCCTTTTTTGTGCGGCGGCACTTTTTCCAGCACGCTGGCGGTGCACAGCACGCGGGTATCGCCCATGGCGACAAGCACGGAACCTTCGGCGTGCCTGGTGTAACGGCGGGTGAACGAGAGGTCGCGCAGCGCGTCGGGCGCGCGGCCGCTGGAGCGGACAATGGCAGGCATGATGGCGTTCGAACAAGACAAAGCGCGATTCTACCGCGCCCCGCCAGACGCACCACGCCGCTTACTTGGTGGAAATCTTCTGGATCGCCTGCTGGATTTCGGCGATGGCGCGTTCGATTTCGTCGTCCGACACGACTGGCGCGCCCGGTATCGGACGCAAAGCGTTGATCTGGGTGGTGATGCCGCCGGAAGGCAGCGCCAGGGTGGAAATCGCATCCTTGCTCGGCATGCGCGCTTCGCCCCAGGTCATGGCGACCAGACTCAAGTTGTCGCCGTGTTCGCCGCCGCGGAATTCGGCGTGGTCCATGAGGTGGCGCACGGCATCTTCCAGCGTGTAGGCATTCAGCAGCGCAGAGAGTTCGTGCGCGTTGACCATGCCCCAGATGCCGTCGGTGCACAGCAGCAGGGTGTCGGCGTCGTGCAGCGGAATCGGCGCGGCGCATTCCACCTGCGGAACAATATAACCGCCGAGGCAATTGCACACCTTGTTGCGCTCGGGATGCTGGCCGGCCTCTTCTTCGGTAATGAGGCCATCGCGCACCATCTGGGCCACCGCCGTGTGGTCTTCGGTACGGGCGATGAGCCCGCCATCGCTGAAGAAATACAACCGTGAATCCCCCACATGCGCCCAGTAGGCTGTGTTGTCCTGCACCAGGGCAACCACCAGGGTGGTGTGGGGGATTTCCAGCAGGTTCTGTTCGACGGCGTAATCGTTGATGGCGTAATGCGCGCGGGTGATGGTGTCGGAGAGAAAGGCACGCGGATCAGCGAGGCGCGGTTTGGCCTGTTTCTGGAAGTGGTCGGTGAGCGTCTGCACCGCAATCTGCGCGGCGATTTCGCCGTGCATGTGCCCCCCCATGCCGTCGGCAACCACCATCAACAGGGCGTCACGGCTGTAGGAATAGGCCACGCGGTCTTCGTTGTTCTTGCGCCCGCCCTGTCGCGATGCCTGATAGATCGTGAATTTCATGTCGATACTTTAGAACAAATCCCTGCTCAGGGTGCGTTTGAGGCTGCCCAGCAAGGACGGACGCTTTGTTTCCAGGGCCGAACGGTCCATGAGCACCTTTTGCAGGCTGAAGACGCTTTGCGGTCGCTCCATGTAGTTGAGCCTGAGACAGTGGTCGATGGTTTCGAGCAGCTGGTCGGAATACTGGCCGCGCCAGTTGCTGGTGGCGGGCACCAGTTTGTCGTTGAGCAGACGGGCGTCGGCAGCCTGCGGCGGATAGCCGGCCAGACAGGCATACAGACTCGCACCCACGCTGTAAATGTCGGTCCAGGGCCCCAGCCGTTCGCGGTTGTGGTATTGCTCCGGCGCGGCGAAACCCGGCGTGTACATGGGTTGCAGCTTGCTTTCTTCCTGGGTGAGCGTCTGTCGTGCCGCCCCAAAATCGATCAGAACCGGCGAACCGTCAAGGCGGATGTAGAGATTGGACGGCTTGATATCGAGGTGCAGCAGCTTGTGCGTGTGCACCTCGCGCAGGCCGTTGAGCAACTGGGCGAATACCCGGCGGATGAAACTCTCGCGGATGGTGCCGCGGTTGGCCTGGATGTGCTGCTGCAACGTCTTGCCGCGTTCGAAACGCATCACCATGTAGACGGTGTCGTTGGCGCGGAAGAAATTGATCACACGCACCACATTGGGGTGGTTGATGCAGGCCAGCGCCCGGCCTTCCTCGAAAAAGCATTTCATGCCATGGCGGAAGATGGCGTTGTTTTCCGCAGAATTAGCCTGCACCAGCACCGAACCTTCTGTGCGCAACACCAGCGCGCCCGGCAGGTATTCCTTGATGGCGACAGGCTGGTTGGTATCGTCGCGCGCCAGATAGACCATGCTGAAGCCACCGCCGCCGATCTTGCGTACGACGGTGTATTCGTTCAGCCTGAAGCCATTGGGCAGCGCCTGGTTGGGTTGAGTCGCCATAGTCGAACGTCTATTATCTTTCTTGGCCGGCTCCGCTCCGG
>JBKBXX010000173.1:0-4297 GCA_046313915.1 Burkholderiales bacterium | reverse complement strand
AGGAAGGCCGACCCTTTCCTGTGCAAACCTCCATGCCTTGATTAACGGCATGGCACGCGAAAAAATACAGTTGCTGAAATTTTTAACGCCTCGGCCCCTAAAATGCAAACCAGCACTCGCAACACTCTGCTGCTAAAACGCAGCCTGTCGGCCGTCTGGCATCCCTGCACCCAGATGAAGCAGCACGAGACGCTGCCGCTCGTCCCGATCGCGCGCGGCAAGGGCTGCTGGCTTTACGATTTCGACGGCGGGCGCTATCTCGATGCCGTGAGCTCGTGGTGGGTCAACCTGTTCGGCCACGGCAACCCCCGCATCAACGCCGCGCTCGCCGACCAGCTGGAGCGGCTCGAGCACGTGATGCTCGCCGGTTTCACGCACGAAGCGGTGGTCGAGCTGTCGGAAAAGCTGTCGCAGCTGACCGGCGGCAGGCTCGGGCACTGTTTCTATGGCAGCGATGGCGCATCGGCCGTGGAAATCGCGCTGAAAATGAGCTT
Source organism: Burkholderiales bacterium (assembly GCA_046313915.1). GTDB lineage: Bacteria > Pseudomonadota > Gammaproteobacteria > Burkholderiales > SG8-41 > CAKKQX01. Next base: position 3,803 of record JBKBXX010000173.1, on the reverse strand, counting down.
CCATTACTGGCGCAACTCGGGCCGGCCGCAAAAAACGCGCTTCATCAGCCTCGCCGGCAGCTACCACGGCGAAACCCTGGGCGCGCTTTCCGTGACCGACGTCGCCTTGTTCAAGGACGCCTACGCGCCGCTGCTGCGGATGAACGCCTGCGTACCGAGCCCCGACTCGCGGCGGGCGCAAGCGGGCGAGAGCGCGCGCGATTTCGCGGTCCGCTGCGCGCAGGCCCTCGAGCAGCACCTGCAGCAGCACCACGCCGAGACCGCGGCGCTGATCGTCGAACCGCTGGTGCAGGGAGCGTCCGGCATGGCGATGTACGATGCCGAGTATCTGCGCCGCGCGCGCGCGCTGTGCGATCGTTACGCGGTGCATTTCATCGCCGACGAAATCATGACCGGTTTCGGCCGCACCGGCACCCTGTTCGCCTTCGACCAGGCGGGCATCACGCCCGATTTCCTGTGCCTGTCCAAAGGCCTCACCGGCGGCTACCTGCCGTTGTCGGTGGTGCTCACCCGCGACGCGGTCTATCAGGCTTTCTACGACGACGCGGTGGACCGCGGCTTTCTGCATTCGCATTCCTACACCGGCAACGCGCTCGCGTGCCGTGCCGCGCTCGCCACGCTCGACATTTTCGAGCAGGACGACGTGATCGCAGCCAATGCGGCCAAGTCCCTGCGCATCAGCGAAACCGCGCGTGCGCTGGCGAATCATCCCCGCGTCAGGAATTTCCGCAATACCGGCATGATCTGGGCTTTCGAAGTGACGGCCGGGGATCGTGCGTTCGCGCGGGATTTCTACGCCCGCGCGCTGGAACGCGAATTGCTGTTGCGGCCGATCGGCAACACCGTATACTTCATGCCACCCTATGTCATCGACGACGACGAAATCGGCCTGCTGATCGAGCGCACGCTCGAGCTCGTCGACCGAGTCTGAAGCCGGCGGCCGCGCCACGCCCGCGTGCGTATACTGTCGAACATGAAAATCGTTTTTCTGGGGGGAGCCGGCGAAGTCACGGGATCCTGTCATCTGGTCGAAACCGCGCAAACGCGTTTTCTCGTCGACTGCGGCATGTTCCAGGGCGGACGTGAGGCGGGGCCCAAAAACCGCGCCCGTTTCGCCTTCGATCCGCGCGCCCTCGATTTCGTCCTGCTCACCCACGCCCATATCGACCATTCCGGCCTGCTGCCACGCCTTGCCGCCGAGGGTTTCGCGGGGCCGGTCTATGCCACCGCCGCCACCTGCGACCTGTTGCAGATCATGCTGCGCGACAGCGCACACATCCAGGAAAAGGAAGCCGAGTGGCGCGGAAAATCCTCCGGCAAAGGCGCGGCGCCGCTCTACACCCTGGCCGAGGCGGAACGGTCGCTCGGGCTGCTCGAGCCCGTCGGCTACGACACCGCAATCGCCCCCCGTGCCGGCGTGCGCTGCGTTTATCGCGAAGCCGGCCACATCCTCGGCTCGGCCATCATCGAAACCTGGGTCGCCGCCAGCGGCCGCGAAAAGAAATTCGTTTTTTCCGGCGATCTCGGGCAGCCGATGCGGCCCCTCGTGCGCGACCCGGCCGCCGTCACCGAAGCCGACGTCCTGCTGGTGGAATCGACTTATGGCAACCGCCTGCACAAGACCATGGACCAAACGCTGGCGGAACTCGAACACGCCATCGTCGACACGCTCAAGCGCAAGGGCGGCAATGTCATCGTGCCGGCGTTTGCCGTCGGCCGCACCCAGGATCTGCTGTATCTGCTGGCCGATCTTTACCGCAAGGGACGGCTGCCCGAAATGGAGATCTATGTCGATTCGCCGATGGCGGCGCAGGCGACCCAGGTCACGCTGCGCCACGGCGCGCTGCTCGACGAGGAAGCGACAACCCTCATGCAGTGGCTGCGCAAAAACCACGGCCGGCCCCACATCCATTTCGTCCAGAACCTCGAGGAGTCGATTGCGCTGCACCGGATAAAAAGCGGCGCGGTGATCATCTCGGCGAGCGGCATGTGCGATGGCGGACGCATCAAGCACCATCTGCTGCACAACCTCGGCCGTCCCGAATGCACGCTGTTGATCACCGGCTTCCAAGCCGCGGGCACGCTCGGGCGACGCATCGTCGACGGCGCCCGCGAAGTGCGGATTTTCGATATCCAGGTGCCGGTGCGTGCCGACGTCTACACCATCGGCGGCCTGTCGGCGCACGCCGACCAGGCGGCGCTGCTCGCCTGGCTGAGGCACTTCAAGGCTGCGCCCGGGCGCACTTTCGTCGTCCACGGCGAACAGGACACCGCCGAACTGTTCGCGGCCGTGATCCGCAAGCGCCTCGGATGGCGCAACGTCACGGTACCGCAGCGCTCTTCCGCCTGCGCCTTGTAGCGACCGCCGAGCAGCCGCCAGCCCCATGCGCAAAATCATTCTCCTGATCTCGTGGCTGGGCCTCATGCTCCTGACGGCGGGCGCGGCGGCCCAGCCGGCGGCATCCCTGCCCGCGCCGCTCGCCCAGGCGCTCGCGCGAGCGGGGATTCCCGAAACCGCTGCCGCCGTCTATGTGCACGAGGTGGGCGCCCAACGGCCGCTGCTCGTGCACAATGCCGACCTGCCGCTCAACCCCGCCTCGGTCATGAAGCTGGTGACGACCTACGCGGCGCTCGAATTGCTGGGCCCCGCCTACACCTGGGACACCGAAGTCCATGCGACGGGCGCGCTGCTGCAGGATACGCTGACGGGCGATCTCTTCCTCAAAGGCTACGGCGACCCCAAGTTCACCCAGGAAGACTTCTGGCTGCTGCTGAAAAACCTGCGCGCCCGCGGCATACGCGAAATCCGTGGCGACGTGGTGCTCGACCGCAGCCATTTCGCGGTGCGGGAATACGATCCGGCGCGTTTCGACAACCAGCCGACGCGCCCCTACAACACCGGGCCCGATGCTCTGCTGGTGAATTTCAAGGCGGTGACGGCGTTGTTCGTGCCCGACCGCGAAACCCGCAGCGTCAAGATCCTGTTCGAACCGGCGCTGCCGCAAGTGCAGATCGTCAACAACCTCACGCCGGTCGACGGCGCCTGCGGCGATTGGGTGTCGAATCTCAAGCTCGAGGCGCAAGGCGATGACGGTGCCGCGCGGCTTGCGTTCAACGGCACCTATGCGTGGGATTGCGGTGAAAAAAGCCGCAGTTTCAGCCTGCTCGGCCACCGCCAGTACGTGGCGGCGCTGTTCGGCCGGCTGTGGCAGGAGCTCGGCGGCACATTCGGCGGCAGCGTTCGCGATGGCGAAGTGCCGGCGAACGCGCGGCTGGTCGCGCGCGTCAAGTCGCGAGCGCTCGCGGAAATCGTGCGCGACATCAACAAGTTCAGCAACAACGTCATGGCGCGCCAGTTGTTTCTCACGCTGGGCGCGGCGAGCATGGGCGCGCCAGCCACTTTCGGCAAGGCGAGCCAGAGCATACAGGCATGGTTGTCGGCCAAGAATCTGACGTTCCCCGAACTGGTGATCGAAAACGGCTCGGGGCTGTCGCGCATTGCGCGCATCAGCGCGAAAAACCTCGGGCAACTGCTGCTCGCGGCGTTCCACAGCGCGGTGATGCCGGAGTTGATCGCCTCGCTGCCACTCGTCGCGGTCGACGGCACCATGAGAAAACGCCTCAACGGCGCGGCGGTGGCGGGACAGGCGCACATCAAGACCGGAACCCTGGAAGGCGTGCGCGCGATCGCCGGCTATGTGCTCAATGGCCGCGGACGGCGCGTAGCGGTGGTGCTTATCGTCAACCATCCCCGCGCCGGCAATGCCCAGCCGGTGCAGGATGCGCTGCTGCACTGGGTCTAC
>JBKBXX010000172.1:0-4465 GCA_046313915.1 Burkholderiales bacterium | reverse complement strand
TGGTCACCATCTTCGGCGACGACTCCGTGCTGCAGTTCGGTGGCGGCACGCTGGGCCACCCCTGGGGCAACGCCGCCGGCGCGCACGCCAACCGCGTCGCGCTGGAAGCCTGCGTCCAGGCGCGCAACGAAGGCCGTCAGCTGGAGAAGGAGGGTAAAGAAATCCTCACCGCCGCTGCCGCGAACTCGCCTGAGCTCAAGATCGCCATGGAAACCTGGAAAGAGATCAAGTTCGAGTTCGACACGGTGGACAAGCTCGACATCGCGAACAAGTAATCGATGCGTGCGGGCGGGGGCGGATTCTCCCCCTGTCCGTGCCCCAACCTGAAAGGACCTAGCAATGGCCGTACAAGCCTACAAAGCCGCGACCAAGTACGAAACCTTCTCGTACCTGCCCTCGATGACCGCCGACCAGATCCGCCGCCAGATCGCCTACGCGATCAGCCAGGGCTGGAACCCCGCCGTCGAGCACAGCGAGAAGGGCGTCTCCGCTCGCGTGAACTACTGGTACATGTGGAAGCTGCCGATGTTCGGCGAGCAGTCGGTCGACGCCGTGCTGGCCGAAATCGAAGCCTGCCACCGTGAGTTCCCCAACCACCTGGTTCGCTTTATTGCGTATGACAACTACGCGCAGAGCCAGGGCATGGCCTTCGTCGTTTACCGTTAATTCCCCGGGCCGCTTTGCGGCCTGACGATGGACTGATAACGACACGCCCGCAGCGCGAGCCGCGGGCGGGCAGGACGCAACGAACGTTTAACCGGGTTCGTTGCGGCGACGGTCGGCGAGGACCGTCGCCCCAACGAACCGATTCTTTCGAGGACTGTGATGACACACGCCGCAGAAAGTCACGCCAGCGCGACCCTGTCGGGCCGCGAATTGGCGCTGAAGCGCCGGCAGGCCATGGCCCTGCACGGCAAGAACGGGGTCGGCAAACCGGCTCCGGCACAGGCACGCCCAACGGCTGCGAGCTGGACTGCGCCCCTGCCGGCCGCGAGCGCTTCCCCGGCTTCGCATGCCGTGCCAGCGCATGCCGATGATCAAGCGCTGGTTGCGCGGTTGCGCAATGCATCCGGCATGAGTCCCGCGCGCGCCCGCCGCGAGGCCCTGTCCAGATCGGGCAAGGCCGCGCTGCAGAAAACGGCCGCAACGCGTCCCAGCGGACGCGTTCGCCCCAGCCGGCAGCAAGCCGGGGCGGCAGACAGCAGGCCGGCAGGCTGCGGATGCGGCTGTGGCGGGACGAATCCCGCGTGCGGCGCCGGTGTTGCCCCTGCGGCAGCCAGCAGCGAGCCGCTCCAGGTTCGTGTCGCCAAGGTTTCCGAGCAGGCTACCGGTCGCGCGCTCGCCCGCGCCCGCCGTGCTGCGCTCGCGCAGGACGGCAAGGCTGGCCTGAAGCGTGTGGCGCAGGCGACCAAGATCGCAGCGGCGATGCCCGGCCAGGATTGGCAGGCGGCGATTACCAAAGGTGCAACGGGCCGCCAGATCGCCATGCAGCGCCGCCTGGTTCAGGCGCTTGCGGGCCGCACCGGCAGCAGCCAGGCCGAATCGCGTCCGTCCGGCCGGATGCGCGCGCGCAATCTCGCCGCGCCGAGCAAGGTCGAGGAAGGCCATACCCTGGCGGGACAGCCGGTCACCGGCACGATGACCGACCGCAGCCGCAAGGTCACGGGCAACGAGCCGGGCGCCTGCCGCCCGGTGACGGGCACCGAATACGTCGGCGCCGAACAGTTCGACAAACTCTGTGACGCCAGGCGTCCGGCGCCGAATCCTGCCAAGGTGGGAGTGTCGAGCACGTTGCGCGAGCATCGCGTGACGGGTACCGAACTGGGGCGTTCGCAAAAGGTCACCGGCGACGAGCCGGGAGCCTGCCGCGGCATCACCGGCACCGAATATCTCTCGGCCGAGCGCTATGCTGAATTCTGCGCCAGCAAGCCTGCGCCGGCACCGGCGAAGGTGGGGGTGACCGAAACGGCCAAGGGCGAAAAACTCAGCGGTACCCTGGTGGGCCGCTCCAGCAAGGTTACTGGCGATGAACCGGGGGCGGATCGCAATCTGACGGGCACCCGCTACATGTCGAACGCCGCCGACACGGCGCCCGACAAGGTTGCCGTGACGCACACTGCGAGCGGAAAAAGCGTGACTGGCACGGCTGTTGGCCATACCTCCAGGATCACTGGCGACGAACCGGGCGCGTGTCGCGGAATCACCGGCACCGAATATCTCGCCGCCGAGCAGTTTTCGACCGTGTGCGGCACGGAGGTGCCTCCCCATCCGCGCAAGGTCAGCGTGATGTCCTCTCGCGGCAGCGAAACCGTGTCGGGTACCAGTGTCAATCGCGCCGAAAACGTGACCGGCAACGAACCCGGTTCGTGCCGCAGCATCACCGGCAGCCAGTACTACACGCAATCCGATTTTGCGCCGCTGTGCAATGCCGGCAACACGGGTCCGCGCAAGGTCAGCGTGATGCCGACGCTGGGGGGGCGTGCAGTCACGGGCACCGAGGTGGCGCCCAGCCCAAAATTGTCCGGTGACGAGTCCTACGGGTGCAAACCCGTCACCGGTACCGACTACATCGGCACGGCGCAGTTGGCGGCCGTATGCGATGTTGGCGCCCAGAATGCAGTCTCGCCTGTCGCCAAGGTTGTGGTGGATACAACCTTGCGCGGGCAGGCCGTGACTGGCAGCTATCCCGGCCGTGCCGGCCGTGTGACGGGGAACGAAATGGGAGCCTGCTCTCCAGTTTCGGGCACGCCCTACATCGGCCGAGGCCAGTTCCAGGCCTTCTGCCCGGCTCCGGACTATGACGCTCAGGCTGCGCGCGTGCGCCAGTCAGCCGTGATTCCGGCCACCGCAGTGACGGGCGACCGCCCCGGCGCGGGCGGCTCGGCCATGACCGGCGACGAACGCGGCGCGTGCGAGGTGATTTCCGGTACGCCTTATGTGGGGATCGACAACTCTGCCGGACAGTGCGCGACCAGCGGCCGCTTCGTGGCGCGCACCCGCAACTTTGAAGTGCCCTCGCCGGCGCCGGCGCCAGCCGATTTCAGCATCGAGTCGCCGGCACGCTATGCGCAGCGTCAGCGCTTCGGCGATGTGACGGGCAGCGCCTTTGCCGCCGGCCGCATCACCGGGCCGGTCAACAAAGCAGACGGTCTGATTACCGGCACGCCAGAATTCCGTCACCGCGATAGCGCCGCGGCTGCTGTGGAACAAGCCGAGGCCGTAGCGGCAGCTCGCCGTCTGACTGGCGAAGGCCGTGAAATCCCGCGCATCACCGGCGATGCCTGGCACGCGGAAACGCGAGTCACGGGCACGGAAGGCGCATCCAGCCAGGGGCGCAATTTTTCGCAGCGCGGCCAGCCGCGCGGCGCCGGAGTGAATGCACAGGTGTTCCGTGAAATCGAACGCGTCGAAGTGCCCGAGTCCCGGATTACGGGCTCGTCGGGTAATACCGGCAAGGGCGCAGTCGTCACGCTTTCGGGTGGGGCGCGCGGCTAAGCGGTAGAGCAGAACATGAACACGCGTAAACGTCTGGTAGCGATGCGACAGGCCCAGGCCCGCGAGGCCGGCACAGGCGCGTCCACCGCGGTCATGCGGGCTGCCGCCGGGATTGGCAGCCTTGCCAACCCGGCTTGCAGCCTGGGTGCGGGGCAACGCTGTGAGCATTCGCTGGTCGACGCCGAGCTCAACCGACGCCTGTACGAGTACGAAGAGACCGTTCGCGGGCGCTTTTCCCGCATCGTCACCACACTGAAGGAAATTTCCGCGCGCCAGCACGACCATGACTTCGTCGAGCGCGCGCAGCGCCTCGCGCTGGATCGGCTGGGGTACGCGCTGCCGCAGGGTATGCTTGAGGACGCCTGGGTGTCCGGCCTCGACATGAAGGCGCTGTATACGCATTGTGTGTTCGAAAGCTTCAGGACCAGCGTCGATTCCATGGAGGCCGACCAGGCGCCGTGGATCGAGAGGATGCCGATCACGGCCGAATTCCTTGCCGCGTGCGGTTACCATACAGTCGATATTTCGCCGTGCGCGGACGGTCGGCTGCAGGGCCTTTTGCCTTTCGTATTCCGCATGGCGCCGAACCGCAACACCTACGTGAAGGCCTACGCCGGGGCGATGTTCGACGTCGAAGCGGACGTGAGCGACTGGACTCATCGCGAGCTCGAACGCCTGTCGGGCGCGATTGCCGGAGGCGACTCGCTCAACTATCTGAAAATCGCGGTCTATCACTACAGCAGCTCCCACGCCTGCGACCAGGGCTGTGCCGCGCACGGCAGCAACGACAAGCTTGCGACCGAATCGGCACTCGCCCGTCTGAACGAACTGCGCGCCGCCGTCGAGAACACCTATGGCATCGGCGCCGCGCCCGACATCCTGCTGGTCGGTCTGGACACCGATATCGACGCGCTGCGCATTCACCTGCCGGATGCGAATGGCGACGTCAGCCCGTACCGCTATGTCGACA
>JBKBXX010000171.1:0-4485 GCA_046313915.1 Burkholderiales bacterium | reverse complement strand
CCCTCGGTCGCGCCGGGCGCGGGCGGCGGCAGCGGCTCGCCCTCGATTACGCGCATCAGCTGCGTCACCCCGGCCTCGATGCCGCCGTAAATATCCCCCGCCTTGAAATACGGCGTGATGGTCTCGGCGATCACCCGCTTGGCCACCGCGTCGGGGATCGCGCCTTCCAGCCCGTAGCCGACTTCGAGGCGTAACTTGCGATCATCCTTGGCGACGATCAGGATCACGCCGTCGTCGATTCTGGCGCGGCCGATTTTCCAGCGTTCGGCGACGCGGATGCCGAATTGCGCAATATCCTCGGGAGCGGTGGTGGGCAGGATCAGCACCGCGATCTGGCTGCCGTTTCGGGCTTCGAACGCGGCGAGCTGATTTTCCAGCGTGGCGATCTGCTCGGCGCTGAGCGTGGCGGTCAGATCGGTGACGCGGCGCACCAGATCCGGCACCGCCACCTGCGCCCAGGCAGACAGCGCACACAGTGCAAGGGAAAAAGCGAACGCCCAGCGCGTTCGCGACAGCCGCAACATTCCCGGCTTACCGCGCCGCGGACGGTGCCCCTGCCGGCGCCGTGCCGCCAAAATCGACTTTCGGCGGCACGGCGACGGCTTTCTCGTTTTCCACCGTGAAACTCGGCTTGAGTTTGTAGCCGAACACCATCGCGGTGAGATTGGACGGGAAGGAGCGCACCGTGACATTGTAGGTTTTCACTGCTTCGATATAGCGATTGCGCGCGACAGCGATGCGGTTCTCCGTGCCTTCAAGCTGCGCCTGCAGGTCGCGGAACAGGCTATCGGCCTTCAACTGCGGATAGTTCTCGGCCACCAGCAGCAAACGCGAGATCGCGCCGGTAAGTTCCCCTTGCGCAGCGATGAATTTCTGGAATGCCGCCTCGTCGTTGACCAGCCCGGGGGTGGCCTGGATCGCGCCGACGCGCGCACGCGCTTCGGTCACGGCTGTGAACACGTCTTTTTCGTGGGCGGCGTAGCCCTTCACCACGTTGACCAGGTTAGGCACGAGATCGGCGCGCCGCTGGTACTGGTTCAACACCTCGGCCCAGCTCGCCTTGATGTTCTCGTCCGCTGTCTGGAAGGTGTTGTAGCCGCAACCCGACAGCGACAACGCCAGCAAGGAAACCCATAGCCATCTCAGCATTTTGCTCTCCTCATTGATTTTCACGCATGCACCTTACTCCAAAAGCGTGATCAATTCCGCTTCAACCCGGCCGCCGTTGACGTCGAGGCGCGCCACCGTCACCGGCAACCTGAAACGGCGCGGCCCGGCGCTGCCCGGGTTGACGTAGAGCACGCCGCTGCGGGTTTCGATGCAGGGCTTGTGCGAGTGCCCCGAGATCACGACCTGCACGCCAGCCGCCTGCGGATCCACGACCAAGTCGCTCAGGATATGCAGGACATGGATGCGCACCCCCTCAAATTCAAGCATTGCCGTGCATGGGATGTGCCGGGCCCAGGCGGCGCGGTCGTTGTTGCCGCGCACCACTGTCAGCGGAGCGAGGCTGGCCAAGCTGTCGAGCACTCCGTTGTGCCTGCCTGAGCGCGAGCCGATGTCGCCGGCGTGAATGAGATGGTCGCTGCCGGCCAGCGCGGCCAGCGCCTCGCGGCGCAAAAGGCCGTGGGTGTCGGAGATCAGGCCGATTTTCAGGGTGCCACGCCCCAGGTTGCGAACAGCGGGTCCGACTCCGCCAGACGGTCGGCGTAGCGGTCGTCCTTGGGTCGTTTGAGGCCGCGCTCGACGTAGGTTTCCACCTTCTTGAAGCCGGCCCCCTTGATCAGGGTGCCGACCCAGGCCATGCGTTCCATGGGATGCAATTCTGTCCAGAGCTTGATCACCTTGGGCGGAAAGTAGCGGTTCGACAGCGTGACGACGAACATGCCGCCGGGTTTCAGCACGCGCCGGACTTCGGCCACGATCACACGCGGCTGCGTGAGATATTCGAAAGACACGGTGCAGACCACGGCGTCGAAGCTGGCATCGGCGAACGGCAGTCTGGCATCGGCGTTGAGATCGTGCACCACGCGCCCGGCAAGCTGCGGGTTGTCGGCCAGTTCTTCGGCGTTCATGCCCAGGCCCACGGCAGACCGCACCGTATCCGGCAGATGCGAACGCCAGCCTGCCATCAAGTCGAGCACGCGGGCGTTTTCCGGCAGCACGGTGCGATACAGCGCCTGAATCCGCCGCGCGCACACGGCATCGACATGAATCAGCTTGCGCGGTGTGGCATAAAAATCGGCGTCGGATGACTCATCCTCGCGGGAAAAGGCGTCCGGGGATTCGAAATCCGTCGGCGTCTGATATTGCGTTTCCATTCCGCTCCATTCGAGCAACTGGCCGACTTTTCCGATGGGCACGGTCGACACATCGCTCTTGCCGCTATCGATGCTGAAGATGCGATCCTGCAGCGGGTGACTGAAATTGGCGACGAAGTGTTCGCCATTGAGCCGTTTCACCCGGAACATCGGGCCGGGGGCGTCGTTGGCTTGCAGCAGTTGCGAGGGATAAAAACGCCCCTGCTTGAGCGGCGCGATATCCCTGCGGAAAACCTCGATCGGCACTTCGTGCTCAAGCTTTGGCCCCACATCCATCTGCGCGTCGACCGGCGGCGTGTCGCCCGGCATCCACACCACCACCTGATGGCGGCCAAGGTCGGAAAAATAATTGACGCGGAAACGGAGGGCGGAATGGAGGAGTTTCATTGCGTGAGAGTAAGGCGTGGCAAGTAGCGGGCGATGAGCAGCACGGTCAGGAATCGGCCAGGTTTTGCATGGTGCGGCGCGCAAGACACAGGTCTTCCCACGCGCGCGCCTTGTCGGGCAGGTTGCGCAGCAGATAGGCAGGGTGATAGGTCACCACCAGCGGCAATGTCTGGAAACGGTGCACGCGGCCGCGCAGGCGGCCAATGGTTTCGTCCGTTTGCAGCAGGCTCTGCGCGGCGAAGCGGCCAAGCGCGACGATGAGTTTGGGCCGAATCAGCTCGATCTGCGCCAGCAGATAGGGCCGGCAGGCGGCAACTTCGTCAGGCTCGGGATTGCGGTTGCCGGGCGGACGCGATTTCAGCACATTGGCGATATAGACGTTATCGCCGCGCACAAGGCCGATGGCGGCGAGCATGGCGTCGAGCAGCCTGCCGGCCTGGCCGACGAAGGGCTCGCCGAGACGATCCTCGTCCGCCCCGGGCGCTTCGCCGATGAACAACCAGTCTGCGTTGCGGTCGCCCACGCCGAGCACGCCCTGTGTGCGCGTGCCATGGAGTTTGCAGGCGGTGCAGTGGGCGACGGCGTCTTCGAGCTGGTCCCAACGGGCAAGCGGAACATGACGAGCAGCGAGCGGGGGAGAATCGGCCGATTGTGGCGCTGCGCGATGGCCGGCATCCGCTTGCGGCACGGCAGGCATGGCCTCGCGCAGACGCCAGACCGGCCCGATGCCCAGCTCCTCGAAAATATCGTCGCGGCTCAACACGCCAGGTCTTTCTTCATGATGAGCGCGTCTTCGCGGCCGTGGCGCGCGGGATAGTAGCCGCGCCGCACCGCCAGATCGACGAAGCCGCTGCTGCGATACAGCGCGATGGCCACGCTGTTCGACGTTCGCACTTCGAGGAACAGACTTTCGGCGCAGTGATCGCATGCACGGTTCATACAGTGCTGGAGCAGGTCGCGGCCGTGGCCGTGGCGCCGCCATGACGGCGCAATGGTGAGATTGAGCAGATGCGCTTCCCCTGCCGCCGCCATCATGGCGTAATAGCCGATCACCTCGCCTTCGGCCTCGCGCACCCACATGCTGTGGCCGACGCGCAGGGAGTCGCTGAAATTGCCCGGGCTCCAGGGGTATTCGTAGCTTGCCTGTTCAATGCGGTGGATACGCGGCAAATCGGATTCCAGCATCGGCCGCAGACTGTGCCGTATTTCGAACACCGCGCTCATGCCGTTTTTTTCGCGCGGCGTTCTTGCACCGTGAGCGCGACCTTGTCACGCAGATAAATCGGCGCAGCGGCAGCGGCGTCTGCCGCTGCGCCCCGCGCAAAGGCACGTGCCGCCAGCGGCGCCATGGCGGCGGCATCCGGCATCAGGGTCTCGTCGATCTGCGTGAGTCTGGCGGCCAGCTCTGCCCGCGTGCCGGCATCCAGCACGGCAAAGCCGTTACCTGCCCCCGCCCAGTCAGCGGCATCCGGCACAAAAACCGAATCCGGCGCGGCAAGCCGGGGAGCGAGCGTTGTCCGCCAGTCCTCGCCATCTCGTTCATAGGCTGCCCAGTAGACCTCGGTCATGCGCGCATCGAGCAGGGTCAACACCCGCTCGACTCCCGTCTGCGCCGCCAGCGATTCCAGCGTGGATACCCCCACTACCGGCAGGTCGGCCCCGAAAGCCAGTCCCTGCGTCACCGCGCACGCAATGCGCAATCCGGTGAAAGACCCCGGCCCTGCGCCGTAGCCGATGCCGTCGAGCGCGCGCAGCGAAATACCGGCTTCCTTCAGCA
>JBKBXX010000170.1:0-4552 GCA_046313915.1 Burkholderiales bacterium | reverse complement strand
ACCACCGCGCGGCAATAGGGCTGGAACGGATTTAGCTCGAAGTATTTCTGGTGGAAGTCTTCGGCGGGATAAAACTGCGAGGCCGGCGCGATCTCGGTCACGACAGGGGCAGACCAGAGCCTGGCTGCCTCCAGCGCGGCGATGGCCCGCTGCGCCGCCGCTTTCTGCTCCGGGGAGTGGTAAAAAACCACAGAACGGTACTGCGTGCCCACGTCGTTGCCCTGGAAGTTGAGTTGGGTCGGATCGTGGATCACAAAAAAGACTTCGAGGATTTCCTCGAAGGAAACGACAGCGGGATCGAAGGTGATCCGCACCACTTCGGCGTGGCCGGTGCCGCCACCGCACACTTGCGCATACGAAGGATTGGCCTGGTGCCCCCCCATGTAGCCGGATTCGACGGACTCGACACCCTTCAGTTCGTCGAACACCGCTTCCAGGCACCAGAAACAACCGCCGCCGAGCGTCGCGATTTCCCTGCCCGGCGCAGCCCCCTCGGTCGGGCATGTCGTTTGCATGGCAGTCATCCTTTATCGCGTCGGCAAAAGTGGCGGCAGCGAGAACCGGAAAACTCAAGTGACGGTCACGCGCGCGAATTTGCGCTTGCCGACTTGCAGCACGAACGGTCCGCCCCTGCCCAGTTTCAGCGTCCTGTCGCCGACTTTTTCGCCGTTGAGCTTCACGCCTCCCTGCTCGATCATGCGCAACGCTTCGGAAGTGCTCGCGGTGAGTCCGGCCTGTTTCAGCGCCTGGGAAATGGCGAGGCCGTCCGCCCCCGCCTGCAGCTTCACTTCGGGAATGTTTACAGGCACCTCGCCCTGCTTGAAACGCGCCTCGAAATCGGCAAGCGCCGCGCGCGCCGCCGCCGCACCGTGGAAGCGGGCGACGATTTCCTGCGCGAAAGCCACCTTGACGTCACGAGGATTGCCTCCTGACGCAACCATTTGTTTCCATTCATTAATTTTTTCTACTGTGGCAAACGACAGCAATTCGATGTAACGCCACATCAGCTCATCGGAAATCGACATCAGCTTGCCGAAAATTTCCGCCGGGCTTTCATCGATGCCGACATAGTTGCCGAGCGACTTCGACATCTTGTTGACACCATCGAGCCCCACCAGCAGCGGCATGGTCAGTATGCATTGCGGCGGCTGGCCGAAATGTTTCTGCAGTTCGCGCCCCATCAGCAGATTGAATTTCTGGTCGGTGCCGCCGATCTCCATATCGCAGCGCAGCGCCACCGAATCGTAGCCCTGGACCAGCGGATAGAGGAATTCGTGAATCGCGATGGGCTGGTTGGCCCGGTAGCGCTTGCCGAAATCGTCGCGTTCGAGCATGCGCGCCACCGTATGGGTCGCGGCCAGACGGATCATGTCCGCCGCGCTCATCTTGTCCATCCACGCCGAATTGAACACCACCTCGGTTTTTTCGCGGTCGAGGATCTTGAACACCTGGTTGGTGTAAGTCCGGGCATTCGCCGCGACCTCTTCGCGCGTGAGCGGCGGCCGCGTCGCATTTTTGCCGGTGGGGTCCCCGATCATTCCGGTGAAATCGCCGATCAGGAACAGGATCCGATGGCCGAGATCCTGGAACTGCTTGAGCTTGTTGATCAGCACGGTATGCCCGAGATGAAGATCGGGGGCAGTGGGATCGAAACCGGCCTTGACCCGCAACGGCCGTCCGGCCTGGAGCCTGTCCCTGAGTTCACTTTCGACCAGCAATTCATCGCAGCCGCGTTTGATGATTTCGAGTTGTTCGTCCAGCGATGCCATGGTCATCCGTGTTTCACGATGCGAAATTGCGGGTTTGCCACCAGAAAGGATTCTGCTAAGCTTGCGGCTTCAAAAATTCAGGGAAATCATGCAGCAAGCCAAGAGCGCAATTTTAGCGCAAAACCTGCTGCGGCTGGTCTTGAGCAACAAAGCAGGCCGGCTGGCTGCCATCGCTGCCTTGCCCTTTTTCGGCGTCGTTGCCGCTTTCGGCATTGCACCCGATACCCTCGTCGAACGTCCCGTGCTCACCGCGGTTACGGAGCAGGTCGCCCTGCCGGATTTCGCAACGGCCGACGATTCCAGCAACACTTTCTGGCGCGAAGAACGCATCCAGCGCGGCGACACCGTTGCGAGCCTGCTCGCGCGCCTGCAAGTCGAGGATGCGGCGGCGGTCGACACACTGCGCAACACCCGCGAGGCGAGGGCCCTCTACCAGCTGCAGCCCGGCCGCACCCTCCGCGCCCAAACGACCGCCGACGGCAAGCTGCTCGCGCTGCGCTATCTCAACGGCAACACGCTGTTTTCCGCCGACCGCGATGGCAACGGCTACGTCGTCAGCGAGCAGCCGGCCGCGCTCGAGCGGCGCACCCAGATGAAATCGGGTGAAATCAGGAGCTCCCTGTTTGCCGCCACCGATGCCGCTAATCTTCCCGACGCGGTCGCCGTCCAGATTGCCGACATCTTTTCCACCGACATCGACTTTCACAGGGATCTGCGCAAAGGCGACCGCTTTACGGTGGTCTACGAAGTTTTCCATCACCTCGGCGAAGTGGTCAGGACCGGGCGCGTGCTGGCCGCGGAATTCATCAACCAGGGCAAAAGCTATCAGGCGGTGTGGTTCCAGAATGCCGAAGGCCATGGCGGCTATTACACGCTCGAAGGCAAGAATATCCGCAAGGCCTTCCTGCGGTCACCGCTCGAATTTTCGCGCATCAGCTCGGGCTTCACCAACGCACGCTACCATCCCGTGCTCCAGACCTGGCGTGCGCACAAAGGCATCGACTACGCGGCACCCAGCGGCACCCGTGTCAAAGCCACCGCCGACGGCGTCGTCGAATCCGCCGGCAGACACGGCGGCTACGGCAACCTGGTCGTGCTGCGCCATCAATCCCAATACACCACCTGGTACGGCCATCTCTCCGGCTTCGCCAAAGGCATCCGCAAAGGCGCCCGTGTCAGCCAGGGCGATGTGATCGGTTACGTTGGTGCCACGGGGCTCGCAACCGGCCCGCATCTGCATTACGAGTTTCGCATCAATAACGTGCACCAGAATCCCCTGCGTGTCGTGATGCCTTCCGCGCCGCCCATCACCGCCGCCCAGAAGCCCGCGTTCGAAGCCGTGGCGGAAGCGATGGCACAGCACCTGAGGCTGCTGCGCGGGACCAACATCGCCAGCCTGGACTGATTCTCCGCAACTTTCCCGATGTCCGAACTCTACGTCGGGTTGATGTCCGGCACCAGCCTCGACGGGGTCGACGCCGTGCTCGCCGGTTTCGGCGATACTGGCGCACGGCTGATCCACCGCCATTACCAGCCATTTCAGCCGTTGCTGCGTGAAAAGCTGCTGGAACTGCACGACGCGGGCAGCAACGAGCTGCACCGCGCCGCCCTCCTTGCCAACCAGCTTTCCCGCACCTATGCCGAAGCCGTCAGAACCTTGCTCGCGCAGTCGGGGACGGACCCGGCGCAGATCGCCGCCATCGGTTGCCATGGGCAAACGGTACGCCATCGTCCCGATGCCGGCTATACCCTGCAGCTGGTGAACGGCGCGCTGCTCGCCGAACTCGCGGGAATCACCGTGGTATGCGACTTCCGCAGCCGCGACATCGCGGCCGGCGGCCAGGGCGCACCGCTGGTGCCGGCTTTCCATCGCGAACTGTTCCACGCCGCAGACCGGCATCGTGTGATCGTCAACATCGGCGGCATCGCCAACGTGACCGATCTGCCGCCTTCGGGCAGGGTGACCGGTTTTGATTGCGGACCCGGCAATCTGCTGCTCGATGCCTGGATCATGGAGTGCGCGGGGAAACCATACGACGAAAACGGCGCCTGGGCCGCCCGCGGCAAAGTCGTTCCGGTGCTGCTCGACACGCTGCTCGCCCATGAATTTTTCAGTCTGCCGCCGCCCAAAAGCACCGGACGCGAAAGCTTCAATCTCGCGTGGCTCAAACGCGCGCTTTCCGGCACCGAATCCGCTGCCGATGTGCAGGCAACCTTGCTCGAACTCACTGCCAGCGGCATCGCGCAGGCAATCGTCCGCCATTGCAGCGGCGTTGCGGAAATCTATGTGTGCGGCGGCGGCGCGCGCAACAGGACATTGCTTGCCCGCCTGCAGGAACTGTTGCCGAACGCCGTGCTAAACGTCACAGACGTTCTGGGAATCGATGCGGAAGGGGTGGAAGCGCTGGCATTCGCGTGGCTTGCGCGCCAGTCGCTGCTCGGCAAAACCGGCAATCTGCCGGACGTGACGGGGGCGCGCGGGCCGCGCCGGCTCGGCGCAATTTACCCCGCCTGAAGCGAAAAAGGGGGCATCGCCCCCTTTTCGACCGGCAGCCGCTTCCGGCTCAGGCCGAAAACGATGAACCGCAACCGCAGGTGGAAGTCGCGTTCGGATTCTTGATCACGAACTGCGCACCTTCGATTCCTTCCTGGTAATCGATTTCGGCGCCCGTCAGATATTGCAGGCTCATGGGATCGATCAGCAACGTGACGCCCCCTTTCTGCATCAGGGTGTCGTCTTCATTGGTGGTCTCATCGAAAGTAAAGCCGTACTGGAAACCGGA
>JBKBXX010000169.1:0-4634 GCA_046313915.1 Burkholderiales bacterium | reverse complement strand
CATCGCCACCGATCCCGACGATCCCCATGTCGTGCGCGTGACGGCGCAGCTGCAGGACTGAGCATATGGGCATGGTGCAACACGGAACGCCCGAGCCGTGGCAAACTCGCTCATGAGCAATTCCATCGACAACGTCGTCGCCCGGGTCGGCAGCATCGTCCTCGGCAAGCAGCGTCAGATCCGGCTCGCCGTCGCCTGCCTGCTCGCGCGGGGCCATCTGCTGATCGAAGACATCCCGGGGGTCGGCAAGACCACGCTCGCCCACGCGCTCGCCGCTTCGCTCGGCCTCGGCTTCCAGCGCATCCAGTTCACCAGCGATCTGCTGCCGGCGGACATTCTCGGCATATCGGTCTACAACCGTGAAAGCGGCGGCTTCCAGTTTCATCCGGGGCCCATTTTCGCCCAGGTGGTGCTGGCCGACGAAGTGAACCGCGCCACGCCCAAGGCCCAGAGCGCGCTGCTCGAAGCAATGGAAGAGCACCAGGTCACGAGCGAAGGCGAGACGCGTCGTCTGCCGCAGCCGTTTTTCGTCATCGCCACGCAAAATCCCTCGCACCAGGTCGGCACTTTCCCATTGCCCGAATCGCAGCTCGACCGTTTCCTGATGCGCATCGAGCTCGGCTATCCCGACAACGAGGCGGAACGCGCGCTGCTGCAGGGACAGGACCGGCGCGATCTGCTCGAAAGGCTCGCGCCGTGCATGGAAGACGGGGAGCTGATCGAAATGCAGCGCCGCGTGCAGCAGGTGCACTGCTCGGAGGCGCTGCTCGATTATGTGCAGGCGCTGGTCAACCATACCCGCCGCACCGCCGACTATGTCAACGGCCTGTCGCCACGCGCCGCGCTCGCGCTGCTGCACGCGGCGCGCGCCTGGGCACTGATGGACGGCCGCGACCACGTCGTTCCCGAAGACGTGCAGGCGGTGTTGCCAGGCGTGGTCGGGCACCGCCTGGTCGCGGTCGGCGAAGCCGCCCGTGCCGACAGCGCAGGAATCGCCGAACAGCTCATCCGGCAAGTGGCGATTCCGTAAGGCACGCGAAGCGCGCGCGATACGCGGGCGAAAATGGACGATTCACGTTTCACCAAAGCGATGTACTTCCCGTTCAAAAACCGTTTCCGCGACTGGATATTCAGGCCGCACGGCGCCGAGTCCGGGGCCGTGGTGCTGGGGCAACGCCGCGTGTTCATTGTGCCGACGCGGCAAGGCGTGGCGTTTGCGGTGGTGCTCGTGCTGCTGCTGACCGGCTCGATCAATTACAACCTGAGCCTGGGCTATGTGCTGACTTTCCTGCTCGCCGCGATGGGCATCGTCGCCATGCTCCACACGTTTCGCAATCTCGGCGGGTTGCGGCTGTCGGCCGCGCGCGCGAGCCCGGTGTTCGCGGGGGAACACGCGCGCTTCACGATCTGCATCGACAACCCCGGCGCCACCGACCGTTACCGCATCGGCCTCACGCGCGATCACCAAGGCACGGCTTACACCGATGTGCCGGCGCGCCGCAGCGCATTGCTGGACATCACCGTCGCCGCGCCGCGTCGCGGCCTGCTGCGGCCGGGAAAACTGACCTTGTTCACGCGCTATCCGCTCGGCCTGTACCACGCATGGGCCTATTTCGAACCCGATGTGCAATGCACGGTCTACCCGCGTCCGGCGCCCGCCGGGCTGGCGCTGCCTGCGCCCGAGAATGTCGCCGGTCCACACGCCGGGCGCGGGGCGGGGCGGGAAGATTTCGCCGGGCTGCGCCCTTATCACGCGGGCGACTCGCCGCGGCACATCGCGTGGAAGGCAGCGGCACGCGGGCAAGGCCTGCTCACCAAACAGTTCGGCGGACGCGGCGTCTCCGAAGTGTGGCTGGCATGGGAATCGCTGCCGGCGCGCATGGGCTTCGAGGAAAAACTGTCGCATCTCGCGCGCTGGGTGCTCGACGCCCACGCCTCGGGCATGCCGTTCGGTCTGCGGCTGCCCGGAAAAACCATCGCCATCGCCGGCGGAGACGCCCAGCGCGGGCGCTGCCTGGAGGCGCTCGCGCGTTTCGAGCCTGGCACGGCGCACCCATGAACGGCACCGCACTCGGCCTGCGCAACCTGCTGTGGGTGATGGCGGCCTTCGTGCTGGTCGCCTTGCCGCACGCCGCACGTCTGCCGTGGTGGCTCACCGGCCTCGCTGCCACGCTGCTGTCGTGGCGCGCCCATCTCGGCCATCGCCGCCTGCCGCCGCCGCGCAAGTGGCTCGTGTCGCTGCTCGTGGCGGGCATCCTCGCCGCCGTCTATCTTCATTACCACACCCTTTTCGGACGCGATGCAGGAGTCGCGCTGCTGATCGTCATGATGGCGCTCAAGACTCTCGAAAGCAGATCGACAAGAGACTGCATCATATTGATTTTCATATGTTATTTTATAGTCGTCACCAATTTTTTCTACTCCCAGACGATACCCACCGCGATCTACATGCTCGCTTGCGTGTGGATCATCACCGCGGCCATGATCAGCCTCCAGTACACGCCGACCGCCCCGCCACCGTTGCGCCAGCCGTTGCGCAGCGCCGCCGCGCTGCTCGCGCAGTCGGTGCCGCTGATGCTGGTGTTGTTCCTGTTTTTTCCGCGCATCCAGGGCCCGCTGTGGGGATTGCCGCAAGATGCCCATGCTGGCGTCTCCGGACTTTCCGACACCATGTCGCCGGGCAGTTTGAGCAGCCTCGGTCTGTCCGACGCCGTCGCTTTCCGGGTGGTTTTTTCTTCGCCGCCGCCTTCGCCCAAGCAATTGTATTGGCGCGGCCCGGTGCTATGGGATTTCGACGGCAGGACCTGGAGCGCGCCGCGTCCCGCTTACGGCGAGCCTCGCGTGCAGCCGCGCACGCCGCCGATCGAATACGAAGTGACCCTCGAGCCGCACAACCGGCGTTGGCTGTTTGCGCTCGAGCTGCCGGCGCAGCCGCCGCCGCGCGCCAGGGTAACCGCCGATTTCCAGCTGCTCGCCGACACCCCGGTCATCGGCCGGCTGCGCTATGCGATGACTTCGCATCCCGATTCGGGCTATGGCAGCGCCGAATCCGGCGCGACGCTGCAACGTGCGCTGCGGCTTCCCGCAGGTTTCAATCCGCGCACCCTGCACCTGGCGCAGGCGCTGCGCGCCCAATACGCCGATGACCGCGCCGTGGTGGACGCAGCGCTCGCGATTTTCCGCGACCAGGACTTCTCCTACACCCTGAACCCGCCTTTGCTCGGCAGGGATTCGGTCGACGAATTCCTGTTCGATACCCGCCGTGGTTTCTGCGAACACTATACATCCGCTTTCGCGGTGCTGATGCGCGCCGCCGGCATTCCGGCGCGCATCGTCACCGGCTACCAGGGCGGCCAGATCAATCCGCTCGGCGATTACATGATCGTGCGCCAGGCCGATGCCCACGCCTGGACCGAAGTGTGGCTGGGCGGCAGCGGCTGGGTGCGCGTCGATCCCACCGCCGCGGTTTCCCCGCTGCGCGTCGAAGCGGGCATCGCCGCCGCGGTACCCGAAAGCGATGCGCTGCCGCTCATGGTGCGCGGCGGTCACGAATGGCTGCGGCGGTTGCGGCTGAACTGGGATTCGCTTGCCAACGGCTGGAATCAATGGGTGCTCGGCTACAACCCGGAACGTCAGCGCCGCCTGCTGGCACACGCCGGCATCGACGATGCAAGCTGGCGCACGCTGGCGGCGATCCTCGTCGCCGCCTCCGGCCTCGTCACGCTGGCGCTGCTGGGGTCGCTGCTGCGCCGGCTCAAGGCAATGCCGCGCGATCCGGCGGCGCTCGCCTACGGGAAGTTCTGCGCCAGGCTGGGACGCTGCGGTTTGCCGCGCGCCGCGGCCGAAGGGCCACTCGCTTACGCGGCGCGCCTGGCGCGCCTGCGTCCCGAGCTCGCGCCGGCGGTCGCCGTCATCACCCGCCTCTATGTCGCACTGCGTTACGGCACGGCGAACGCGGCAGACGCCGCCGCGCTGGACGAGCTCAGACGCCGCGTCGGTAAATTCCGCGCCTGACGGCCCGCAGGAACGGATCGTTCAGCCCGGGCGCTCGGGCAGCAGCTTGACCGGATCGACGGGTTTGCCCAGGCGCCGGATCTCGAAGTGCAGCTTGACCTGGTCGGTATCGGTATTGCCCATCTCGGCGATTTTCTGGCCTTTGGCGACCGTCTGTCCTTCCTTGACCAGCAGCTCGCTGTTGTGCGCGTAGACGCTGAGGAAGGTGTTGTTGTGCTTGATCACGATCAGCTTGCCGAAACCGCGGATGCCGACGCCACTGAAAATGACTCGCCCTGCGGCGCTCGCCACGACCGGCTGGCCGAGCTTGCCGGCGATCGCAATGCCCTTGCTGCTGCCGTCGTTGAAGGCGCCGACGATCCTGCCGCTTGTCGGCCACCCCCATTCGAGATCATCGCTGTCCTTGTCCTTGGCGCCCTCGGGCCGCTCGGCCGCGGTCTCGGCTTTCACGGCGGGAGGCGGCGCGGGGCTGAGCGTAGCCATCTGCGCATAAACCTTGTCCGAGTAAGGCACGCGCACGCCTTTGGGCGAGATTTTGACGCCGTCGGCGCCGGCCGCGGCGGCGGGCGGCGGCGCACTGCCGAGCGGACGCGCTTCGATGGCGGCGGGCGCGCTCTTGA
>JBKBXX010000168.1:0-4642 GCA_046313915.1 Burkholderiales bacterium | reverse complement strand
CCGGATTGATGATGATGAAATCCACCTGGTCGCGCCCCGCCTGCTGGATGCGCTCGACGAGCTCGGCCTCGGAGTTGCTCTGGCAGGCGACGAGCCGCGCTCCCGCTTTTTCGGCGCGGGCGGCGAGCCGGGATTCGATTTCCTGCAGGGTTTCGTTTCCGTAATGCCCGGGCTCGCGGGTTCCCAACAGATTCAGGTTGGGGCCGTTGACGACCAGGATGTTTTTGGCAGTTTTCATGTTCTTGGATTTTGCCATGGCGGAAGACCGCGCCGATATTGCGGTGCCGGGTGGCACGCGCCCGCTAGCCATCGGCTCCCGGATAAACGTCAGATCGCCGCAAGTTTGCCGCAAATGGCGGCAAGTTGTCCAGAAGTTTAGCGGATTTTGCCCGCGCCGCGCGGCCCAAAAAAATAATTGTTTGAAATCAATGGATTATAAATACGCCGCCGGCGGCATCGCCGCAGCGCGGGCGGCGGGAAAAATTGGGCGGGAGCGCGCATCGCCGGGGGCCCGGCTGCCCCACAGAACGCCATAATTGACAGAGATTAGGCGTTATTTGCCGCAGAATTACCGGAAGATAAAACTATAACAGCGGTGCGAGCATCGCTTGCAGCTGCGCTTCCTTGACTTCGCCCAAGCGGGTGGCGACGATGTTTCCGTTGCGATCGACGATCAGCGTAAAAGGCAGAGCGCCGATGCGGTTGCCGGCCTTGCGCGAGATTTCGACGCTTTCGGTCCCGCCCAGCAGTACCGGATAGTTGACGCCGAATTCCCGGACAAAAGCCTCTACCGGCTCGCGCCGGTCTATGGCGATGCCGACGAACTGCAGACCCCGCTCCCGATATTTGTCCTGCAATCTGACGAAAAGCGGGGTCTCCTCACGGCAGGGCGCGCACCACGTCGCCCAGAAATTGACCACCAGCACCTTGCCGCGCCATTGGCCGAGCGTCTGCCACCGCCCTTCCAGATCGGCGAGCGGCGTCGTCATCACCGCGGCCGCAGCCCCCTGCTCGGCCTGCCTGCTTGCCAGGCGCCAGGAGTTGAACCCCGCGCCTGCGACGAGGGCAAGCACCGCCACCGCCGCAAACCACAGAAAGCGCCGCTGTCCGCTGCCGCTCACCGGTAATCGATCACTTGGTCGAGAACGGCAACGAACCGATCCGCGGGCTGGAAACCGATCACCCTCAACCCGTTGATTTCATTGCCGTTTCTATCGAAGAACACGATCCCCGGTGGGCCAAACAGCCGAAAGCGCCTGAGCAGCGCCGCGTGTTCGGCGGTATTGGCGGTGACGTCGGCCTGGAGCGTGAGCATGCCGGCAAAACGTGTCTGCACGCGCGGATCGCTAAAAGTGTAACGCTCGAGTTCCTTGCACGACACACACCAGTCGGCATAAAAATCGAGCATGACCGGCTTGCCCGCAGCCGCACGGATCGCGTTTTCGAGTTCGGCCACGCTGTTCACGCGCCGGAACGCGACCGCTGGCGCGGCGGCAGCCGGCGACGCCCCGTTCGGGCTCGCGCGCAAACCCGACAGCGGCTGCAGGAGATCGCGGCTGCCCGACAACGCGCCGATCAGGAACGCGATTCCCGCCGCCAGCGCAATCACGCCTGCGCCTTTGCTGAACTTCTGGAAACCGTGCGCGCCGACCGGCAGCGGGTCGATCGCGCCCATGTAGATCGCACTGACGATCAGCAGCGCCGCCCACGCCAGCATCTGCGCCGGCAGCGGAACCAGTGGCGACACCAGGTAGATCGCGACTGCCAGCAACAGCACGCCGAAAAAGCGTCTGACCGTGTCCATCCACGGTCCGGCCTTGGGGATCAGTGCGCCGGCCGAGGCGCCGACCGCCAGTAGCGGCGCGCCCATGCCGAGCCCCATCGCGAACAGCGCGCTGCCTCCCAGCACCACGTCGCCGCTCTGGCTGATGTAGAGCAGCGCGCCGGCGAGCGGCGCGGCCACGCACGGCCCGACGATCAGCGCCGAGAGGATGCCCATGCTGAACACGCCGGCGAAATGCCCGCCGTGCAGGCGGTTGCTGGCGTCGGCGAGCCGCGATTGCAGCGCCACCGGCAGTTGCAGCTCGTAGAAACCGAACATCGCGAGCGCCAGCGCCACGAATATCGTCGCGAAGGCGCCCAGCACCCACGGGCTTTGCAGCGCCGCCGCGAGCATCGCGCCGGAAAGCCCCGCGGCCACTCCCGCCAGCGCATAGGTGAGCGCCATGCCGAGCACGTAGGCGGCCGCCAGCAGGAAACCATGCATCCTGGTCAGGTGATGGCCGCGGCCGGCGATGATGCCGGACAGGATGGGCACCATCGGCAGCATGCACGGCGTGAACGCGAGCAACAGGCCGAAACCGAAGAAACTCGCCACCAGCAGCCAGAAGCCGCCGCGGAACAGACCGGCGATCCGCGTGTCTTCGGCCTGGAACGCGGCGCCGGCGCGCGAAAACGCGCCGCCGTCTGCCGCCGCGACGGGCGACACCAGATCGAGCTCGGCCCGGTGTTCCTGCGGCACATAGCACACGCCGATGTCGGCGCAGCCCTGCGACACGACCGTCACCGAGGCGGTTTTCGCCGTGCCGTCGTGCCGCAGCGGCAGCAGGATTTTTACCGCTTCGCGATACACCTCGACTTCGCCGAAGAACTCGTCTTTCTTGAGCTTGCCGGGCGGCAGCTGGGGCGCGCCCAGCGCGACCGACGCCGGCTCGACCGCAAAACGGAACTTGTCGCGATACAGGTAATAGCCCGGCGCGATCTGGTAATTCACCTCCACGGTGTTGGCGTCGGCCAGCCGCGCCATGAAGCGGAAAGCCTGCTCCGGTTCCAGCAGAGGCGGCTCGGCGGCGGAGACGGGCCACGAAGCGAGCAGCAGCAGGGTCAGCAGAAAGCGCATCGGCGGTTTCTCAGGAAGCGGGGGGTTCATCCGTGGCGGATGCCGCGGTTTCCGCCGCCACCCATTCGAGGTAGCCGGCCAGGCCGCGCGTCACTGGGACAGCGACGATTTCGGGAAGTTCGTAAGGATGGGCCTCGCGGACCGCCGTTTCGACCGCGGCATAGAGCGCGGCGCGGGTTTTGATCAGCAGCGGCACTTCGGCTGCGCTTTCGAGCGTCTCCTGCCAGCGGTAGACCGACTCACACGCCGCCAGCACACTGACGCACGCCGCGAGGCGCTTTGCCACCAGCGAGCGCGCGAGCTGCACGGCCGTCGCGCGGTCGGGGAAAGTGGTGATCACGATGATCGCCTCGCTCGCCGCGGCAGGGTTCATGAGCGGCAGCCTGCGCCCGGAACGGCAGGCGCGGCGAGCGCCGCGGCGATGCCGTCGCCGGCCGTCGGGTAACGCAGCCTGAAGCGCAGTTCCTGCTTGATACGGCGGTTGGCGAGCCGCCGCGACTCGTTCATGAACGAAAGCAGGTTTGGCGGCAGCAGGCGCTCGGCTTCGGCGCGCGCCACGCGCGGCGGGCGCGGCAACCCGAAACGATCGGCGACGAGGTCGAAGTAATCGCCCATTTTTTGCGGGGCGTCGTCGGCGGCGTTGTAGGCGCGGCCGGGAGGAGCGCGATGCAAGGCCGCGACCACCAGCCGCGCGAGATCGTCGGCGTGGAGGTGGTTCACATACGGGTCGTCTTCGGCTTGCAGCGCCGGCGTACCCCGCTCCAGCCGTGCAAGCGGCAGGCGGTCGGCCGCATAAATGCCCGGCACCCGCAGGATGGAAACGCTCACCGCGCTGCGCCTGCCCCATTCGCGCAACCGTCTTTCGGCGTCGGCACGGCGCCGCGCGCGGTCGGTCTGCGGCCGCAGCGGCTGGGTTTCGGGCACCAGCCTGCCGCGGCAATCGCCATAGACGCCGCTCGTGCTGATATAGATCAACTGCTGTGGTAGACTTTCGCCCTTCGCCAGGGCTGCGATCAGATGCGCGGTGCGCGTATCGCGTGTGCCGTGGCCGGGCGGCGGCGCGAAATGCACGACGTCGTGGGCGAGCCCGGCGAGCGCGCGCAGCGTCTGCGGCTGGTCGAGATCGCCGCGAATGGGCGTGATGCCGAGTGCACGCAGCGCGGCGAAGCGCTGCGGTTCGCGCGACAGCGCGTACATGCGGTAACGCCCCGCGAGCAGCGGAACCATGCGCAGCGCGACATCGCCGCAACCGATGACCAGCAGACGTCTCATAACGGAATTCTAGCTCATTCAGGGTCTTGCGGAGAAAACCGCGCCCCGTGCCCAGCATGCCGCACCGGATAACTATCAAACCCAGCAACCACGTCTTCAGCGCCGCGGACGGCGAAACCATACTCGAAGCCGCACTGCGCGAAGGTTTCGTGATCGCCTACGGCTGCCGCAATGGCGCTTGCGGCGCCTGCAAAGGCAAGGTGCTCGAAGGCCGGGTCGATTACGGCCATTACCAGGAACACGCGCTGTCCGAAGCCGAAAAAAGACTGGGCTTCGCGCTGTTCTGCCAGGCGCGGCCCCTCAGCGACCTCGCCATCGAGTGCCGCGAAATCGGCGCGGCCAGGGACATCCAGATCAGGACCCTGCCGTGCCGCGTCCAGAAAATGGAGCGCGCCGCCCCCGATGTCATGGTGCTGCACCTGAAGCTGCCGGCCAACGAGCGCCTGCAGTTTCTGGCCGGCCAGTACATCG
>JBKBXX010000167.1:0-4678 GCA_046313915.1 Burkholderiales bacterium | reverse complement strand
GCCAGAATCCAGCCCTACGGCTACGACCGTTTCGCCAACGTCATCACCAGCGTCGAATTCGAGCGCCTTGCCGATCCACGCGGCCCGACCGGCGGCAAGCTCCTGCGCCCGTCGGACGGCAAGGAAGCGCGTGACGTGGCTTTCATCCAGTGCGCCGGTTCGCGCGACGAAAATCATCTGCGCCATTGCTCGCGCATCTGCTGCATGGCCTCCCTCAAGCAGACCCGCTACGTGCGCGAGGCGTGGAGTGATGGCGGCAAATCCACCATTTACTATATCGATATCCGCGCCATCGACCGCTTCGAGGATTTCTACTCAAATGTGAGGCGCGATCCTTGCGTCAGATTCATCAAGTCGAAAGTCGCAAGAATCGCGGAGGACAAGGACACCGGGAACGTGATTCTGCACGGCGTCGACACCGAGGGCTATCATCGGTACGCCAACACCCACGATCTTTGCGTACTGGCGATCGGCATGCAGCCCAGCGTCAGCGCTGCCGATATCCCGGCGGAAATCGTCGCCGACTCCAGCGGCTTCATCGAAGCCTCGCCCGAAGGCAGCGGCCTGTTCGGCGCCGGTTGCGCGACCAATGCGCTAGACGTCAATCGCGCGGTCCAGAGTGCGACGGCCGCTGCGCTGCGTGCCATACAGGTCGTCAACAAAATCGCCAAGGCAGAGGCATGAACATGAGCGAAATGAAAAGCGCCGCATATATCTGCAAAGGCTGTGGCATCGGCGAGCGCATCGCCACCGCGCAGACGGCCAAAATCGCCGCCAAGGAAGGCAAGATGAATCTCGTGCGCGAGCACGAGTTCCTGTGCAGTCCGGCCGGCGTGCAGACGATTCGCGACGATATCGAAAAGGAAGGCGTGACCCACGTCATGATCGCGGCCTGTTCGCGCCGTGCCAAGACCGAAGCATTTCAGTTTCCCTCGGTCGCGCTGGCGCGTGCCAATCTCCGCGAAGGCGTGATCTGGAGCCAGCCCGACACGCCGGAGGCACGGGAAACCACCCAGGAAATGGCCGACGATTTGGTGCGCATGGGTTGCGCCGAAGTCAGGAAAATGAAAGTGCCGGCCGGCAATCCCGACGTCGGCCATAACAAACGCGTCCTGGTGGTGGGCGGCGGTGTTTCGGGCATGACGGCAGCGCTGGAGGCCGCGAGGACCGGCTACGACGTCGTGCTGGTGGAAAAGGAAAAAGAACTCGGCGGCTGGGCCGGCAGGCTGTGGAAACGCGCCGCTTTCCGCGAGCCCTATCGCGATCCGCAGGATACCGGCGTGGCGCAGATGATCGCCGCGGTCAACGCCGAAAAGCGCATCAAGGTCTATTTGAACTCGACGGTCGCCGAAACCGGCGGCGCTCCCGGCCGCTTCGCGGTCAGAATCGCCACCGGGTCGGGCGGCACCGCGACCGAGGAAATCGGTGCCATTGTCCAGGCTTCGGGTTTCACGCCATACGACGCCGGCAGGCTCCCGGAATTCGCCTACGGCAAGACCCCCAACGTGGTCGACCAGGCCGGCCTGGAAAAACTCGCGCGCGAGGCCGCAAGCCAAGGCACGCCGATCCGGCGCCCGTCCGACGGCGGCGAAATCAGAACCGTTGCTTTCGTGCAGTGCGCAGGGCAGCGCGACGACAGCGGCGAACACCTGCCCTACTGTTCCGGATTCTGCTGCAACGCTTCGATCAAGCAGGCGATGTATTTCAAGGACGCGAACCCGGCCATCGATACCGTGGTCATCTATACCGACCTGCGCACCCCCGGCAACGGCGAGGATTTCTATCGCAGCGCCCAGGCCAAAGGCGTGATTTTCACCAAAGGCAGGGTGCGCGGGGTTGAAACGAACGGCAATTCGTGCAAAGTCAATTTCCGCGA
Source organism: Burkholderiales bacterium (assembly GCA_046313915.1). Classification (GTDB taxonomy): domain Bacteria; phylum Pseudomonadota; class Gammaproteobacteria; order Burkholderiales; family SG8-41; genus CAKKQX01. The sequence goes on along the minus strand of JBKBXX010000167.1, from coordinate 2,802 downwards.
TCTGATCCTCGACGAGGACGCCACCCTCGGCGAAGTCGATCTGGTGGTGCTCGCCACCGGCCAGGTGCCGAATTCCGGCGTCAATATCGAACTGCCGCAGGAGGAACGGGACAAGCTGGAAATCAAGCCGGTCTCCATCCTCAACCTCAACTACCGCCAGGGGCCGGACCTGCCACAGCTCAAGCACGGTTTCGCCGATTCGCATTTCATCTGTTTTCCGTATGAAACGCGCCGCACCGGCATTTACACTGCAGGGCCGGTGCGCCGGCCCATGGACATCGCCCAGGCGATGGAAGACGCCACCGGCGCGGCACTGAAAGCGATCCAGGCTGCGGAGAACGCGGGAAAGGGTCGCGCCGCACATCCGCGCTCGGGCGATCTGTCTTTCCCCATGGTGCGGCTGGAAGGCTGCACCCAATGCAAGCGCTGCACGGTGGAGTGCCCGTTCGGCGCCATCGACGAGGATGAGAAGCGCTACCCGGTATTCAACGAATCGCGCTGCCGCCGCTGTGGCACCTGCATGGGAGCGTGTCCGGTGCGCGTGATCTCGTTCGAAAACTACTCGGTCGATACCGTGGGCTCGCAGATCAAGGCGGTCGACATCCCCGACGAATTCTCGGAAAAACCGCGCATCCTGCTGCTCGCCTGCGAGAACGATGCCTACCCCGCACTCGACATGGCAGGCATGCAGCGCAAGGTCTACAGCGCTTTCGTGCGCGCAATCCCGGTGCGCTGCCTGGGCTCGGTTAACACCATCTGGATCACCGATGCGCTCAACTCCGGTTACGACGGCGTGATGCTGATGGGCTGCAAGCACGGCGACGACTACCAGTGTCATTTCGTCAAAGGCTCCGAACTCGCCAACTACCGCATGAGCAAGATCGACGATACGTTGAAGCAGCTTTCACTGGAAACCGAGCGCGTCGCCACCTACGAAGTCGCGATCACCGATATCGAGCGCCTGCCGCGGCTCATCAACGATTACGCCGAAGTCATCAACAAAATCGGCCTGAGCCCGATGAAGGGCTTCGCCTGACGGCGGCAAATGGCGAGGAGCAAATGAAAGCAAACGACCTTAACAGCCAGGCGCTGGCCAGGTACCGCAACGATTTCCTGAGGGAGGTCGAAGAGCGGGTCGAGGAAGGCGAATGGGTCAAGATGTGCATGCAGTGCGGCGTGTGCGCGGGTTCCTGCCCGCTGGGCCCTTACTGGGAACACTCGCCGCAAAAGATTTTCATGATGATCCGCGCCGGCAAGCGCGAAGAAGTGCTGACCTCGGACGCAATGTGGATGTGCACTTCTTGTTACAACTGCGTCGTGCGCTGTCCGCGGAAACTGCCCATCACCCAGATCATGCACGGACTGGCAACCTATGCCCACCGGCTGGGACTCGCCCCCAAGAAACAGCCGACCCGCGCGTTTTCGAAAGCGTTCTGGGAAAATGCGACCCGCACCGGGCGCGCCAACGAGATCAAGCTCACCGTGGCGCTGTATTTCCAGGACGGGCTGGTCGCCGGCTTCAGGAAAGCCTGGGCCATGCGCGACATCGCGCTCGGCATGCTCAAGGCGGGACGGCTCAATCCGTTCGAGCTGTTCAAAGGCCACGAGTGCCGGGACAAGGCCGGCATCCAGCGCATGCTCAGGAAAGCGCAGGAAATCGAGCGCAAACGCCGCGGCTTCACGTCATAAGGAAACACCGACATGGCAAAGAAAGAATACGCGTTTTACCCCGGCTGCTCGTCGCAACTGCGCGGCTCGGCATCGAACTACCTGACTTCGGTCAATTCGATGTGCAAGACACTCGACGTCAAATTGACGCCCATCCCCGACTGGAACTGCTGCGGCGCATCGATCAGCTACGCCGAGTCCGGCGAACTGCCGCGTCACGTCCTGAACGCGCGCAACTTTGCGCTCGCCGAACAGCACCTGCCGGGACAGGATGTCGTCGCCACCTGCGCTGCGTGCTGGCTGGGCGCCAAGGAAACCAAGGAAAAACTCGATTCCGACCAGAGCCTCAGAACCGACACCAACGAAGCGCTCAAGGAAGCGGGACTGCAATACCAGGGTAAAGCCGGGATACGGCATATGGTCGAAGTGCTGATCGAAGACCTCGGCTACGAGGAACTCGGCAAACACGTGGTCAAGCCGCTCGAAGGCACCCGCATCGCCGGCTATGTCGGCTGCCAGACCAATCGCCCTTTCGGCATCGCTGGCGAATCGTTCGAGAACCCGGTTTACCTCGACAAGCTGGTCGAGACCGTAGGCGGCGAGCCGATTCCGGAATACGACCAGAAAGTCACGTGCTGCGGCGGTGCGCTCGCCTTCTCCGAGCCGGACAAGAGCCAGCAGTTGATCAAGGACATCGTGGAATCGGCCTACGACCACAACGCGGAAATGATCGTCACGCCGTGCCCGCTGTGTCAGGCCAACGTCGAAATCTACCAGGGCCAGATCAACAAAAAATACGGCACCAAGTTTGCAATGCCGGTAGTCTATTACAGCCAGCTCATGACGCTTGCCTACGGTGGCAATGCAAAAGAGGCCGGCCTCGACGGCCAGGTCATTCGCTCCAAAAAACTGGAGGAGATCGCCGTCAAGGTCGTGAAGAAATAGGGCGTCGAGGCCGGGGCCTGCTCCCGCTCCTGCCGCAAGCGGATTCCGTGTCGCAGCCCCGCCTCTCGGGCCAGGTCATTCGCTCCAAAAAACTGGAGGAGATCGCCGTCAAGGTCGTGAAGAAATAGGGCGTCGAGGCCGGGGCCTGCTCCCGCTCCTGCCGCAAGCGGATTCCGTGTCGCAGCCCCG
>JBKBXX010000166.1:0-4695 GCA_046313915.1 Burkholderiales bacterium | reverse complement strand
GCCGGCATCAAGGCCAACTGAACGGGCCTCGCATGTCTCGGGATGCCACGCCGGTCGCGGCGACCCAACGTTTTGCCGAATTTGCCGCCGGACTGGATTACGCGTTCTTGCCGGAAACCGTCAAGGAGCGGCTGGTCCTTTTTTTGCTCGACTATTTGCGCGTGGCCTCGCTGGGCGAGCGCATGTGCTGGAGCGTGTGGGCATCCAGCCTCGCCCGCGAGCTGGGGGGCAACGGTCGCGCCACGATGCTGTTCTCGACGGATCGCGTTGACGCCGAGCGCGCTGCCTTCGTCAATGCCACCTACTCGGGCAGCATGGACGCTGATGACGTGCACGTCGGCGCGATGCTGCATCCGGGCTGTGTCGTCATTTCCGCGGCGCTTGCGATCGGCGAAGCGCGCAACCTGCCCGGCGAGCGCATCCTGGCGGCGATCGCCGCCGGCTATGAGAACCTGATCCGCATCGCGCTCGCCATCCAGCCCGCGCATTTCCGCCGCGGTTTCCAGAGCACGGCGACTTGCGGCGGTTTTGGTGCGGCGACTGCGGCGGCATGCCTGTTGTTCGCTGGCGAGGATCGCGCCACGCGCATCGCCGAGACCCTGGGCCTGGTCGCGTCGTTCAGCGGCGGACTGACGCAGTTCTATCATTCCGGTTCCACGGTCAAGCGCATCCACGCCGCGCACGCCGCGGCCGGGGGCGTACGCGCGGCGTTGCTGGCGGAAGCGGGCTTTTCCGGGCCGACCGACATCCTCGAGGGCAGAGACGGTTTTGCGCGCGCCTATGCCGATGGCCACGATTTCGACAAGGGGCTCGCCGGGCTCGGCGTCACCTGGCGGCTGCTGGAGACGGCGGTCAAGCCGCACGCGTGCAGCGCGCGCGTGCTGTCGGCGATCGAAGCGGCCGCTGCGTTGTGCAATGAACATCGCTTGACACTCGCCGATATCAAGACGATTCGTGTCGGCATTCCGAAAATCATCGAGGGGCGGCTCACCGCCGCCGCACCGGCCGACATCCAGGCCGCGCAGATGAGCCTGCCGTTTTGCATGGCGCTGGTGCTCGCTCGTGGCAAGGATTTGCAGCCCGGCTTCACGCTGAACGTGGACGACTTCGAGATTGCGCTCGACGATCCGCGGGTAAGAGAGGTTTCGCGGCGCGTGGAATGTGTCGTCGACGCCGATGCCGAGCGCGTCAGCACCGAACAGTCGGTCGGCGCCAAGGTCACGCTGACGCTGCAATCGGGCAAGACGCTCGAATGCTTCATCGCCGCGCCCAAGGGCAGCGCGGCGCGGCCGTTCACGATGGACGACCATGTCGCGCGTTTCACAAGGGAAATGCGCAAGCGTTTTCCCGCCGCGCAGGTCGACGCGCTGCTCGAAGAAGTGCGCGGGTTCGCCAAAGCGCCGAATTCCGGGCAACTGATGCATTTGCTGGCGAGGCGGAAATAGACGGCGGGGCACGGGCATGGCTGTCCTGAAACTTCCCGACTGCGATCTCTTTTACCAGGTCGACGATTTCACCGATCCGTGGATCCGACCGGAAACCGTGCTGATGCTGCACGGCAATGCCGAGAGCCACCTGGCGTGGTACGCATGGGTGCCGGTGCTGGCGCGGCGTTTCCGCGTGGTGCGGCCCGACATGCGCGGCTACGGCCAGTCGACGCCGATGCCGCGCGACTACGAGTGGACGCTGGACAAACTGATCGACGACTACATCCGGCTGATGAATAGCCTGGGCGTCGCGCGGTTTCACCTGGTCGCGGCGAAGATCGGCGCTACCATCGCGCGCGCCTTCGCCGCGCGCCGTCCGGAGCGGGTACGGTCATTGACGGTGGTCGGTGCGCCCCCGGCACCGCGTCCCGGTTCGGAACGAATTCCCGCACTGATCGAGGAATTCGAAACGAAGGGCGTCGCGCACTGGGCGCATCGCACGATGGCCGGGCGGCTGGGCGAGCACTTTCCGGCGGAAGGCGTGGCGTGGTGGACGCAGTTCATGGGCCGCGCGTCGGTGTCGTCGCTGATCGGTTTCAACCGCGACATCAATTACGCCGACATCAGCGCCGACCTGCCTCACATCAAATGCCCAACGCTGGTGATCACCACCGAGAAAAGCGGGCTTGCCACCGTCGAGGGCACACGGCAGTGGCAGGAGCGGATTCCGGATTCACGGTTGCTGGTGCTGCCGGGGAAATCCTATCACGTGGCGGCGAGCGATGCGGTGGTGTGCGCCGAGGCCACGCTGGCGTTCCTGAGCGGCAGCGCAGTCTAGACATCATGGTTTGACATGAGGCGGCCCGCCTCTGGTGTTACCGTGGATTGCGCGGAGCGGTTCCGCGCCGAGCCACAAGGTTGGCACGGGGGCACAACACTGAGAGTCAGGAGGCAGGCCATGGCAAAGTTTAACGCCGTTTTTGTCGGCATGGATGTTCACAAAGATTCGATTGACATCGCGCTGGCAGATGAGAGGGTGCGCGGCGAGGTAAGGCACTACGGTACTGTTGGAGGCGGCTTGGGGGACGTGGATCGGGCGCTGCGCAAGATCGTCGCCGGTGGACGGACATTGCATGTTGTCTATGAAGCCGGTCCCTGCGGCTATGCACTCTACCGGCACCTTGTCGCGAAGGGTATCGACTGCACGGTCGTATCCCCCTCGCGCATTCCCAAGCGCGCCGGCGACCGGGTCAAGACCGACCGGCGGGATGCCGAGATGCTGGCCCGGCTGCACCGGGCAGGCGAACTGGAAGCGGTGCATGTCCCGCGTCCCGAAGATGAAGCCGTGCGCGACCTCACGCGCGCCCGCGAGGATGCCAAGGCGGCCCAGACCCGGGCGCGGCATCAACTCAAGTTCTTTCTGTTGCGCAACGGCATCGCCTACGCCGGCAAGACCGCCTGGACCCCAGGACACGTGCGCTGGCTGGCCTCGGTCAAGCTGCCGGAATCGGTCCAGCAACTTGTCTTCCAGGAATACGTATCGGCGGTCACGACCGCCGGGGAACGCCTGGCGCGGCTCGAACAGATGCTGCGCGATACCGTGGCCGACTGGCGTCTGTAGCCGGCACGCATGCCCTTGTCGTGCCTGCTTGACAAGTCAAACCATATCAGCGGTTGAAGTCTTCGATGCAGCTTTTCAGGCTCGCGAGATTGCCTTTGCTCAAGGCACACTCGCCGGTCTTGAGCGGGCGCGCCGTGCCGTCGCTCGCAGCGAGCATCGGAGCATTGCGGGCGCGTTCGGCTGCGAGCAGTGCCTCCAGCTTTTTCTTTTCTTCCTCGAATTTCTTCGCAGCGGCGAGGCGTTCCGTTTCCGCCGTTTCGAGCTTTTTCCGGGCCGCGGCGGCGGCGCGCGACAGTTTCGAATTTTCCACGGCCAGATGCCGGCTTTTTTCGAACTGCTGGTAGAGTAGGGTGCCGAGCAGGTTGTAGGCGAGGGCGCCGCCTCCCATGCCGCCTGCGACCAACACGCCGAGGTGGATCAGAACGGCGCGCAGGTGGCGCCGCGGCTGTGGCGCCGCGGGTGGGGCAGCGGGCTGCGCCTCGTCGTGTCGCGCGTGCGGGCGGTTTTTTGCCGGCTCGTCCGTGTTTTCTGCGGACTTCGCGTCGGCGTCGCCGGTTTCTTGTTTGCGCAGCCGCCGCAGCAACGCGCGGCCGGGGGCGGACAGCGCGGACGCTGCGGCGCTCATCGCGGCACGCAGCGCGTGTTTTACACGTGCGAACAGGCGCGGCTGCGCGGCCGCTTCGTCGGCCGGCGGCGGGGTTTCGTGCAGCTGCGCGCGCTCTGCGGCGGACGGATTCGTGTTCAAAAAAAGCCTCGCATGACCATGGCGGCCGTTAATGGAATAACGGTTTTCTGTGTCTGAACTTGAGGGCTGGTGCGCGGCGTGCATGCCCGGCGGGCGGGCTCGCGACCGCCGTTCCAAGTACAATGGATGCCGGGCAAAATGCCCCGACCGATGCAGGATTTACTCATGACCACACGCCGGCGACCCCCGAAAGCCTACAGCAACGAGGCGTTTCTCAACAGCAAGGATGCCCGTGCGTTGCGCATCCTTGCCGAATATCTCGAGCCGAGAAGCCGCTTCGATCATTACCATGTCGATGACACGATCGTGTTCATGGGTTCGGCGCGCATCAAGTCGCGCAAGCAGGCTGAAGCGGCGCTGCGCAAGGCCGAAAGCGAAGGCGGGGACATCGCGCGCGCGCGTGCGGCGCTCGCGATGTCGGATTATTACGAGGCTGCACGCGAGCTCGCTTTCCGTCTTACGCAGTGGTCCAAGGCGCTCGATCCCGACGAGCGGCGCTTCGTGGTGTGCACGGGCGGCGGACCGGGGATCATGGAAGCGGCGAACCGCGGCGCATCCGACGCACGCGGCATGAACGTGGGATTGACGATCTCGATTCCGAACGAGGAATTCGAAAATCCCTACGTCACGCGCGAACTGACGTTCCTGTTCCACTATTTTTTCATGCGCAAGTTCTGGTTCGCCTATCTCGCCAAGGCGGTGATCGTGTTTCCCGGCGGCTTTGGCACGCTCGACGAGCTGTTCGAACTGCTGACGCTGGTGCAGACGCGCAAAATGCGAAAACCGCTGCCCATCGTCGTCTTTGGCACCGAATACTGGAAGCAGGTGATCGATTTCGATGCTCTGGTGCGCCACGGCACGATCGACGCGCGCGACCTGGAGCTGATGCACCACACCGATTC
>JBKBXX010000165.1:0-4769 GCA_046313915.1 Burkholderiales bacterium | reverse complement strand
GACGCGGCCGGCGCGGCAACCCCAGCAAAAAACATGATTCGCCGATTGCGTCTCTTTTTTCAGCGCATCACACCTTCTTCGTTGAAAGCGCGGCTGCTCCTGCTGGTCATGCTGGCTGCGCTGCCCGCCATGGCCAGTGTCATCGCGTCGGCGTTAAACGAGCGCGCGCTCGCGGTCGACATGATGCGATCGCAAGCCTCAGCGCAAACACGCCACATCCTCGCCAGACACGACGAAGTAGAAAGCGCCGCGCGACAACTCCTCGATAGTATCGCAAGCCTGCCCGCGATCAGGAGCGGCAATGCCAAAGCGTGTTCGGAACGGCTTGCGATGCTGTTGCAAAGCGGCGGGCCGTTCGCCAACCTCGGAATGCTCGACGCGCAGGGCGCGCTTTTTTGCAGTGGCATTGCGCCGTCAGCCCAGGACGACATCGACTTCAGCGACCGGGTTTATTTCCAGCGCGCGCTCAGCACGCAAGGTTTCGCGACAGGCGACTACCGGTTCGAACACACGACCGCGACGGCATTCATCGATTACGCCCTTCCGCTTCATGACGGCGGCAAGCTGCGAGGCGTGCTCTTCGCGAGTTTCCCGCTTGCGACTCTGCTGAGGTCCGCGCACGCCACACACCTGCCGCCGCAAGGCAGCGTCGTCACCTTGCTCGACCCCGGCTTCACGGTCGTGACACGATTCCCGCCCGACGAGCATGTCGGCACGAACATCGTCGGCACGGCGATGCACCGGCTCCTTGCCACGGCGGCAACCGAAGATGTCGGCGCCACCGAGGGCTTGAGCCCCGGCCAGCGCATCGCCGCTTTCACGACCATCCGGCTTCCCTCCGGCGAAATGCAGGGCCACCTGGCGATCGGCATGCCGGAGGAGTTGGTGCTGGCGTCGACGAACCGGGCGCTGGTGCGCAACCTCGCCTACATCATGCTGATCTTCATCGCGATCGGCGTGCTTGCCGCAACCGGAAGCGAAGTATTGGTGTTGCGGCAGATCAGGGGCCTGCTCGCCGCGACTCGCAAGATCGCGGCGGGCGATCTCGGCGCGCGGGCGCCAGTGGCCGGAAACACGGGCGAACTGGCCGTTCTCGGCACTGCTTTCAACGATATGGCGAACCGGATCGAAGCGCAGGTCCGTTCCATCGAATCGCTGAACCGGATTCATGCGATGCTGTCCGCCATCAATGCCGCAGTTCTCTGTATCAGGGACCGCGACGAACTCCTCAATGAAACGTGCCGCATCGCGGTCGAGGTCGGCGGCTATTGCGCCGCCTGCATTTACCTCGCCGGCACGAACCCGGGGCTCGCCCGTCTGGCCGCCCATGCGGGCGCGTGCGGCGCGGTTTTTCAGGATAGCGGAATCGAGGTGGACGGCAGTTCACCGCAGCATGACGGCCCGATTCCGAAACGGCTCGCGGACATCGTTGAGGCGACCTCGGCAGCGCCTTGCGGCGGCTGCAGCGCGGCGCAGGACTTTCCGCTGGCCGTCGCCGGAAAGGTTCTTGGCACCCTGGCGCTGTTTTCCCCGCGACCGGGCGCTTTTGACAGCGAGCAGGAAATCCGGCTGCTGCGCGAGCTCGCCGCCGACACCGCTCTCGGATTGGAGCATATCGAAAAAGAGGCGCAAATCGCCCGCCTGACGCGGGTCCGGAAGGTGCTGACCGAAATCAACGGCGCCCTGCTGCGCATGCAAAAAAGCGAGGAGATGGCGCAGGAAGCCTGTCGTATCGCGGTCAAAAGCGGCAGTTATCTGGCGGCTTGCATCATCATCGTGGACCAGGACATCACCCGATGCCGCATCGCCGGCCACGCCGGTGCCGGCAGGGATTACTTCGACTCGCTCGTTCCCGATATCGCGAGTACGCTCCGGCATGCCGACACGCCGCTGGCCAAAGCGTTGCGCAGCGGCGACCACGCCATCGCGCAGAACTTTGCGCTCGAAGAAAACCACCCGTTCGAGCCGCGGCTATCCGGACTCGGCGTGCGGGCCGTCGCCGCCTTTCCGCTGAGGATGGAAGGGCGGATCAGCGGCGCCTTGGTGCTGTGGTCTTCGAACCCGCAGGCCTTCGACGGCGAAGAAACGTTGCTGCTGCAACAGCTCGCGGCCGATACGGGACTCGGCCTGGAGCATATCGAACAGCAGACGCGCGTCTATCGACTGTCCAATTTCGACCAGCTCACCGGGCTGCCCAACCGCGATCTGTTCAAGGACCGCGCCGCGCAAATCCTGGCGCGGATGCCGCGCCTGCAGCGGGTGGCAGCGGTGCTGGCGCTACGCATCGGGCGTTTCCGGCAGATCAACGACCAGCATGGCTGGGCTGCCGGCGATCGGATAATCACCCACGTCGCCCGCTACCTGAACGAGGTCTCGCGCCCCGGCGACACCGTGGCACGGTGGGGCGACAACGAATTCATGGTGCTGCTCGCCGACATGCACGACATCGAGGACGCGGTGACCACTGTGGACCGCATCATCACCGACTTCCCCGCAACCGTGCCGTGGGAAGATGGCGCCATCGTAGTCGAAAGCAACACGGGGATTGCGATTTTCCCCGACGACGGCGCGGATATCCAGGCCCTGATCCACAACGCCGAGCTTGCGCTCAACAACATCCCCGTCTCTTCCCGCCATAACGCCTTCACGTTTTATTCTGCCGAACTGGACCAGCAGGCACGCCAGCGCCACCGCATGGAAATCGAACTGGCGGGCGCCGTGAAGCGCAACGAGCTGTCGCTCGCCTACCAGCCGGTCATACACATCGCCGACCGCACGCTGATTGGCGCCGAGGCGCTGCTGCGATGGCACAACCGCAAGCTGGGACAAGTCTCGCCCGCGGCGTTCGTGCCGCTCGCCGAGAAAACGGGTCTGATAGAACCCATCGGAGACTGGGTGTTCGAGACCGTCTGCGCCCAGCGCGCCGCCTGGCAGCGCGGACGGGAAAATTTCAGCCTCGCGGTGAACGTCTCGGTCCGCCAGCTGCGGTCTCCCGGCTTTTTGCAGCGGGTAAGCCGGCACCTCGAAAAAAACGGACTCGCGCCGGCCCGCCATCCGCTTTGCGTCGAAATCACCGAATCCGAATTGATGGAAGATGTCAAGCACGCGGCTCTCACGCTGAAGCAGCTGAAAGCGATGGGAATCGGCGTGGCGGTCGACGATTTCGGCACCGGTTATTCCTCGCTCAGTTATATCCGCTACCTGCCGCTCGACCGCCTGAAAATAGACATCAGCTTCGTGCGGGAAATCGCCGTCGATGCCAACGCGAAAGCAGTGGCGGCGAGCATCGTGGCGCTGGGCCACAGCCTGAACCTGATGGTCGTGGCCGAAGGTGTCGAAACCGAAGCGCAATTGAGAGTGCTGGCGGAGATGGATTGCGACGCAGCACAAGGCTATTTGTTCAGTGCGCCGCTGCCGGCCGCAGCGTTCGAAGCAATGCTGAAATGAAGCGCCTCAGGCGCCACTGCGGGCCATGGCGCTTTGCTGCAGCAGCTTGAGCATCGCCGCGGCCTTGTCGAAGGTCTCCTGGTACTCATCGGCGGGCTGCGAGTCGGCGACGATGCCGCCGCCGGCCCAGAAGCGCACCACGCCGCCGGAGCATACCAGCGTACGGATCGCGATATTGGTATCCATGTTGCCGTCGAAACCGATGTAGCCGATCGCGCCGCAGTAGACACCGCGCCGGTGCGGCTCGAGTTCTTCTATGATCTGCATCGCGCGCAGCTTGGGCGCCCCGGTGATCGAACCGCCGGGAAATGAGCCACGCAGCAAGTCGAACGCATCGCGCCCCGGCTTGAGCCGCCCGGTCACGGTGCTTACCAGATGATGCACGGTGGCGAAGCTTTCGACGTCGAAAAGCCTGGGCACCCTGACCGTGCCCGGCGCGCAGTTCTTCGACAAATCGTTGCGCAGCAAATCCACGATCATGACGTTTTCGGCACGGTCCTTGGCGCTGGTGCGCAGCGCCTCCGCCAGTTCAGCATCGAGCCGCGGGTGCCCCGCGCGCGGCCGCGTGCCCTTGATCGGCTTGGTCTCGACGCGCCCGTTTTCCACTTTCAGGAAGCGTTCTGGCGAAGCCGACAGGATCTGCGCATGAGGCGTGCTGAGATAGGCGGCGAAAGGCGCCGGGTTGATCACGCGCAACGCCTGGTAGGCGAGCCACGGGTCGCCGCCGGCCCGCGCGGCAAAACGCTGCGCGAGGTTGACCTGATAGCAATCGCCATTCCTGATGTAATCGTGAATGCGGCGGAAAGCGCTGGCATAGGATTCGCGCGTCAGGTTGGAAACGACGGCCGAGGTGATGCAAAACGGCACGCGCGACTTTTCTTCCGGCGGCTCGCTGAAACGCCGGATGAGGCCGTTCCACTTGATGTCGGTATCGGGATCGCGTCCCTGTCCCACGAGCCAGCTTCTGCGCTCGAGGTGATCGACCACCACCGCCCAGTCGTAGATGCCGATCGCCATCTCGGGAATTTTCTCGGCGTCTGCGGCAACCGCGGGCAATGATTCGAAGCGCCGCGCCAGATCGTAACCGAAATAGCCGATCGCCCCGCCGCAAAACGGCAGCTCGCCGCCCGCGCCGGAATCGATATCGAGATGGCGCCTCACCAGGGCCAGCGGATCGTCGCGCGACAGTTCGACGGCCTCGGCGTGGACCTCGGTGAGGTTGCCGCGCGTGACGAGCCGCACGAACGGCTCGGCGGCAAGGATGTCGTAGCGCGACTGCGCCGGGTGATGCCTGCCGCTGTCGAGAAAAACCGCCCACGGCA
>JBKBXX010000164.1:0-4805 GCA_046313915.1 Burkholderiales bacterium | reverse complement strand
GCGAGTCGACGCTGGGCAGGTCGATGACGCTCGCTTCATCGAGCCCGATCTGCACCGTGCACTCGTTGAAAAGGCGCTGGGTGCCGGCCAGTGTGCCCGTGTGGGGGGCGATGCTCGACACGGCCTTGAACAGCGTGCTCTTGCCGGAATTCGGCATCCCGACCAGCGCGATGCGCAAACGGCGCTCGCCCCGCAGCAGGGGCAGGCGCAGCGCGACGGTGGCGATTGCCGGCGCAGACATGCGATCGGGCTGGCGCGCGCCGGCAGGCGGGCGCCGGGGAAGATCATTTGTAGCCGACACGGTCGAAAATTTTCTGCGCGAGCGGCTGATTCTTGCCGAGCGCGCCGATGTTGAGGTTGTCCATCTTGAACTTGCCGAGCGCGGCGAGTTCGCGGTTGTCGAGCGGCGCGCTTTTCACCACCGGCCATTCGTTGTTGCCGTTGGCAAAATAGCTTTGCGCCTCGTCGCTCGCCAGGTATTCGAGGAACTTGATTGCCGCTTCCTTGTGCGGCGCGTGCTTGAGCACGCCGGCGCCCGAAATGTTCATGTGGGTGCCGAAGCTTTTCTGGTTGGGCCAGATCAAGCCGGTCTTTTCAATGACCTGCCGGTCTTCGGGTTTGTCCGATTTCATCAGCCGCACATAGTAATAGGAGTTGCTGATCGCAACCCCGCATTCGCCGGCGGCAACCGCACGGATCTGGTCGGTATCGCCGCCTTTGGGCGCGCGCGCGAAATTGGCGACCACGCCGCGTGCCCATTCTTCGGCTTTTTTCTCGCCCCAGTGTTCGATCAACGCGCTCATCAGCGACAGGTTGTAGACGTGGCTGCCGGAGCGCGTGCAGACCTTGCCTTTGAGCCGGGGGTCGGCGAGATCCTCGTAGTTTTGCACATCGGCGGCATTGACCATGGCCTTGTTGTAGACGATGACGCGGGCGCGCGCCGAGAAGCCGAACCATTCGTTGTTCGGCACGCGCATGTTGGCGGGCAGCCGGCTTTGCAGCACTTTCGACACCACGGGCTGGAACAGTCCTGCCTGCTCGGCGCGCCACAGACGGCCGGCGTCGACCGTGACCAGCACGTCGGCAGGGCTTTGGGCGCCTTCGTTTTTGAGGCGCTCGATCAGCGGATCTTCGCCGGCTTCGATGCGGTTGATTTTGATCCCGGTCAGCTTGGTGAAATTATTATAGAGGGCTTCGTCGGTTTGATAATGCCTCGAGGAGTAGAGATTGAGCACGTTTTCCTGGGCTTGGACGGGCGTCACGTGCCAGCCCATGACGAAAGCGGAACCAATCGCCAAAAAAACTCTTTTTAAATCAAAGGACATGGCTGCTATTCTCCGTGAAAGTCGGGTTGGTCGGGGGCATTGCGGCCCAATGGTAACAAGAATGATTCCCAAAAACAATACAAATAAGAACGATTCTTGTTAACGAAGCATGACGCGACACGCCCGGAGAAAAAAGTGATGGCCTGTTCGCGCTGCCCCAAGCTGTAAGACCGGGCGGGCAGCGCGGTTTTCCACCTGCGCGGGATACAGACGGCGCCGTTCCCGCTCCCGGCACAATATTCCCTGCAAACAAAGACCGCAGCGTGGTGCTGCAGAACTTGGCACGGCGGTTGCTGTCGGTGTATACCTTGCTTGGAAAAATCATCCATGCCCACCCGATTCCGTTTCCTCGTCGTCTCATTGCTGCTGGCGTTTGCCGGCTGCGCCACCGCGCCGCCGGATCGGCCGTCGCCGCCGCCTTCGCTGCCCGAGGTGCGCTCCGTTGCGCCCAAAATCGCGCTGGTGCTGGGGGGCGGCGCGACCCGCGGTTTTGCCCACGTCGGAGTGATCAAGACGCTCGAAGCGCACGGCATCGTTGCCGACATCATCGTCGGCACCAGCGTCGGCAGTTTCGTCGGCGCGCTCTATGCCGCGGGTTACCGCGCAGCGGATCTCGAGCGCATCGCCTTGCAGTTCGAGGAAGCGCAGATCGGCGACTGGTCACTGCCCAATCGCGGCATTTTCAGAGGGGAAGCGCTGCAAAACTTCGTCAACCGCGCTGTGCAGGACAGGCCGCTCGAGAAACTCAACCGCGTTTTTGCCGTGGTGGCGACCGATCTGCAGTCCGGCGAGCTGGTGGTATTCCGCCGCGGCAATACCGGCATGGCGGTTCGCGCTTCGAGCAGCGTGCCCGGCATTTTCCAGCCCGTCAGCATCAACGGCAGGGAATATATCGATGGCGGCCTGGTGAGCCCGGTGCCGGTGCGGGTGGCGAAGTCGCTGGGCGCGGAGCTCGTGATCGCCGTCGACGTTTCCAACAAGCCGCGCTACGGCAAGACCGGCGACACCCTGGATATCCTGCTGCAGACTTTCGCCATCATGGGTCAGGCGATCGCCGGCAACGAATTGCCCGAGGCCGACGTCGTGATCCGGCCCGATACTTCCATGCTCGGCCTCGCCGACTTTGCGAACCGCAGGCTGGCGATCCGGGAAGGGGAGAAGGCGGCGCAGGCTGCAATCGCCGTGCTCAGGCAGAAAATCGCCGCCAAGGCGGGCATCGCCGCGCGCTAGCGGCTGGTCTCAGTAGGCGATGCGGCGGGCGCCGTTGTAACGCTTCTGCCAATAGCGGCTGGTCAGCTCGGAGATCTCGACTTCGCCGCCGCGCCCCGGAGCGTGGATGAAGCGGTGCTCGCCGAGGTAGATGCCGACGTGGGAGAACGGGTGACGCAAGGTGTTGAAGAACACCAGATCGCCGGGCTGCAATTCGTCGCGGGCGACTTTTTCCCCGAGCTTGCCGATTTCCCTCGCCTTGCGCGGCAGCGCCAATCCCGCGACCTGGCTGAAAACATAACCGACGAGGCCGCTGCAGTCGAAGCCGCTTTCCGGCGTGGCGCCGCCATATCGGTAGCGGATGCCCAGAAAACCCATGGCCTGCAGCGTGAGCTCGCGGGCCTTGCCGAAGTAGCGTTCGGCCGCCGACTCCGGGGCGACTGCCGTGACTGCCGTCACGGACGGAGCTTCGTCGGCCGTCGCCGGGCCGAAAGCCATGGCGAGCCATAAGGCGAGCAGCAAGCGGGCGCTATACATATGTTGTTGATTATAAATGAATTTTTGTTTTTGGGGAGCGGGCTGCGACGTTACCTGTCGCGCACGGGCTGACTTCCGACCGCGCAGCTTATCCGCCCTGTGGGACCGCCGTCAAGGCCGGTTATTGGCCGAATGCCGGTCTTGAAGGACGAGGGCAGGGGTAAACTTTTCCCCCGAGCTTACGTTAACCTTGTCATGGTCTCGTTTTTTCGTTCCTGCATGGCTGGGCGGGTGCGGGCGGTGTCCGTTGCCGCCGCGGCCTCGCTGCTGCTCGCGTCGCTGGTGGCGGCGCAGTCCACGGTGCTGGAAGTGTTCACGCTCAAGCATCGTACCGCGCAGCAGGTGATTCCGGTCATCCAGTCCGTGCTCAAGGGCGGTGGCAGCGTGAGTGGTTTGCAGAATCAGCTCGTTGTCCGCACCACGCCCGGCAATCTCGAGGAAATCCGGCGCATCCTGGCGAGCGTCGATGTTTTGCCGCGACGCCTGCTGATCAGCGTCAAACAGGACGCCGACGCCGCGACGGGGCAGCGCACCGCCGAAATTTCCGGCAGCGGGCGCGTCGATGACGGCGCCACGGTGAGCGTTACGGGCAGCGGCGGGCACGGCGATGACGGTTTGCGCGCGCGGGTCATCGATACGCGACGGGCGCAAGCCGATCGCGCCATGCACACGGTGCAGGTGCTCGAAGGCAGCGTCGCGTTCATCCGTATCGGCCAGTCGGTGCCGGTGCCGCGGCAGCAGGTGCTGCAGACGCTGATCGGCGGCCAGGTGGTGTCGCAGGTAGTCGACAACGTCGAGTATCGCGACGTCGGCAGCGGTTTTCACGTACTGCCGCGCGTGGCGGGCGAGCGCGTGACGCTCGACATCAATCCGCAGCACGACACCCTCGATCATCGACTGCCCGGTGCGGTCAATGTGCAGCGCGTGGCGACCACGGTGTCGGGGCGGCTGGGCGAGTGGATCGAGATCGCCGGGCTGGATCAGGACCGCAGTCGAGAGCGGTCGGTGTTGCTGGGACGCGCTTCGAGCGGTGCGTCCGACACCCGCCGCATCCTGGTCAAGGTCGAGGAACTGAAGTAGCCCAGCCGCGTTTTCAGGCGCATTTCAGCAGATCGAACATCTCCGCGCCGAACCGTTGCCGCGCCTCGTCGTGCAGCGGCCTGACGGCGCGCACGAACCGTTCACGTTCGTCAGCGGTCAATTCCACGATTTCGCAGCCGGCCTCCTCGATGGCTTTGCGCGCGATGTCCTCTTCTTCCATGGCGAGCTTTCTTTGTGCGGCGACCGCTTCGCGCACGGCTTCGCGCATTGCGGTTTGCAGCGCTTCGGGCCAGGCATCGAACTGGGCGCGGTTCATGTAGAGCCCGCGCGAAAGATAAAAGTGACCGCTCAGCGTATGGTAGCGGTGCAGCTTGTGCGCGCCGTAGGTCACGGTGTTGGCGAGCGGGTTTTCCTGGGCATCGACCGCGCCCGATTTCATGGCCTCCAGCCCCGGCTTGAGATCACAGGGAAAGGGCAGCGCGCCCAGCAGCTCGAAAGTCCGGCAATGCATGGCGCTCGGCAGCAGGCGGATGCGCATGCCCTCGAGATCGGCGGGAGTTCTCACCGGGCGCAGGCGGTTGGAGATGTGGCGGTAGCCGTTTTCGAGATAGCCGAGCATGCGGTAGCCGGGAATACGCTCCTCGATTTTGCGGGAGAGATAATCGCCGAGCGCACCGTCCATGGCGGCCCGCG
>JBKBXX010000163.1:0-4846 GCA_046313915.1 Burkholderiales bacterium | reverse complement strand
GAAAAACATATAATAAACAAATACTTAATATAAAAATCTCACATTCCCGGATCGACCCAGCCCACGGCGGTCCTGCCTTTGATCCGCCATTTCAGGCCCCGGCCTTCGCCTTCGATCTGCGTTGCCTGCCTTTCACTGTGGTGCTCGAAGAATCTCTGGAAATCGTCCGCCGTGAATTGCTGGCGAACGCCGAGGACGACTTCGTCTATCCTGGCGACGATGGGCAGGCCGTTGCCCTGCCATATGAGCGCGTAGTTTTCATGGAAATCGAATTGAAAGGACGGCGCCGTTTTCAGCGATTTCCTGATCCGGCTCAACTCGAGGCCGGTGACGAAAACGATCTTGTTTTTGCGTTCCGGCGACCAGCCGTTGCTGACATTGACGGAGACCACGCAAAGCCGCTCCACCGCGGCCTGAGCGGCGCCTGCCGTGAACAGCGGGAATGAAAGAATCACAGCGATCCAGCGTGACATCGTGTCGCGGGCCTTGGCTGACATCATGGTTCGTGATCCGTTGTCGCTGTGCGGGCGACAGGGGGCCTTTGCGACGATCCCGCCTGCGAGGCACAGCCGTGAAAGCGCGGCATTCCTTCGAAGATTACGGCCGGTCGGCGACGGAACTTGAGGCCAACCCGTTTCGCACCCCCTGCGGGTAAAATGTGCCGGGGCGCCGGGCCCTTTTTCCTCCTTTTCGATCGGCAGCGCCGCATGGCTTCCCGTTATATCGCCCATCTCGACATGGATGCGTTCTACGCCTCGGTCGAATTGCTGCGTTATCCGCATCTGCGCGGCCAACCGGTGGTGGTGGGCGGGCGACGGCGGATGGCGGACGATGATCCGGCGGACGGCGGCGCCCTACCGCGGCTGCGCGATTATTCCGGGCGCGGCGTGATCACCACCGCCACCTACGAGGCGCGCGCGCTGGGCGTGCATTCGGGCATGGGGTTGATGAAGGCGGCGAAGCTCGCACCGGATGCGCTGCTGCTGCCGGCGGATTTTCGGCAATACCAGCGCTATTCGCAGCTGTTCAAGGACGCGGTGCGTGCCATCGCGCCCGAAATCGAGGACCGCGGTATCGACGAGATCTATATCGATCTCACGGCAGCGGTGGAAGCGAGCGCAGCCGAAGGCGCGCCCGACCCGTGGGCGCGCGCGCGGGCGATCGCGCTCGACATCCAGCGCGCGGTGCGCGAGGCGACCGCGCTGTCGTGCTCGGTCGGCATTTCTCCCAACAAGCTGCTGTCGAAGATCGCCTCCGAGATGGACAAGCCCGGTGGCATCGCGGTGCTGCGCGAGACCGACATCCCGGTTCGGGTGTGGCCATTAAATGTTAATAAAATCAATGGCATAGGTCCAAAGTCCGCTGCCCGGCTGGAAGCCTTGGGAATCCACACCATCGGCGAGCTCGCGCGGGCCGATCCGGCGTTGCTGATCGCCCGCTTTGGCGCGAGCTACGGCGCATGGCTGCACGAGGCCGCGCACGGGCGCGACGAGCGGCCGGTGGTGACGCACAGCGAGCCGAAATCGATGAGCCGCGAAACCACTTTCGAGCGCGATCTGCATCCGGTGCGCGACCGCGAGCAGCTCGCGCGGATTTTCACCGAGCTGTGCGTGCGGGTCGCCGGCGACCTGCAGCGCGAAGGCTATGCCGGCAGGACCATCGGTGTGAAGCTGCGCTACGACAACTTCAAGACCGTCACCCGTGACCGCACGCTGCAGGTACCGACGCAGGATGCGGCGGCGATTCGCCGCGCCGCGCGCGAGTGCCTGAGGCGCGTGCCGCTCGACCGCCGCATCCGCCTGCTCGGCGTGCGCGTGGGCACGCTGAGTTTGAACCTCGTCGGCGCGCAGGGGGCGGCAGCTGCCACGGCTGCGCCGGAACTGTTCGGTTAGCGGATCCCTACTCGGCGCGCATGCCTCTTTCTCTGATGACGCGCGCCCATTTCTTCAATTCGGAATCGAGCAGTGCCGCGAGTTCGGCCGGCCCGCTGCCGATGACTTCCAGCCCTTCCTGCCCGAATCGTTGGACCAGATCCGGCGAACCCATCGCTTTTTTGAAGTGATCGTTGATCGTTGCGATGATTTCTGGCGGTGTGCCCCTGGGCGCGGCGAGCGCGAACCACGCGCTGAACTCGTATCCCGGCAGGCCGGCTTCGGCGATCGGCGGCACGCCCGGCAGTGCCGTCACGGGCTTGAGGCTCGTCACCCCCAGCGCCCGCAGCCGTCCCGACTGCACGTGGCCCACCGCGCCGGCCACGGCCGAAAACGAGACGCTGACTTCGCCGCTCAAGGCCGCGACCAGCGCGGGACCGCCGCCTTTGAACTGGACGGCGAGGATATCGGTTCCGGCGAGGTGGTTGAACAGCTCGCCGGCGATGTGCGGATTGGTGCCGACGCCCGCGGAGCCGTAATTGAGTGCGCCGGGACGCGATTTTGCAAGCTGCAGCAGTTCACGCACCGAGTGCGCCGGGACCGACGGATGCACGCCGAGGAATGAAGGCGTCGAAGTCAGCAGCGAGACCGGCGCGAAGTCGGTGAGCACGTTGTACGGCACCTTGCCGTACATCAGGGTGTTGGTCACCAGCGGCGTGGTGTTGATCAGCAGCGTGTAACCGTCGGCGTCGGCGCGCGCCACGACAGCGGTGCCGATGATGCCGGAGGCGCCCGCGCGATTGTCGATCACGATCTGCTGGCCGAGCGACTGTGCCACTTTCGGCGCCAGCAGCCGTGCGTTCACGTCGACGCTGCCTCCCGGCGGAAACGGCACCACGAGGCGGATGGGTTTTTCGGGATACCGCGCCGCGAGCACCGACGGTGTCGAGAGCGCGGCGATCACCAACGGCAGCGCCATGATTCCTGCTGGCTTCATGAGTCCTCCCCCTGTCACGAATCTTGTCCGGCTCGCGAGGCGCCGTTTTTCCCGGCTGCCTCGACTATATTACGCGCCCAGTGGCACACCGGCTGCAACCGCGGCGGCAGCAGTTTTTCCGCCGCGGCGAAACTCACCCAGCGGAACTCGTGGTGTTCCGGATGCCCGAGTTCGGGGCTGACCGGCAGCTCGACCTTGCCCGCCGGCGACAGCGCGAGGTAGTAGCGCGCGACTTTGCCGCCGCTGTAAGGCGCGGTCTCGCAATGGATTTCACCCCAGCGGAACTCGAGGTCGGCGAGCGCGCTTTCTTCGGCCACTTCGCGCCGCGCCGCTTCGAGCGGGGTTTCGCCCGGCTCCGGCGCGCCTTTGGGAAAATCCCAGTTGCGCCAGCTGCGCAGAACCAGGCAGCGCCATCCTTCAGGGAAGCGGCGCACGACGACGACGCCGGCGGAAAAGCGGCGTGGCGGCGCTTGCCGCGCAGTGGCGTGAGCATCTTTTTTCGGGGTCATCGCTCTCGGGCAGGCATGACTGCAAGATGTCAGGTGCCGATGATGACTCAAAATCGGGATGTTTACACGTCGCGCGGAGGCCGCTGCGCGGTTTTGCCTTAAAATAGGTCCATGGACAGCCCGTTTCTGGAGAGCGCCGGCAGGGTTTTGCCCGATTATGCCGGCGGCAGCATCGTCAATCTGATGGCTTCCATCGCTGGCGCTTGCGGCGGCATTCTGCCCTATGCGCCGGCGCGGGTGCTCGATGTGGCCGCGCTCGCGGATAGCGCGAATCTCGTGCTGGTCGTGATCGATGGCCTCGGTTACGATTATGTCGCTTCCCGCGGCGCAGGCGGGGCGCTGCACGCCCACATGCGCGGCAGGCTGACGTCGGTGTTCCCGTCCACCACCGCCACCGCGATCACCACCATGATGACCGGGCTTGCCCCGCAGCAGCATGGTCTCACCGGCTGGCACATGTACTTCAGCGAGTTCGATGCCGTGATCGCCGTACTGATGCAAAAGACGCGGGGCGACGGGCGTCCGCTTGCCGAATTCGGCGAGCGTGCCGAGGCGCTGTTTCCGTATGCGACCCTGTTCCAGCAACTGGCGGTTCCCGCCTGCGTGGTTGCGCCGCGCTGGATCGTCCACACTCCTTTCAATGTCCGCCACACTGCCGGCGCCGAGCGCCGCGCCTATGACGGACTCGCGGATTTCTTTCCCGCGATTGCGGCTTGCGTGCGCGCGGCGCCGGCCCGCAAGTTCGTCTATGCCTATTACCCGGTGTTCGACACCCTCGCGCACGAGCATGGCATCACCAGTTCACGGTGCGCGAACGAGTTCGCGGCACTGGATGAGGCCTTTGCGGATTTTCTGAAAGGGCTTTCCGGCAGCGACACGATGGTGCTCGTTACCGCCGATCACGGTTTTATCGATGCGCCGCCCGAGCACCGCATCGATCTGGAAAACCATCCGCGGCTTGCTGCGACGCTTGCGCGTCCGTTGTGCGGCGAGCGGCGAGCGGCGTATTGCTACGTCCGGCCCGACAGACGCGCGGATTTCGAAGCCTACGTCGAGAACGAGCTTGCCGATGCCGCGTGGCTTGCGCGCAGCGCCGATCTCGTCGCGGCCGGACTGTTCGGTCCCGGCGCGCCCCATCCACGGCTCAGCGAGCGGGTCGGCGATTACACTTTGCTGATGAAAGGCGACTGCACCATCCGCGACCTGCTGTCCGGCGAGAAGCGTCACGAGATGATCGGCGTGCACGGCGGCGCAAGCGCTGCCGAGATGTACGTGCCGCTCATCGTCGCCAGACCGTGAATTCGCGTCTGAGTCATGTCATCGGCTTCGACGATGCGCCGTTCGCGCGCAGTCATCGTGGCGACGTGATGATCGTCGGCGTGGTGTATGCGGGAATCCGCCCCGATGGCGTATTGAGCAGCAAGGTGCGGCGCGACGGCGCCAATGCGACGCGGGTCATCGCGGAGACC
>JBKBXX010000162.1:0-4881 GCA_046313915.1 Burkholderiales bacterium | reverse complement strand
TTCGTCCTTGATGCGGTTGCGCACTTCGGGGGTGTCGGGCTGGCCGGTGTTCTTGAATACATAGTCAAGGCGCGATTGCGGGATGGCGATGCCGTTGACCTTGATGCCATCGGCCGCCTGGGCGATGCCCGCGGTGAAAATGCAGGCCACGGCGGCAAGCAGCAGTTGCGGGAATTTCGGTGATTTCATATGACTTCCTTTGCGTGGGGAATGATCAGATTTCGTCGGGAGCGTAGGCCTTGATGGCGAGCGCGTGGATTTCCTTGTGCATCAGGGCGCCCAGCGCGGCGTAGATCATGCGGTGCCGCACCTGGACCGGTTTGCCGGCGAATTGCGGGGAAACGATGACGAGCCGGTAGTGTCCGCCGCCGCCTTTTGCGCCTTCGTGCCCGATATGGCGGTGTGATTCGTCGAGGATTTCCAGCGATTCCGGAGCGAGCGCAGCGAGTCTCTGCTGCATCAGTTGCGGCACGTTGGTCATGCCGGCCGCTTTGCGAGGGAAAGGATGCCGCCGGCAGACATTACTCCGGGCCTTTTCCCTGTTCCTGGACGTGCTTCGCCATGATCAGCGCCTGCAGCACAACGAAGGCGAGCATCAGTCCGATGCCGCCGAACAGCTTGAAATTGACCCAGGCGTCGGTCGAGAAGTTATAAGCGACATAGAGATTGAGTACGCCCATCGCGGCGAAGAACACGATCCAGCTCGCGAGCAGTCTGCCCCATACCGGATCGGGCAGGCTCACCTGCTTTTCCATCATGCTGCGGACCAGGTTCTTCCGGAACAACAGTGCCGCTGCCGCCAGCACGCCGGCAAAAACCCAGTAGAGCACGGTGGGCTTCCATTTGATGAAAGTTTCGTTGTGCAGCAGCAGCGTGGCGCCGCCGAAAACCACGATTATGCCGAGGCTCACCCACAGCATCCTGTCGACCTTGCGATGGCGCAGCCATACCCAGCCGATCTGGAGAAAGGTCCCGGCGATCGCCACACCGGTCGCGACATAGATGCCGTAGACCTTGAAGGCGATGAAAAACAGGATGACGGGGAAAAGGTCGAAAAGGAATTTCATGGGCCGCTATTATGGCGCTTTAGTGCCGCGTCGTCCATTTGGTGAAACGCTCCCGCATGATTTCCCGCACCTGCGGGCCGTAGACTTCTTTTCCGGCCTGGCGCAGTCCTTCTTCGTAGAATGCGGCGCATTCGCGGGGCAGGTTGCGTTCCAGCAGGTCGTAGGCGGCGTGCATCAGCTCCGGTTTCTGGGTGCGCGTGGCGATGATGGCCAGGTTGAAATTGAGAATGTGCCAGGGTTCGCCGGAAGCGGCGGACGCGGGATCGGCATGGTCGACCAGTTCGCGGGCGATGCCCGCCAGTTCCGTCAGGGCTGCGGCAGAAGCGCTCGAATTGGCGCGCCGGGCGAGCGCATTGACGACGGGCTCGATCACCGCGATGACGCCGCCGTTGCGGGCAATCCACAAGCCGAAATCGAGCGCGAGATTT
Organism: Burkholderiales bacterium; assembly: GCA_046313915.1. GTDB lineage: Bacteria > Pseudomonadota > Gammaproteobacteria > Burkholderiales > SG8-41 > CAKKQX01. The sequence goes on along the minus strand of JBKBXX010000162.1, from coordinate 3,386 downwards.
TCGATTTCGGCGCGTTCCGCTTCCAGTCCCAGCTGATAAGCCCACAACGCGAGATCGGAAACGCATTCGAGGGCGTGGGTGCCGATTTCGCCGATATCCTCCGCCGGCAGCACGCCTGCTGATCCGTCGTCGCCCGCGACGATGTCCAGACATTGCGTGATGGCCGCGATCAGCAGCGGCGGCGTGACTTCCTGGCCGGGAAACGGTCCGGCACGGGAAAATGCTTCGGCCACGCTGCGTGCGGCGGCCTCGAATGCGTGCCGGGAAGCGCTGGGGGTCATGTCTTTTCGAACTTCAGGGAGGCCGAATTGATGCAGTATCTGAGGCCGGTGGGCGGCGGGCCATCATCGAAAACGTGTCCGAGATGGGCATCGCAGCGGCTGCACTTGACTTCGATGCGGTGCATCAGATGGCTGTAGTCGTCCTCGGTTTTGATGTTGTCCCCGCCTGCAGGCTGCCAGAAGCTGGGCCAGCCGCTGCCAGAATCGAATTTTTCACTGGAGCGGAACAGTTCGGCGCCACAGCACACGCAACAGTAGATGCCGGTTTCGTGGTGGTCCCAGTATTCGCCGGCGAACGCCTGCTCGGTGCCTTTGTTGCGCGTGACGCGGAATTGCTCCGGCGTCAGGAGTTTTTTCCACTCGGCATCGCTTTTTCCGACCCTGTCCGTCATGCATGTCCCCAATTTGTCATTAGTGAGGCGAGGCAGGTTAAAGTTCCTCTACCCGGCTTTGCCTCGAAACGGTTGCTTGGGTGTAACATGATGATTTTTATAGTATTTTCCCCGGATTCATGAGGTGATGGGGATCGAGCGCGTGCTTGAGGGTGCGCATCAGATCGAGCTCGACCGCGCTTTTGTAGCGCTTGAGCTCGGCCACTTTGTAAAGACCGATACCGTGCTCGGCGCTGAAGCTGCCGTGATAGCGCTGCACCACGTCATAGACCACTTCGGTGACATCGTGGGCGTCACGCGCAGCCGCATCGCTGCGGCTGCGGCTGGCAACGAAAGCATTGTAGTGCAGGTTGCCGTCGCCCAGGTGGCCGAAGCAGAGGATGTCCACGCCGGAAAAACGCCGTTCGAGCGCGACCCGCGCCTCTTCGATGAAGGCGGGAACCCGGCTTACCGCGACGGCGATGTCGTGGCGATAGAGCATGCCGGGTTCGACGCGCGCCGCTTCGGGGATGGACTCGCGCAAACGCCACAGCGCCTGCGCCCGTGCCTGGCTGTCGGCGATGACGGCGTCGGTGACCAGCCCGCGTTCCAGAGCCGCGGCGAGCGCCTGTTCCAGTTCGTCGTGCAGCAGTTTGCCCTCGCGCGAGTCACCGAGGTCGGCCAGCACATACCAGTCGTGCGCGGCGTCGAGCGGATCGCGCGTGCCGGGGATGTGGCGCAATACCAGCTCCAGGCAATTGCGCGAGATCAGCTCGAAAGCGCAAATGCGGTCGCCGCACTGCTGGCGCAGCAGCGACAGCAGCTCGAGCGCGGCGGCGGGATCGGGGACCGCGGCCCATGCGGTGGCCGACGCGCGGGGCCGCGGAAACAGCTTGAGCACGGCTGCGGTGATGATGCCGAGTGTGCCTTCGGCGCCGATGAACAGCTGCTTGAGGTCGTAACCGGTGTTGTCCTTGCGCAGTCCGCGCAGACCGTTCCACACCCGGCCGTCGGGAAGCACGACTTCCAGGCCGAGCACGAGATCGCGCGTGTTGCCGTAGCGCAGGACATTGACGCCGCCGGCGTTGGTCGAAATATTGCCGCCGATCTGACAGCTGCCTTCGGCGCCGAGGGAAAGCGGGAACAACCGGTCGGCTTCGGCTGCTGCCCGCTGGATGGCGGCGAGTACACAGCCGGCTTGCGCCGTGACGGTATCGTTGAGCACATCGACTTCGAGGATGCGGTTCATGCGCGCGAGCGACAGCACGATTTCGCCGCCGCCTGCATGCGGCACCGAGGCGCCGCACATGCCGGTATTGCCGCCCTGCGGCACTACCGGAACCCGCATTTCGGCGCAGAGGCCGACAACTGCAGCGACTTCGCTGGTGGCGGCGGGTCGGACCACGGCGGCGGCTGTGCCGCGAACCATGCCGCGCCAGTCGACGACATAGGGCTCCATGTCGCGCGGGTCGGTGATCAGCCCTTGCGGACCGACCGCTTTGGCGATGCGCTCGAGAAACTCGGCGCCGGTTTTGGTTGGTGGCGAGATGGCGGGCACGAGGTTTGTCTCTTGTAAAACGTCGCATTATAGCGGATGGCATGGCGTCGTGACGCGCTCAAGATTTTGCGGCGTGCTGCCGTAATCTTCATCGAGGCATCCGGGGTCTCCGGGCAACGGGCGTTGTCGGCCGGATGCCGCATTCGGAATATGGTGAAAATGAATCTCGATGAAGCAATCGCCAAACACGCGGAATGGAAAGTGAAATTCCGCTCGGCCATCGGCAAGAAGGAAAAACTGGATGCCCCCGCCATAAGCGTCGATAACCGCTGCGATCTCGGCAAATGGCTGCACGGAGAAGGCAAGATGGCGCATGGCGCGAAAGCCGAATACCGGACGCTGGTTGCCAGGCACGCGGAATTTCACAAGGCGGCGGGGAAAGTCGCCGAAGCCATCAACGCCGGCAAGTACGACGTCGCGGAGAAAATGCTCGCTCCCGCTACGGAATACGGTGTGGCGTCTTCGAATGTCGCCACGGCCATCACCAGCCTCAAAAAGCACGTCTGACGAGCATCGCCGGCGGGCGGCACCGCCGCTTCGTCCGGGCGCAGGCCCGCCGCCCGGGCGCGCCGGCCTGCGCCCGGAGGCTGCTGCGGTCAATTGCCGTGCGGTTTTACGCTGCCGCGAGTAGTTCGCGCAACACGTACGGCAATATGCCGCCGTGCCGGTAATAATCGACTTCGATCGGCGTGTCTATCCTCAGCCGCAGCGGCACCTCGTCGACCCGGCCGTTGCTGCGGGTGATGGTCATCGTCATGTCCTGCATCGGCGTGATGCCCTGCTCGATGCCGGTGATGTCGATAATCTCGGAGCCGTCGATGCCGAGCGATTGCACGCTCGCGCCATCTTTGAACTGCAATGGCAGCACGCCCATGAACACCAGGTTGGCGCGGTGGATGCGCTCGAAATTGCGCACGATCACCGCCCTGACCCCCAGCAGTTGCGGACCTTTGGCCGCCCAGTCGCGCGATGAACCCTGGCCGTATTCGTCGCCGCCGAACACCACCAACGGCACGCCTTCCTTTTTGTAGCGCATCGCCGCCTCGTAAATCGAGACCTGTTCGCCCGAAGGCTGGTGGATGGTGATGCCGCCTTCGGTGCCGGGAACCATCAGGTTCTTGATGCGCACGTTGGCGAAAGTGCCACGCATCATGATCTCGTGATTGCCGCGGCGCG
>JBKBXX010000161.1:0-4921 GCA_046313915.1 Burkholderiales bacterium | reverse complement strand
CAGACCGTTGTAGAACGCCACCTGCGCAGGCGTGAGCAGGCCGAGGCCGGCGGCGAGTTCGACGACGGTGGGGCCGAAGGGCTGTTCGAACGCGACCGGCCCGGCGCTGATTTCCCACGCGCCGGTTTCGATCTGGTTCACCCCGTCGGGACTGTAGGTGAGATTGTTGACCAGCGTGCCGTGGATGTCGGCGGTGACGAACACCACGTTCTGGATGCCTTCGTTCTTGATGAAAGACAGGAGTTCGGTGCGTTCGCGCGCGTAACCCTCAAAGCGGTCGCTGGCGGCGGCCAGTCCCAGGTTCATGCTGGGTTCGGCGATATGGAGGAATTTCCAGATGACGCCGTCCTGCTGTGCCTGTTTGAGATCGGCTTTCACCCGGTCGAGCTGGGGGCGGCCAAGCATGGTGCGGTCGAGCGTAGCCGATTCGCCAAGAAAACGCGCGGCATCGGCAGGCGTGCCGTTCCACGGCGCGAGTCCGGCGTCGCGGAAGGAACGCGCGTCGGTCAGAATCATCAACGCATCCGAGCCAAACTGCTGGGCGCGGTAGAGCTCTGGCTTGCCGTCGAAGCGCGCATCGCCGGTGCCGCTGTAGAAACGGTCGGCGATGGGCATGTATTCGCGGAAAGCCTGCAGGCCATCCTGATAGCGCGCGGTGTCGTTGTAAAAGCCGCCGCCGGCTTGCGGCACGCCGCCGGCAAAGTCGTTGACGACTTCGTGGTCGTCGATGCTGGCGAAGATGGGTGTGCTGGCGCGCGCGGTCGCCCAGCTGTTCACACCGTGGTGGCTGGAAAGCACCTCGTCGTGGCGGGCGCGGTATTCGGCCAGGGTGCTGGCGGTGGGCTGGGCCGGGCCGGAATAGCGCTCGGCGTAGATGGTGTCACCGTGCTTGACGAGGAAATCGAGATTGCGCGCGGCGACGTTGGCAATCGCCGGGTAAGGCGCGAGCTCGCCGCGCCAGTCGCCGGTGACGCCGAAGCGCAGGCCGGCGTGCGTGCCTGGCGCGGCGGCGGTGCGGAAGCTGCCGCTCGCCGTGGTCAGCGTGGCGTCGGTGGCGCGGTAGTAGTACTGCTGGCCGGGGACAAGCCCGGTGACGATGCCCTTGACCGGCTGCATGGCGTCGACGGCGGCGGCGTTGAAGCTGCCGACGATGCTGCTGAAGGAGGCATCGCTCGCCACCTCGAATTTCACCAGGCCCACCGTGTCGCTGCGTGTCCACAACCAGGCGCTGGACTGCGACACGTCGCCGGCGGCGACGCCGTTGGGCAGCGCCGCGTGGGCCGGCAGAGAAAGGCTCAGGGCAAACAGGCTTGCAATCGGAATCACGCGCATGGGGACACTCCCTGTCGTTGTCGAGTATCCGGATAGTGCGCAAGCGATGTTACGCCCGCGTGTTGCCGGCAGGCTTGCGTCATGGCACGAGCAGGCCATGCGGGGTAGACGTTGCGGGGGCAAGGTGTTGCCGCCCTACGCCGCCGTGCCATCGAGGGCAGCAATACTCGGCCGTGGCCATCAAATCCGGCGGCGTCGCGCAGCGGCCCGGCTCACAACGCCCAGCCCGGCCAGCAGCATGGCCCAGGTGTCGGCTTCGGGCACCGGCGTCGTCACGGTCTGCGCGATCCAGCCGGCGTAAGGCGCAACCAGGCTGCCGCCGCCGACCGAACCGAACAGCACGTTGCTGCCCGGCAGGCCGGTGGTGCTGCCATTGAAATTGGCCACGCCGAAAATCTTCCATATGCCGTTGTCGTTGATGAATACCGGGCTGCCGGAATCGCCGCCGGCAAACTGTGCTTCCAGGTTTGCCCCCAGCGTGAGATTGGCGGGCGCGGCAGCGCCAAACACATTGCTGGCTGCCGTGGGGCCGTCGAAATCGAAGATGAAGACTTCGTCAGCGCCGCTGCCGTCGTCGTCCGGCAAAACCAGATCGACGCGATTCTGGCCGCTGCGCTTGAGGCCGGGACTGGCGGCCGCCGTCACGCCCGCGCTGCCGTCTCCGGTGCCGCCGTAACCCGCGAGCGCGATGGTCTGCCCGGCCGCCGGACCGGTATACAGCGGGTAGCCGCTGGCCGAGGTTGCGGGTGCCGCCAGCCGCACGATCGCGAGGTCGTCATGCCACACGCCGTCGCTGCCGGGCGTGGTGCCGGCATAGCCCGGATGCACGGTCACAGCGGCAGCGGACAGGGTTTCGGCCGCGCCGGCATTGAGCCGGAACTGGATCGCAGCCGCCGGCCGGCCGGCCACCACATGGGCGGCGGTGAGCACATGCCAGGGGTCGAGCAGCACGCCGGAGAACGTGCCGCCGTTGACGATGACCGCGCCAGCTCCGGCAAACGGCGAGGATGCCAGGTTGGCGTCAAGCGCGCCGCCGACCAGCGCGTGGGCCGGGGTGGCAAGGCACAACAAGGTGGACAGCAGAATTCGACGGGACATGGTGTGGGTTCCTGAAGTTCCGGGGGCTGGACAAGCGCGAGACTCGAATGGCGGATAGTCTACTCTCGGGTTTTTACAAACGTGCGCGCCCTGCGCCAGCCGGTGCAGCAAAGCTGCAATGCCGGCACGATATCGTCTCCGCGAGGGGGGCGGACTTGTGCAAAAAAAAAGCGGCTCCCGAGGAGCCGCAGGTCGGAGAACGGGAAGACGCCCGTTTTTACTGCCTGGTGTGTTACAGGGAAACGATGGATCAGGCCTTGCGGCGACGCGCCGCCATGAACCCGACCAGGCTCAGGCCGGCGAGCACCATGGCCCAGGTTTCGGCTTCGGGCACGGGCGCGGCGTTCACCGTCACCATGTCGAAGCGCCAGGTGCCGCTGGTGCTGTAGCTGCTGGACGGATTCGACGCTACGTAACCGGTGGTCGAGGGCGCGAAGGTGGACACTACGCGGAAGGCAAAGTTGGCGTTGTTGTTGACGCTGGCGACGCCGGACAGATCGACGCTGCGGCCATTGAACCAGGTGTCGCCCGCGTTGCCGTCGAACTGCGCGAAATCAACAAAGTTGACGCCGTCCGTGCTGTACTGGAACTGCTCGTAACGCGAGCTGGTGTTGCTGTGGCGCAGGTCGTAATTGATCACGACGTTGTTGAAGCCCACGGTGCTGACGTTGAATTGCACGCCGCGGGTTTTGTCGCCAGTGCCCTGTGCAGCGTAAGTGCTGGTGTTCCAGCCCGAGTCGTCGCCGGTAGCCGGGTCGGACGAACCGCCGCTGGCGTCGCCCGAGGCGAAGGTGGCGGTGACGCCGCCGACAAGGCTGGCGGTGCCCATGCCGATGGCGGGCAGCAGGGTGCCGGTGCCAGTGTTGCTGTCAGGCGTGGGCGAATTGAAGTTCCACTGGGTGACGACGATGGCCTGGGCGTTGCTGGCAGCAAAGGCGGCGGCGAGCGAGACTGCGAGTGCGAGGTGTTTCATGAAGTTTCTCCCAAAACTTGATTGACTAAAGTGCTCGCGATGCGCGGATTGCAAGCGGCGGGAAGGTATTCCCGCCCTACTCCGCGTGCCGCAGCTGAGTAGGTGTTACACCAGCCGGCGCTTGTTGCGGCCAACCATCAGGCCGACCAGACCGATGCCGGCGAGCATGAGCATCCAGTCACGCGGTTCCGGCACAGGGGTGATGGCCAGGTTGTTGACGCCGAGCGCGGAGCTGTTGGTGACGTCGTCGGTGTCGACGACGGCGAACACCAGGCTGTAGACGCCGGAGGCAGAGACAGTCTGGCTGAATACGCCCGAGGTGGCGGCGCGGAAGCCGGACAGGCCGGCGTCGCCGTTCACGCCGTCGGCGGTGGCGATGAGCGCGGTGGTGTGGTTGAGCAGGCTGAAGTAGGCGGCGTCCTTCATTGCGCCGGAGACCGGTTCATTGGTGTAGAAGGTCCATTCGAAGCTGAGGATATCGCCGGCGTTGAGGGCGATGTTGTCGAGTTTGTACACCGAGCCTTCGGTCGCTGTGCTGGTCGAGCCGTCGAAACGGCCGATGTCGTATTCGCCTGCGGGATGGCCGGCGAAAGCTTCCATCGAGCCGGCGGCGCCGCCGGTCGGCAGCGGCGCAACACCGCTGAAATTGAAATCGATGCCGCCGTCGTCGTTGGCGTCGAAGGCGGTAGTCATGAAGAGGCTGGTGGCGCTGGCGGCGAGGGCGTCGCCGCCCGCCATGCCGGCGGTGAGGTCGATGCTCTGGACGGCGTGTGCCTGGGAGGCGAAGGCGAGGCCCAGGAGGCCGAGGAGAGATGCGGTTTTCATGGCGTTTCCTTTATCGAGTGAGACAAGAATTCATGCGGGGCAGCGCGTAAACGCGGCCCCGTCCGGGTTTACTGCATCAAGTCGCGTGCCGGGGCGAACTGCTTAGCGGTGAGCCCCTTCAGGGTGGCAAGCGGGCGGAAGACGGCCGGGCCGGCCGCTCCGTCGGCGTCGATTTCCAGACGGATGCCGCCGGTTACGTCGATCACACGCACCCAGCCGTCGCGCACGGCGTCGCAGCCCATCGTGGCCTCGCAACCCAGGCTCGCCAGCAGCGCGCGCAGATCGATGCGGTCGGCATACGGGGTGAAATCGGTGACGACATCGCCAGCGTCACGCATCGAGGCATAGACGAAGACATCGTTGCCCTTGCCGCCGGTGAGCGTGTCGGCGCCGAGCCCGCCCTTGATCGTGTCGTCGCCGTCGGTGCCGACGAGTGTGTCGCGGCCGGCAGTGCCGGTGCGCATGACGCCCGGTGTGCTCGTGGCGATGGCAAGATCGACCAGACGGCCGCCCATGTCGTAGGGAGTTTCAATGCCGTACAGATTGGCGGTGATCGCGCTGCCGTCGGCGGCGTTGTCACGCTTGAGGCCGCCCAGCGCCTTGGACGTGGCGATGTAGTCGGCAAGCGCCTGCTGGTAGGTGATGGAGAAGGGATTGTTCTCGAACATCACGCCGTTGGCCGCAAAGGGATAG
>JBKBXX010000160.1:0-4982 GCA_046313915.1 Burkholderiales bacterium | reverse complement strand
TGTCATCGGCTTCGACGATGCGCCGTTCGCGCGCAGTCATCGTGGCGACGTGATGATCGTCGGCGTGGTGTATGCGGGAATCCGCCCCGATGGCGTATTGAGCAGCAAGGTGCGGCGCGATGGCGCCAATGCGACGCGGGTCATCGCGGAGACCGTGCGCCGTTCGCGCTTTTATCCGCAACTGCACGCCGTGTTGCTGCAAGGCATCGCTTTCGCCGGTTTCAATGTCGTCGACCTCGGCGCACTGCACTGCGCGCTCGGGCTTCCTGTCATCGTGGTGACGCGCCGCCGTCCTGATCTCGCGGCGATCCGCCGCGCGCTGCTCGGCCACGTGCGCGGCGGCGCGCGCAAATGGCGCCTGATCGAAAACGCGGGGCCGATGGAAACGCTCGCCGGCCTCTACGTGCAGCGCGCCGGCATCGACCGCGCCGCAGCCGAGTCACTGCTGAGGCGTCTGGCAGTGCACAGTGCCATGCCCGAGCCTTTGCGTCTCGCGCACATGATCGCCGGCGGCGTCACTGCTGGCGAAAGCGCAAACCGGGTCTGAGTGGCCAGCGCTGCTGCCGTGGTCGGAGGCCGGTGGGGCCCACGGCTCGCAGTTCCGGGCGCTTCGGCTTGCACGACGAGCGCAAACAAAAAGGCCCGGGGTTTCTCCCGGGCCTTTTCAGCGTCGTCGCTGCGATCAGGCTGCTTTCTTGCGGTTTTTCTCCAGCCAGCCGTTGACCAGCGCGACGGTTTCGTCAAGCGCCGGCAGCCGCATGCCTTGCTGAGCGGCGATGGTCTGCACCAGTAGGTCGACACGCTCGATGTAGGGCGCGCCGTTTGCCAGCGCCCGCGCCGCGGAGGAAGGGCTGGCGAGCGACAACGCGGCATTGGCGTATTTGTCGAACGGCACCAGGTCTTTTTCGTCGGCGCCCAGTGACACGCACAGTTTCACTACCCAGTTGTAGACGGCGCGCGAGGTTTCGATGTCGGAATGTACGGCTTCCTTGATCGAAACCATGGTGTCCTTCCGCACGCAGCGGTAGTTGCCGGCGACCAGCATCGCCCATTTGGCGAGCGGCACGAATACCGAGTCGTGCACCTTGAGCTTGACCGGCAGCTCGATTTTCTTGCCGTCGCCGGGATCGAAACGCGCGGCTTCGATGTCGGCTTCGAGCTGACGCAGGATGGCAGTGTCCTTGTCGGAATCGAAACGCGCCGACTTGAAATTGGTCGGCAGGCGCACTTGCAACACGTTGACTTTTTCTTCCGGCGGACGGAAAGCCTGCGGATCGGGACTGCACAGCGTGATCGTCTTGGGATCGAAGCTGTCCCACACCGAGGCGTCGGTATAGCATTTGCGCAGACCCTCGGTGTCGATGCCCGGAATGCGTTTGAGATAAGGCAGCGGCGGCATGTTCATGATCGACATGCACGGCACGCGCGACTTGGCTACGGCGTCCAGCAGTTCGCGCACACCGGGCGAACGATATTGCGGCTCCTGCATCGCCAGCACGATGAGGTCGTAGTCGGCGGGATTGGCGTCGGCGGGACCGCCGGCGGAAAGCTTGCCCGGCAGCTTGGTGGATCTGACTTCGACCAGTCCTTCGCGGCCTTTGACCGGCATGCGCACGATGGCGCCTTCTGTGTTGAACAGCTCGGCTTCGGCCGGCAGGCAGACCATTTTGACAGTATGTCCCGCGAGCAACAGCTTGGTCGCCAACAGTGAGCCGTAAGAGGCTCCCAGAATCAGAATCTTATAGGTACGCATTGTAAATTTTTCCTCATTATTAGTTCCAAATCAATGACATAATGAATATCTGACGAGCGGGGGAGGTTTTGCGTCCCGGTTTTGGCTTAACATTACATAAGTAATATTAATGCCAGATATTAACACAACCCCGGAAATTTTTCATCCTTAATTATTTGTTTTCGTAATATGAAATTTATGCGCGGATCGTTCTGGCATTGCGCGTGACCCTGCACATCGACAGATGAAATCGGTATCCTCGGGAATGTTTTTTTTCAGCGTGGGGAAGAGGATGGCGGTGCCACCGATGCACGATAGGCGTGCCAGGTGGCGTGGCCGATGACGGGGGCCGCGATTGCGAGCCCCAGATAAAGCGTTGCGAGTCCGGCAAAGGTCAGCACGACGATCAGCAAAGCCCAGACCAGCATCGCGGGAAAATTGCGCGCCAGCGCGAGGAAACTGGCGATCATGGCGGTGATGGTGTCGGTGCCGCGGTCCATCATCAGCGGAAGCGAGATCACGCTCACTGCGAACACCAGCAGGGCGAAGGCCGCGCCGACACCGAAATAGATTGTCACGAACTCCAGATTTTCCCGAGAAAGAACCAGATGCTGTGCGAAAGCGGCAAGGTGCGGCATGCTGCCGCTGTAGAAGAGCGCGACCAGCACGACCGAAACGCGCGCCCAGCCCGCGAACAGCAACAGCAGGATGAGGGCATAAAAACCGATGGCGCCGGGATTGCTGTTCCACGCCGTCAGGCTGGCCGCGAGTTGCGGCTGTTCGCCGCGTTCGCGACGACGCGACAGATCATAGAGCCCGAGAGCAAGAAAAGGACCGATCAGCGTGAAACCGGTGCCGAGCGCGAGCACGATGTGGGGACGGGAAGCGAAAAAGGTGTTCAGCAGATAGCCCATGATGACGAAGGCGATGCCGTAGAACAGGCTTGCACCCGGCGCTGCCAGGAAATCGCGCCATCCTGCGGCGAGCCACGCGAAAGGCGCGCCGGCGCTGACGCTGACGATGACCGGGAAGGTGTTTTCGGAAGAGCGCGGTTGCGCAGACATTTTTCTCAAGACGGGGGCATGCGCGCGGCGGGCGGCGTCGGCGGGGATACGAACGGAAAGCTGCGCCGTGGCATTTTAACTGCCTCTCCACCGCGGCGCGCGTTTCTGCATGAAAGCGTCTATGCCTTCGGCGGCGTCGTCGGTCAGCATGTTGCAGACCATGGTGTCGGCGGCGAGCTCGTACGCTCGCTCGAGCCCCGCTTCGATTTGCTCGTAGAAGATTTTCTTGCCGGCAGCGATTGCCACCGGTGTCTTGGCGATGATGGATTGGGCGAACTTCTTGATCTCGGCGTCGAGCTCGGCCAGCGGTACCACGCGATTGACGAGACCGTACGACAGCGCGGTCCGGGCGTCGATGAAATCGCCGGTCATCAGCATTTCCATCGCCCGCTTGCGCGCTATGTTGCGCGTGAGCGCCACGGCCGGTGTGGCGCAGAACAGGCCGACGTTGATGCCGGAAGTCGCGAAGCGCGCATCGTCTGCCGCCACCGCAAGATCGCACTGGGCCACGAGCTGGCAGCCGGCCGCGGCGACAATGCCGTGGGCGCGCGCGATCACCGGCTGCGGCAGGCGTGTCAGGCTCAGCATCAGCCGGCTGCAGCGCTGGAATGTTTCCTTGATGAATTTGCGGTTGTGATGGGCGCGCAATTCCTTCAGATCGTGGCCTGCGCAAAACGCCTTGCCGGTGCCGGCAATTACCACGACCCTGACCGACTCGTCGTGCGCGATGGCATCGATCGCCGTCTGCAGCTCGGCGAGCAGCGCCCACGACAGCGCATTGTATTGCTGCGGCCGGTTGAGAATGAGGGTGGCAACGCCGTTGACGTCATTGCGCAGCAGCAGGGGTTGATCGCCTGCAACGGGAGCGGTCGGACTGGATTGCATTTTGGCCTCCGGAAGCGCCGGCCCCCCCCCCACAGGTGCGGGCGGGCGGCGCCATCATTATAAGCCATCCCGCGAAAAAGGCGGCTCGCAGCTGCCTTGTGTTGCCGGCGTGAACGTTGCTCAGGCCGAAGGCGCGACGATGCGGTTTCTCAACACCATTGCCGGTTTTTCGAAAGCACATTCGATGACATCGCCGGGCTTGAGGTAGAGATCCTCGGCGTTGGGCTTGCCGACGGCGACGCCGCCCGGCGCGCCGGTGGAAAACATGTCGCCCGGTTCGAGCGGCAGCAGGCGTGAGAAATGCTCGATGATGTCGGGCAGTTTCCAGATCTGGTCGCTGGTGTTGACGCGCATGCGCTGTTCGCCATTGACGCTGCAGGTGACCCAGATGTCATAAGGATCACCGGCCTCGTCCATGGTGATGATGAAGGGGCCGAGCGGACCGAAGCCGGGTGCGTTCTTGGAAGTCCAGAAACGCGAGCCCGAAGCTACTTCGCGTTTCTGCGTGTCACGGCAAGTAAGGTCGTTGAGAAGAGTAATGCCGGCGACGTAATCGAAGGCGTCCTTGCCCTTGGCGCCAAAAGCGCGTTTGCCAATGACAAACACCAGTTCCGGCTCGTAATCGAGCCGCGCAACCGTGGCAGGGCGCTCGACTTCGGTGTCATGGCCGGTGAGACAGGAGTTGAGCTTGATGAAACCGGTGGGCTCGCCCGGCATCTCCCTGATGAGGTCGTTTTTCTTCAGTTCCTCGAGGTGGGTGCGGTAGTTTTTACCCACGCACAGGAACTTGCCGGCGTCGGGGATGGGTGGCAGGAAGCGGAGGGCCTCGAGGTCGCTCAGTGTGCTTTGTGCGAATTTCGGCGCGGTGGTCCGCGCGTAATCGAGCAGCTCGCGCACGCGATCCAGGCCGGGTTTGCCCAGCGCCAGCAGCTGCTTCATCGTGGGCGGGATCCTGGTTTTGCCTCCCGCGATGCGTTCGCAGGCTTGAAGATCGAGCATCCGGTCGCCGAGCAACACACCCAGGCGTGGCTGGGTCATGTCGGATTTCAGGACATAGGTTGCGAGTCTCATGGTTACGATAGGGCCTTTCTTGCTGCCGGGTCGAAAACGGCGCGGCGCGCTCCTCGCGCGCCGCACCGGACAAAAACCGGCTGGATTGTACTACGACTTCTCGACGGGGACGACCTTGACGGCGATCTCTTCCGGTTTTTGGAGCGAATGACCTGGCCCGAGAGGCGGGGCTGCGACACGGAATCCGCTTGCGGCAGGAGCGGGAGCAGGCCCCGGCCTCGACGCCCTAT
>JBKBXX010000159.1:0-4988 GCA_046313915.1 Burkholderiales bacterium | reverse complement strand
GCAGGCTTATCCAACCAAGCCGATCCGCCTGATCGTGCCCTCCTCCCCGGGGGGAGGAACCGACATTTCCGCGCGCATCATCGCGCCGAAACTGGGCGAATATCTCGGCCAGCAGGTCGTCGTCGAAAACCGCCCCGGCGCGGGCACCATGATCGGCGGCGAAGCCGTGGCGCGCGCCGCGCCCGACGGCTACACCCTGCTGATGGGCATCAGCACGCTCGCGATCAATCCCGCGATCTACAAGAAAGTGCCGTACGATGCGCTCAGGGATTTCGCGCCGATCTCACAGGCGGTGTCGCTGTCCAATGTGCTGGTCACCCATCCCTCACTGCCGCCGAAGAACGTCAGGGAATTGATCGTTTTCGTCAAGGCGCGGCCGGGACAGATCAATTACGCCTCGGCCGGTCTCGGCACCAGTCCGCACCTGTCGATGGCGTTGTTTCTCGCCATGACCGGACTCAAGATGGTCCACATCCCGTATAAAGGTTCCGGCCCCGGCGTCGTCGATCTCGTCGCCGGCCATGTGCCGGTGATGATGCCCAACATGTTGAGCGCCCAACCGCACATCAAGGCCGGGCGGCTGCGCGCGCTGGGCGTGACCGGCACGAGGCGCGCCAACAGTGCACCGGAAATTCCGACCATTGCCGAAGCCGGCGTGGCAGGGTATGAAGCGGTACAGTGGTACGGCGTGCTCGCACCGGCCGGCACGCCGCGCGACATCGTCGGCAAGCTGCATGCGCAGATCGTGCGCGCCTTGCAAAGTGCAGAAGTCAAGCAGCGGCTGCAAGCCGACGGTGCCGATGCGGTGGGCAGCTCGCCCGAGGAGTTCGCGGCCTATATCCGCGCCGAAACGGAAAAATGGGCGAAAGTGGTCAAGGACGCCGACATCAGGCAGGACTGACGGGAGACGAGATACGTGAAACGGTCGCAACAAACCATTTCTCCTCTCATGCGCACGCTCGCGACCTACATCGCGGCCGCACCGCGCCGCGCGCTTCCCGCAGCCGTCGTCGAACGCGCCAAGCACCATCTGCTCGACACGCTCTCGGCCATGGTGTCGGGCTCGCAACTGCTGCCGGGCCGCAAGGCGATCGAATTTGCCGCAGCGCAAGGCGGCAAGCCCGAAGCCTGCGTCATCGGCAGCCGCATCGTGACCTCGGCAGTCAACGCGGCGCTCGCCAACGGCATGCACGGCCACGCCGACGAGACCGACGACACCTACTACCTGTCGCTGGTGCACCCCGGATGCAGCATCGTGCCGGCGGCGCTGGCGATGGCCGAGCGCGGCCGCGCGGGCGGCACTGCGCTGCTGCGCGCCATGGTGCTGGGCTACGACGTGTGCGCGCGCATCTCGCACGCGCTGGGCGTGGAACGTTTCCGCAGCGCGGGACATTCGACCCACAGTTTCGGCGGCACTTTCGGCGCGGCGGCCGCGGCGGGCGCGCTCGCGGAGTTGAATGCCGACCAGGTCCGCTATCTGCTGTCCTACACCGCGCAGCAGGCTTCCGGGCTGTCGTGCTGGGCACGCGACACCCAGCACATCGAGAAAGCTTTCGATTTCGGCGGCATGCCGGCGCGCAACGGCGTCACCGGCGCGATCATGGCGACGCTGCATTTCACGGGAGTGGAGGATGTGTTCGCCGGCGACCGCGGTTTTTTCCATGCCTATGGCGAATACGCCGCGCCGCAGCGTCTGGTGCGCAATCTCGGCCGCGAGTTCGAAATCATGAATACTTCGATCAAGCGCTGGGCGGTGGGCTACCCGATCCAGGCGCCACTCGATGCGGTGTCTCATCTGATCGCGAAATACAGTGTAAAAGCGGCTGACGTCGAGCGCGTCAAAGTGATCATCGACGAACAGGGCGCGCGCACGGTGAACCAGCGCCAGATGGCGAGCATCAACATCCAGCATCTGGTGGCGCTGATGCTCAACGACGGCGAGATCACGTTCGCCTCGGCGCACGACGAAGCGCGCGTGCGCGACCCCGCGGTGCTGAAAATCAAGAACCGCATCGAGCTTGCCGGCAGCGCAGCGTTCATGCGTACGAAGACGACGCAGGCGATCGTCGAAATCGCAATGCGCGACGGCCGGTGTCTGCGCCATCACACCAAGGCGGTGCGCGGAACCGCGGCCAATCCCATGCTGCGCGCCGAAGTCGAAGCAAAGAGCCTCGATTTGCTGGCGCCGGTGCTCGGCGCGCGCCGCGCGCGGAAACTGATCGATAGCGTGTGGCGGATCGAAAGCCTCGCCGACGTGCGCCGGCTGCGGCCGCTGCTCATGTTAAAATAATGATATAAATCAATCACATATAAATGGGGGCGAAAATGGGCATGCGTACCGCGCCGGGATTGCTGCTGACGTTGTGGTTTGCGGCCGCCGCTGCACAAGCGGCACAATATCCGGTCAAGCCGATCCGCATCGTCGTGCCACAGTCGGCGGGCGGCTCCACCGATCTCACGGCGCGGCTGGTCGCGCAGAAGCTCGCCGAAGCGCTCGGCCAGCCGGTGGTGGTCGACAACCGGCCGGGCGCGGGCAGCATCATCGGGACCGATCTGGTCGCGAAAGCGGCGCCCGACGGCTACACGCTGCTGGTGGTCGCCTCTTCGATCACCATCAATCCGAGTTTGCACAGGAAACTACCGTTCGATCCGATCCGCGATCTCGCGCCGATCACGCAACTCTCCGCTTTTCCCAACATGCTGGTGGTCCATCCCGCGGTAGCGGTGAAGACGGTGCAGGACCTGATCGCGCTCGCCCGGGCGAAGCCCGGCCAGATCGATTACGGGTCGAGCGGCACCGGCACCGGCACTCATCTTTCGGCCGAACTGTTCAAGAGCATGACGGGCGTCGCTATGGTGCACGTGCCGTACAAGGGCGGCGGGCCTGCGGTTACTGCATTGCTCGGCGGGCAGGTCCAGCTCAATTTCGCCACCATTCCTTCGGTGCTGCCGCATGTGAGAGCGGGAAAATTGCGGGCGGTGGCGGTGACGACGCTCAAACGATCGCCGGCGGCGCCGGAGGTGCCGACCATCGCGGAATCGGGAGTGCCGGGTTATGATCACGGGCCGTGGAACGGCATGCTGGCGCCGGCGAAAACGCCCCGAGCCGTCATCGCCCGGCTCAACGCCGAAGTGGCAAGGATCGTGCATCTGCCGGAAGCAAGAGCGGTGCTGGTCCACGAAGGCGCCGAACCGGTGGGCAACGCGGCCGAGGAATTTGCCGCGACCATCCGGACGGAAACCGCCAAGTGGGCGAAAGTGATCCAGGCCGCCGGTATCAAGGCGGATTGACCAGCAGGCCGTGAACCGTAAGCGGTGAGCGTAAAGAAGAGAGAAGGGCTTGCCACTTGCTGCTCACGGCTCGCGATTTCTGACCAAGGAAGAAAATGAGCATCGATTTGCACAACCACGTCATTCCTCTGACCATCGTCGAGGCGATCGAACGCGATCCCCAGCGCTTCGGCACCCACATCGAAGTGCGGGACGGAAAACGCTTTTTCAACAGCCACGGCCGCATGACCGAGCTGCTGCCCGAGTTCTGCGATGCCGACGCCAAGGTCGAATGGATGGACAGGAAAGGCATCGATGTCGCAGGGATCTCGGTCGGTCCGCCGGTGTATTTTTATGATCTGCCGGCGGACACCGGGCTCGAAGCGGCGCGGCTCAACAACGACGGCATCGCGCAGATGGTGGCAAGGCACCCGCAGCGTTTGCGCGGCATGGCGACGCTGCCGATGCAGGATCCGGACGCGGCGATCACCGAGCTCGAACGCGTGGTGAAGGAATACCAGTTCAAGGCGGTGGAGATCGCGACCTCGGTCGAAGGCGTGCCGCTCGCCGATCCCCGCTTCCGCAAACTGCTCAGGACCATCGAACAGCTCGGCTGCTTCGTTTTCGCCCATCCCTACCAGTGCCTGGCCAAAGGCGGGATGAATGACTACTATTTGAGCAACTTCGTCGGCTTCCCGCTCGACACCACGCTGATGATCGCGCATCTGATGTTCAGCGGCGCGCTCGATGAGCTGCAGAAGCTGCGCATTTTATGTGCGCACGGCGGCGGCTTCCTGCCATACCAGATCGGACGCTTCGCCCACGGCCACCGCGTGCGGCCCGAGCCCAAGGTGAACAACGTCACCCCGCCGCGCGAACTCATCAAACGCTTTTATTTCGACGCGCTCACGCATGACGCGCTGGCGGCACGCTACCTGATCGACCAGGTCGGCGCCGACCACGTGGTGATCGGCACCGACCATCCGTTCGACATGGGGCCGGACGATCCGATGGGCGCGATCGACGCGATTCCGGGATTGACGGCGAGCGAGCGCGAATGGGTGTGCGAGCTGACCGCCAAGGACTTGCTGGGAGAAGACTGAAAGCGGTGGGGGTATTGCGGCACGCCGGGCGCAAAAGCGGGGGCGCAAAAGCGGGGGCGCAAAAGCGGGTCGGACCTCCCGGAGCCGGCGAGGCCCCTTTGTTTCTTCGCGTGTCGACCTGGGGCGTGGGGTTGGCCGGCATTTTCAACCGGCAACACGTGGATGCCGGGCTTCTCTGCTGCCTCGCTTCCACCCCATTTCTGCATGGGGAGCGCAATTCAGAATGTCATAAAAGCGCCGCCCGCTTTTTACCACCACGTTCAGGACGCGAGAAAAGCGGCCTTTCGATTTCGACAGTGTCGATTTCCGTGCGCTTTGTGCGCTCCATGGCCAAAGTTTTTCGGCTTTGTGTTTGTTCCTAGCCACCGGCGGCGGCCTTGATGCCGGCCGCCTTGACCAGCTTGCCGAACTTCTCGACTTCCGCTTTCAGGTAGGCGTGAAACTGCTCGGGGGTGCCGCCGATGATCTGCGCGCCGACGTCGGCATGCCTTTGTTGGATGTCCGGCATTTTCAGGATCTCGGCGAACTCCTGGTGCAGCCGCGCGAGGATCGGCTTCGGCGTTCCCGCCGGCGCGGCGACTGCCGACCACGACGAGTTTTCATAGCCGGGCACGC
>JBKBXX010000158.1:0-5079 GCA_046313915.1 Burkholderiales bacterium | reverse complement strand
CCGCGGCGTTCAACGCCAGGATGTTGGTCTGGAACGCGATGCCGTCGATCACGCCGATGATGTCGGCGATCTTCTTCGACGAGTCGTTGATCGAGGACATGGTGGTGACCACCTCGCTCACCACCTGGCCGCCCTTGACCGCGACTTCGGAAGCGCCCGCCGCGAGCTGGTTGGCCTGGTGCGCGTTGTCGGCGTTCTGCTTGACCGTCGAGGTCAGTTCTTCCATCGAGGACGCCGTCTCTTCCAGGCTCGAGGCCTGCTCCTCGGTGCGGGAAGACAGGTCGGCATTGCCCGCGGCGATTTCACTCGACGCCGTGGTGATCGCGTCCAGCGTCTGCTGGATGCGCACCACCATGCCGCGCAGGTTTTTCTGCATCTGGGCCATGTTGGCGAGCAGGCTGCTGTCGTCGTTGCGGCGGGTTGCGATCTCCACCGTCAGATCACCGCGCGCGATGCGCTGGACCACTTCCGTGGCGTAAGCGGGTTCGCCTCCGAGGGGCCGCGCGACCCAGCGGTGCACGATGAAGTAGACCGCGCCCAGCAGCGGCACGCACAGACCGAGCGCGAGCAGCGAAATCCAGGTGGTGAAGCTGCGCAGCTCGGCCTGCACCTTGTCGAGGCTCACCCGCATGCTGACTGCGCCTAGAACTTCCCCTTCCGTGCCTTCGTGGCAGGAAGTCATGCAGTCCTTGCCGAGGTAGTTGCGCGAGTTGAGGATGGGGAAAACGGCGTGCAGGCTGCGGTCGTCTTCGTTGACCGCGAAGTACGGCTTGCCGCTCGCCATCACGGTTTTTTCTTCCGCCGACGGATTGCCGGGCGATGCGCCGAAGCGGGAGACCACCGGACCGTACGGGTAAACCTTGAGGTCGTTGATCTGGTTTGCGTTGCGGATCTGGTCCATGAACACGGGGCGGTCTTTCGCGATCCCGGTCACCATGGTTCCGGTCAGCATCGCCAGCGTCATCTGGTTCACGCTTTCGGCGAAGCCACGCGCTTCGGCGATGGAGCCGTTGCGCCGTTCGACGTAAGTGAAGTAGATCAGCAGCGCCCACGCTGCGAACAGCAGCAGGGAAATCGTTGCTACCACCTTGATCCATAACGGAAGACCGTGGATCCCCGCGTCACGATCCGGCGTTTTGCTCGACATGATCACAGCACCTTATTTTTCCCCCTGCTTCCATCAGGGGTTTACGGCGGCCCGGAAAAAAACTTGAGCACGCCGGCGCGAGCGACGAGGCGGACAGCACAAAACCTATATTTTCCAGGTAAAAACCGGATGGGATGCGCATGAATGCGTTGGCGAAGCGCAGGGCGGAGCGCGATGACGCGTCATTGCGGCGACGCCGGTTTGCGCCGCCGCGGCGGGTCTCGTCAAGGCGTATCTAGCGGTGCCGTGCCGCGGCGAGCTTTGCCGCGAGCCTAAGCGCGTGTTCGAGCGCGCCGGGATCGGCGCGGCCTTTGCCGACGATGTCGAAAGCCGTGCCGTGAGCCGGCGTGGTGAATACGATTTTCAGACCCGCGGTCACCGTCACGCCTTTGTTGAAGCCGAGCAGCTTGGTCGCGATCTGGCCCTGGTCGTGGTACATCATGACCACGCCGTCGTATTCGCCGCGCAGCGCCTTGAGAAAAATGGTGTCGGAGGGGATCGGACCGTCGCAGGCGATGCCGGCGGCGCGCATTTTTTCCACCGTCGGGCGGATGATGCGGATTTCCTCGTCGCCGAACAGGCCGTTTTCCCCGCCGTGCGGATTGAGCGCGGCAACGGCGATGCGCGGCATCTGGTGGCCGGCGGCGCGCAGCGTATCGTCGGCGAGCGTGATTGCCGCACCGACGCGCTCGGGCGTGATCAGGTTGACCGCTTCGCGCAATGCGATGTGGGAAGTGACACGAAACGTGCTGAATTTCTCGATCACGTTCATTTCGCCGAAAAAGCCGACGTGCCCGGTGAGCTTGGCGAACATCTGGTGCTCGTCGGGGAACTTCCAGCCGCCCTGGTGCAACGCGCCCTTGTTGAGCGGCGCGAAGCAGATGCCGTCGAGCTTGCCCGCCAGCGCGAGATCGATCATGAATTTGAGCGTCTCGCCGGTGAGCCGTCCCGATTCGGGCGAGACCTCGCCGCGCTTGAACCGCTGCGGGTCGATGTTGCCGAGATCGAGCAGCGGCACGTCGTCGCGCGGCCAGGTGATTTGGTCGAAGTCGCGGTAGGCGGTGTACGGCACGCTGACGCCGGCGTCGCGCATGCCCAGTTCCAGCACGCGCGCATCCCCGATCACCATCACCCGCGCCGCGCCAGCGATCGCTTTCGAGGCCAGCAGCTTGACCGATATTTCGGGGCCGATGCCGGTCACGTCGCCGAGCATGAGGCCGAGGGTGGGAAGCGGTGCCGTCATAATATATTTATTAAAAACAATGAGTTATAAAAACACTGTCGTGTCTGCGGCAAGGCTGCCGCGGCGAATGGCGGGACGCGAGAGCGCCGCCCTGCCCGCGCTCGGCGCGCTTTGCTTCACTTGCGCGTGGCTGCCGGTTTGCGCGCAGCGCTTTTTCCGCCTTTTGCCAGTGCCTTGCGCGCGCCGACCTGCAGCAACCGGGTGATCTCGCGCACGCTTTTGAGTTTCTCGAGGCTGAACACGAGGTCGATGACTTTCTCGGCGTTGGCTCGCGGCAGCCTGCCCCACGCCGCGCATTCGCGGAATTTGTCGGCGAGCTCTTCGTCGCTCATCGGGTTGGCGGGACTGCCTTTGCCGAAATCGGCGCGGCCGCCGATGCGGCGGCCATCGGCGAGCTCGATGTCGATGAGGGTGGTCATCTTCTCGTAGCCGGCGGCCTCGGCTTCGGGGTGCACCCCGAACTCGATTTTCTCGATCATCTTCTGCACGTCGGGGCGGTTGACCACCTTGTCGGTGAACTCGGCGAGTCCGGCTTTGCGTTCGAGCAGCAGGATCGCCATGCAGAACTCCATGCTGAACTTGGCCTGCAGCTCGTTTTTCGGCCGATGGTGGATCAGCGCATTGGGCATGTGGCGGTTGGTGCCGACCTTGACTTTCACCACCTGCGCCGGTCTGATGTCGTGGCTGCGGATGAGATCGAGCATCAGTCCCATGCCGGGGTGGGTGAGCGAGCCGCTGGGGTGCGGCTTGATCGAGACGCCGGGGAAGGCGAAAGTCCAGGGCTTGCCGAGCTTGCCCTCGATCGCCGCCGCGTCATAACCGCCGCCCGCCGCCTGGAAAAAGCCGCGGCCGGCTTCCAGCACGATCGGGGTCGCGGTCCAGCCCATTTTCGCGAGATCCGCAGCGACGATGCCCGATTCGGCGGCGCGGCCGGGGTGGAAAGGCTTGGTCATGGTGCCGAAGTTCTCGCGCAGTCCGGCCGCCTGGCTCGCGCCGATGCCGAGCGCGCGCCGCGTCTGTTCCACGTCGAGCCCCAGCATGCGCGAGGCGCCCGCGGCGGCGGCGATGGTGCCGATGGTGGCGGTGGAATGGAAACCATGGTCGTAATGGCGCGGATTGATCGCCTCGGCGATCTTGGTTTCGACCTCGACCGCCAGCTGGTAGGCGGTGAGCACGTCGCGTCCCGTGCGGTTGTCGCGTTCGCCGAGCGCCAGCACCGGCGGCAGCGCGGGCGCGGTGGGGTGGGTGAGCAGGCCGTAGACGCGATCCTTGGCCACCGCGAGCTGCGTGTCGTCATAGTCGTCGGCGTGGATCGCGATGCCGTTGGCAAACGCGGCGAAGCGCGCCGGCAATTTCATGTTGGTGCCGATCACGGTCGCGCCCTTGTCGGTCGGGCAGCCGAGGGTCTTGAGATAGCGGCGGACGAGGTGTCCCGATTCGGCGGCATTGCCGGCGAGCGCGAGTCCGATGCCGTCGAGTATCGAACGCTTGCCGAGATGCATGACTGCCGCGGGAATGGCTGAGGATCGGGTGTTGACGAGGAATTCGGCCACGTATGCCGTCAGCGATGGCGACTTGTCTTGACTCACGGTTTCAACCTTTCGGAAAAATGGGAACGACCCTCCTTCGCCATTATCGCATTTCCGTGCGGCGCGTGTAATGCCGCGCGGGGAAAAACGCGAGTCCATCTCGTGAATGGGGCGGCTCCCGTCCGGCATGGGCCGAGGCGAGCGCTGCGGCAGAAATTGTCATTCGATAGGGCTGCTTGCCGCAGTCCGGCCCGCTTGACCACGATGCGGAAACGGCGCGCGTTGCGATGGCTGGCGGTGAAAGGCTGTTAGAATATCCGCTCTGCAGCGTCCGCTCGCGTTCCGGCATCCGGCAGCGTGGCAAAAAACCGATGAGGGGGAAAATGGCAGGATCGACCATCGCCGAAAAAATCCTCGGCGCGCATGCCGGCGGCAAGACGGTGAAGGCCGGCGAGGTGATCGTCGCCGGTGTCGATTTCGCGATGGTGCACGACGCGCGCGCGGCCAACGCGCTCAAGGTGATCGCCGGGCTCGGCGCCCAAGCGCTGCCCGCGGCGAGCCGCACCGCTTTCGTGCTCGATCACTATTCGCCGCCGCCCCATGCCGAGGCAGCCAACACCCACGCCGCGATGCGCGCTTTTGCCGGCGCGCACGGCGCCGTGCTCTACGACGTGGGCGATGGCATTTGCCACCAGGTGCTGCCCGAGGGCGGGCACCTCACCTGCGGCGACCTGGTGGTCGGCACCGATACCCATTCCACGACCTATGGCGCATTCAACGCCTTCGGCACCGGCGTCGAAGGCACCGATGTCGCGGCGGTGATGATGACCGGCAGGCTGTGGTTGCGCGTGCCGGAAACCATTCGCGTCGAGTTGCGCGGCAGGCTGCAGCCGGGCGTGTGGGCCAAGGACGTGACGCTGCACCTGCTGGGGCGTCTCGGCGCGGAAGGCGCCAATTACCGCGCGCTCGAATACTGCGGCGAAGGCGTGGCGGCGATGGCGATCGACGACCGCATGACGCTCGCCAATCACGCCGCCGAGCTCGGCGCGAAAGCGGCGCTGCTCGAAGCCGACGAAAAAACTTTCACCTGGCTCGAGGCGCACGGCGCGCGCGCGCCCCGGCCGGTGGCAGCCGAGCGCGATGCGCGCTATGCGGAGCGC
>JBKBXX010000157.1:0-5082 GCA_046313915.1 Burkholderiales bacterium | reverse complement strand
CTTCGGCTACGTGTTCATCCCCGACGGCAGGAACAGTGAAACGTGAACGGTGAAATGTGAAGCATGAACTCGAAGGCATGCGCGGAATGCCAAGACACATTTTTCACTTTTCACTTTTCACTTTTCACCTTTCACGCCTCATGATGCTCTGGCCGCGCTCGCTGCTGTGGCGCAGCGTGCTGCTGATCGCATTGCTGCTGGTCGTCGCCCATCTCGCCTGGATGCAGATTTTCCGGGCGTCGGAGCGCGAGCCGCGCGCGCGCCAGGTTGCCCAGCAGATCGTGAGCGTCATTAATCTGACGCGGGCCGCTCTGGTGACTGCCCGGCCCGACAAACGCCTCGGTCTGCTGCGTGAAATCTCGCAGCACGAAGGCATTCAGATCTACCTGGCCGAATCAGGCGAAATGGTGGCGCCGTTGCCCGATGTGCCGTTTCTGAAGCTGGTGGAAGCCGAGTTGCACCGGCATCTTGGACCGGAGACCCGGCTTTCGGTCAATCGCAACGGCATAGGCGGCGTATGGGTAAGCTTCAAAATCGACGATGATGAATACTGGGCGATGCTGCCACGCTCGCGGCTGGAGCGCATCGAGCCGCTGCAATGGATCGGTTGGGGTGCGCTGGTGCTGCTGCTCGCGCTCATCGGCGCTTATCTGACCGTCTCGCGCATCAACCGTCCGCTGCGGGAACTCGTCCGCGCCGCCGAGCAGATGGGCGCGGGCAAGAACCCTGCTCCGGTGGCCGAGTCAGGACCGACGGAGCTGCAAACGCTCACTCGCGCCTTCAACCAGATGGCCGCCGACTTGAAGCGCCTCGATGACGAGCGCGCGTTGCTGCTCGCCGGCGTTTCGCACGATCTCAGGACACCGCTCGCACGCATCCGGCTCGGGCTCGAAATGCTCGACGCCAGAGGTGACGCCGCGCTCAAGGCGGGTCTCGTACGGGACATCGAGGACATCGACGCCGCGATCGGCCAGTTCCTCGATTTCGCGCGCCTTGCCGAGAACGAGCCGCTCGCCGCCGCAATCGATCTCAACGCCATCGTCGCAAGCGTGGCGGAACGTTGCGCGCAATCCGGAAAAACCGTGGATATGCAGCTTGCTCCGCTCCCCGCGCTGCCGCTGCGGCCGAAGGCGATACGGCGTCTGCTCGCCAATCTGATCGACAACGCACAGCGCCACGGCGACGCGCAGGTATTGGTCATCACCGGGCAGGCCGATGGCCGCGTCTTCATCGAAGTGCTGGATCGCGGCCCCGGCATTCCCGCCGATCAGGCCGAACGCATGTTGCAGCCTTTCAGCCGTCTCGACACCGCGCGCAGCAGTGCCGGCACCGGCTTGGGGCTGGCCATCGTCGATCGCATCGCGCGCATGCACCACGGCGCGGCGAAGCTGCTCGCACGTGAAGGCGGCGGCCTGCGAGCGCGGGTCGAACTGCCGCTGCCAACCTCGGAAGAGCAGCAACGGCAACTCGCCCAGGACAAAAAAACAAAAGATGCCGCATCGCGATAACTGCCATGCTCACCCCATTCACCGCCCCTTCGCGTCCAGCGGCCAGCTTCGCATCGCCTCGTATACCGTTCCGCGATCGCGACGCAACGATTGCACCAGCGCGAAATCGGCAACGGACCAGGAGATGCCATCATGGATTCGTGCCAGCGGCGCGCGGTGCGCATTGCGCACCAGCGTGATGTGCGGCACATAAGGCCGTTTATCGAAATCGAAACCAGCGGCCGTGAGCGCACTTTCGAGCTCGGCGACCAGCGTCTGCAGTGCGGTAGGGTATTGGGCAGGACTGGTCACAACGATGCGATTGTGCCGCCAATAGCCGACAGTATCGATCACCAGATCGAAAGCCGGCGCGACAATCCGCTGGGCCAACGAACACAGCTCGGGCAAACGCCCGCCTGCCACGTTGCCGAGGAACACCAGGGTCAGATGGAGATTGCCGGCCGACATGGCGCGCCCGCCGCATTGATCGCGCATATCCTGCGCCAGCCGCGCGAGCGCAGCGCGCGTTGCGGCGTCGGGCCACAACGCAAAAAACACCCGCGCCATCGCCTCCGGACGCTGCGGCGCCAGGCAACCATTGCCGGAGTCGGAGTCGGGAACGACCGTCATGTAATGAGCGCCACCGCCTCGGCAGCGATACCTTCGCCACGGCCGACGAAACCGAGCCGTTCCGCGGTCTTGGCCTTGACGTTGACATCGTTCTCCGGAATGCCGAGATCGGCGGCGATATTGCCGCGCATGACGGCAATGTGTGGCGCCATTTTCGGCGCCTGGGCGATGATCGTGGCATCGATGTTGACCACGCGCCAGCCGCGCTGCCGCAACAGCCCGGAAACCTCGCGCAGCAGCTTGCGGCTGTCGATGCCGCAGTAACGTGCATCGCTGTCCGGGAAATGCGTGCCGATATCGCCCAGCGCCGCCGCGCCGAGCAGCGCATCGCACACCGCGTGCAGCAGCACATCGGCATCGGAATGCCCGGTGAGCCCTCTTTCATACGGAATCTCGACGCCACCGATGATCAGCCTGCGGCCGGCGACCAGCGCGTGGACATCGAACCCTTGCCCGATTCTCATTTCAGCTCCCCTCCCGACCTGCTTTCGATCCAGATCGGCTTTCATCGGCATTCGCCATGCTTTTCAGCACGAGTTCCGCCAGCGCGAGATCCCGCGGGTACGTGACTTTCAGGTTGTGTGCGTCACCCATCACCAGCCTCGGATGCAAGCCCAGCTTCTCGATCGCATTCGCCTCGTCGGTCACGGCAGCCGGTGCTGATGCGCGCAGCGCCTCCACCAGCAGGCGATAGCGAAACATCTGGGGCGTCTGCGCCCGCCACAGATTTTCGCGCGACTCGGTGCGCAGCACCCGTCCTTCCTGGCTGGCGCGTTTCAGGGTGTCGGCAAGCGGGATTGCGAGCAGGCCACCGGTGGCATCGTCGCCGATCTCGCCGATCAGGCGCTCGAGCTCGGCCGCGCCGAGGCAAGGCCGCGCCGCATCGTGTACCAGCACCCAGTCGGCGGCATCTATGGCATCGTTTGCCGCGAGCAGACCGTTGAATACGCTCGCCGCCCGCGTCTCGCCGCCGCAATACAGCGGTTCGAGTTTCCTGCCGAACCGATTCCAGTCGAAACGCGCAAAACGATCGTCGTCCGGCGCCAGCACCACGAACACCCGCTCGATGCGCGGGTGAGCGATGAGCCTTTGCGCTGCATGGTAGAGCAGCGGCCGTCCCGCGATTTCAAAGTATTGCTTGGGCAGGCCGCCCCCCATCCGGGAACCCGTACCCGCCGCGGGGATAAGCGCATGATATTTCACCATCAAAACTCTCGAATCGGACACACCCCCCGGATTATCCGGGCACCGCGGCGGCGCGGCAAGGCGCAGACTGCGGCGCACCGTTTGATCTAAATCAATCCGGATACAAAGGGAGCGTCGCATACTGTGTTTTGCATGGGAAGCCCATCCTGATGGAGGAGCTTATGAAGATCACTCTTTCGGTCATCAAAGCGGACATCGGGTCGATCGGCGGACATATCGCACCTTCGCGCCGGCTGCTGGATACGGTGCGCGCGCATATTGCGCAAAACGGCAGCGGTTGGGTCATCGACAGCTACATCAGCCATACCGGCGACGATATCGCGATCCTGATGACGCACACTCACGGCACCGGCAATCCGCGAATCCACAAGCTCGCGTGGGACGCCTTCCTGGCAGGCAGCGCCGCTGCCAAGGAGCAGGGGCTTTACGGAGCGGGCCAGGATCTGCTCAAGGATTCGTTTTCGGGCAACGTGCGGGGCATGGGCCCGGCAGTAGCGGAAATGGAGTTCGAGGAGCGCCCCAGCGAGCCGTTTCTGTTCTTCGCTGCGGACAAGACCGATCCCGGCGCTTTCAACCTGCCGCTTTATCTCGCCTTTGCCGACGCGATGAATACGCCCGGCCTCATCCTGTCGCCCAGGATGGCGCAGGGCTTCCGCTTCGTGGTGATGGACGTCAATCATACCGAGGGCGACCGCGTGATCGAGCTCGTCGCACCGGAACAGATCTACGATCTCGCCGCGCTGCTGCGCGACCCCGAGCGCTATGTCATCGAATCGGTGTGGTCACGTGCGACCGGCGAACAGGCGGTGGCAGTCGCCACTTCGCGCCTGCACAACATCGCCGGCAAGTACACCGGCAAGGACGACCCGGTGATGCTGGTGCGGGTCCAGATGAATTTCCCCGCTACCGGTGAAGTGCTCGCCCCTTATGCGCATGGCCATTTCGTCGCCGGCGGCATGCGCGGCTCGCACCACTTGCCGCTGATGCCGATCGCGCTCAACACCGGGACGAGCTATTTCGATGGTCCGCCGATCGTGAGTTGCGCGGCGTTTGCCGAACACGCAGGCCGCCTGACCGAAGCGCTCGATGCCTTCGCCCATCCGTTCTGGGACACGGTGCGCGACCGGGTGGCAAACAAAGCGCTGGAAATGCGCCGGCAAGGGTTTTTCGGTGCCGCCATGCTGCCGATGGGAGAACTCGAATATACTGGCATCATGGAAAAGTTGCAGGCACTGGACGCACACTTCATCGTGCGAGGCGGAACGCAAACATAACCCAATGAAAAATATAACTTTTGAACCGGCGCCCGATTCCGACAACACCCGCATCGTGGAGCGACCCGACGGTTTCTACTGGCAGAACCTGGAAACCGAAGAAATTCACGGGCCGTTCCGCACGCTGACCGAGGCAGTCGAAGACATGGAATACAATGCCGACGTTCCAAGCGACGCAGCCGGCCTGCTGCGGGAAGCGGAAGACGAGATCGGCATCGCCGACTGGATCGATCCCGAAACCGGCGAGCCCGCCGAAGAACAGGTGCCGCACATCGAAGACCGCTGAATCCCGGGCGCGCTGCGGGTTTTCCGCTGCTGCCCCCCAAGGCCGCCCCGTCAGGACTCCGTCGCCTCGCGCTGCCAGTGAACCCGCAGCAGGTGTTCGCCCTCGTTGTAATGGAATTCGAGCTCGCCCTGGTAAGCGTGCTCCACTGCTTCGCCTATGCCGCGCGCCAGATGGATATCGGTGGTCGTCACCATCACGC
>JBKBXX010000156.1:0-5111 GCA_046313915.1 Burkholderiales bacterium | reverse complement strand
GCGAAGGAAGGCAAGCACGCACACGAATTCGAAACCGTCGCCGCATGAAGGAAAGCAAAATGAACCACTGGATCGACATCCTGGACCTGGCCGATATTCCCCGGCTCGGCGCGCGCGTGGTGCGCCACGGCAGCACCGACATCGCCGTGTTCCGCAACGGCGAAGACGAAGTCTTTGCGCTGGAAGACCGCTGCCCGCACAAGGGCGGGCCGCTGTCGCAGGGCATCGTCCATGGCCGCCGCGTCACCTGTCCGCTGCACGGCTGGAATATCGAACTGGCCTCCGGCTGCGCCGTGGCCCCGGACGAAGGCTGCGCGCGCGAGTTTCCCGTCAGGGTCGAGGGCGGCCGGGTGTGGCTCGACCTCGAAGCGGTGGCACGCGCCGCCGCCTGAACCCCGCGCACCCCATACAACAACACGCGGCGCGGCGCGACGCATCGGACGGAACACGACCATGAACAGGAATTTCTGGAAATCCGGGCACACGCCCACTCTGCTATCCGCGTTTTTGTACTTCGACATCGCCTTCATGGTGTGGGTGATGCTGGGCCCGCTGGGGGTGCAGATCGCCGCCGATCTGGGCCTCACGCCCGCGCAAAAGGGCATGATGGTCGCCACGCCAGTGCTGGCCGGGGCGGTGCTGCGCATCGTCATGGGTGTGCTGGTCGATCATTTAAAGCCCAAGAGAGCCGGTCTTATCGGTCAGATCGTCGTCATCGCCGCATTGGCGTGGGCGTGGATCGCCGGTCTGCACAGTTACCGCGAAGTGCTGGTGATGGGATTGCTGCTGGGTTTTGCCGGTGCGGCCTTCGCGGTGGCCTTGCCGCTTGCCTCGCGCTGGTATCCGCCGCAGCATCAGGGCACGGCTTTGGGGATTGCCGGCGCTGGCAACTCCGGCACGGTGTTCGCCGCGCTGCTGGCGCCAGGACTGGCAACGGCCTATGGCTGGGGCAATGTATTCGGCATGGCGCTGATTCCGGTGGGGCTGGCCTTCCTCGTGTACCTCGTGTCTGCAAAGGACGCGCCAGACTGTCCGCCGCCCAAGTCGCTCGCGCAGTATCTGCTGGTGTTGCGTGACCGTGATGCGTGGTGGTTCATGTTTTTCTACTTCGTCACCTTCGGCGGCTTCGTCGGGCTGGCTTCATCCCTCACCATCTATTTCAACGACCAGTATGGTCTTTCGCCGGTGCGTGCGGGCTATTTCACCGCCGCCTGCGTGTTGGCGGGATCGCTGGTGCGGCCCTTCGGCGGCGCGGTCGCCGACCGCATCGGCGGCATCCGCACGCTGCTGACTGTTTATGCCCTGGCCGCGTTCTGGCTGGTTGTGGTGAGCTTCGGCGCGCCCACGGCCGGCTGGGCGCTAGCCGGATTCATGCTCACGATGGGCACGCTCGGTTTCGGTAACGGCGCGGTGTTCCAGCTCGTGCCACAGCGTTTCCGCAAGGAAATCGGCGTGATGACCGGGCTGGTGGGCATGGCGGGCGGGGTTGGCGGGTTCTATCTCGCCGCCAGTCTCGGCTACATCAAGGGACTGACCGGCGACTACCAGTTGGGACTGCTCATCTTCTCCGGACTCGCCGCAGTGGCGTTGCTCGGACTCAACCTGGTCAAACGGCGCTGGCGCACCACATGGGGCGCAGCGGCCATTGCCGGGGCCAAAATCTAGGCGCGCGCGTACACTGGCGCGCATGTCGCTCAATCTTGCCTTTGGCTACGCCACCGCAGCCGGTCCGCGCCCCGGCAACGAGGACTTCGGCGGCTACGTCGAACCCGCCGACCCGCAGCTCGTCGCTACCAAAGGCATGCTCGCGGCGGTGGCCGACGGTGTGTCCGGCGGCGCGCACGGGCGCGAAGCGGCAGAAACCGCGGTGCGCAACCTGCTAGCCGACTACTACGCCACACCAGATACCTGGGAAGCCGCGCACGCGCTGGGAACGGTGCTTGCCGCGATCAACCGCTGGCTCGCCGGGCAGGTGGCCTCGCGCAGCGAGCCGGGCGGCATGGCGACCACGCTTACGGCGCTGGTGCTGCGTGGTCGGCGCTACCACTACGCGCACGTGGGCGATACCCGCCTGTACCGCCTACGCGGAGAAAGCCTCGAACTGCTGACGACCGATCATGTCTGGGAAACGCCCGGCATGAGCCACGTGCTCAAGCGTGCGCTGGGGCTCGACACCCATGTACTGCCCGATTTCGGCGAAGGTGATCTAGCGCCGGGCGACATGTTCCTGATCGTCAGCGACGGCGTATGGGAACCATTGGGGCAGATCGAACAGCATCGCCTGCTGAAACTGCACGACGATCCGCAACGCGCCGCGGAAGCGCTGGTCGAGGTGGCGCTTGCCGAGGGCGGACAGGACAACGCCACGGCGCTGGTCGTGCGCGTGCTCGAAACCGGTGCCGAC
Source organism: Burkholderiales bacterium (assembly GCA_046313915.1). GTDB lineage: Bacteria > Pseudomonadota > Gammaproteobacteria > Burkholderiales > SG8-41 > CAKKQX01. Next base: position 2,707 of record JBKBXX010000156.1, on the reverse strand, counting down.
GACGCACCGCTCGCCGATGCCGCCGATCTGCCCCTGCCCGGCCGGCTGGCAGCGGGCGCGCGGCTCGACGATTTCGTCATCGAGGCCGAACTGCACAGCGGCTGCGACAGCCTGCTCTACCAGGCGCGGCACGTCCACACCGGCCAGCGCTGGGTCTTGAAGACGCTGCGGCCCATCCTTGCCGGCGACGCGCAGGCCGCGGCGCGCCTGCTCGCCGAGGAATGGTTCCTGAAGCGGGTGCACTCACACTATTTCCCCGACGTACTGCCGTTGCCCGGCCGCAATTTCCTCTATTTCGCCATGCGCCATTTCGAAGGCGCGAGCCTGCAGGCGCGGCTCGACGCCGGGCAGCATTTTTCGCCAGCGGAAACCGTCACCCTGGCGATCCGCATCCTCAAGGGGCTGGCCGCGCTGCACCGGCTCGACATCGTCCACCGCGACCTCAAGCCCGCCAACCTGCATCTGGATAGCGAAGGCAAACTGCGCATACTCGATCTGGGCGTGGCGCGCTGCCCGCACATCGACGTGCGCGACGCCGACGCGCAGCCCGGCACGCCGAGCTTCATGGCGCCCGAACTCTTTGCCGGCGCCGAGGCGAACATGCAGAGCGATCTCTACGCCCTTGGCGCGACGCTCTACCACCTGCTCACGCGCAAATATCCCTACGGCGAAATCGAACCCTTCCAGCGGCCGAAATTCGGCGAGCCCGTACCGCCCACGCGCTACCGTCCCGACCTGCCGCCGTGGCTGGAAAACGTTCTGCTCAAAGCCGTCGCGCGCGACCCCGCCGAGCGTTTCGAAACCGCCGAGGAAATGCGCCTTGCACTCGAACGCGGCGAAGCCAACCCGCTGGCGCGGCGTCGCCCCCCCCTGATCGAGCGTTCCCCCGCCGGCGCCTGGCCGCTGGTGGCGGGGCTGTCGCTGGTGTTCAATCTCCTGCTGTTGTTCCTGCTGCTCGCAAGCTGAAAAGCGCACATCCCGGCGCGGCCTTGCGCGCTTGCTCGGCACGGGTGCGTAATTTTTTTCGGGCCCGTGTCGAAACGCGCCCGGCTCGCGCGTCGTGTGGGTGCAGCACCCGTTCGCCCCCCTGAAAGGACACCGCCATGAACAACCCCGTCGTCTGGTTCGAAATCTACGTCGCAGACATGCCGCGCGCCCGCGCGTTTTACGAAACGATGCTGGGCATCGCGCTGCAAAGCCTGAAAACGCCCGATTGCCTGGGCGATCTGGAAATGTGGGCCTTTCCCATGGACATGACGCACACCGGCGCGGGCGGCGCGCTGGCGAAGATGGCGGGCGTCGCGCCGGGCGGCGGCGGCACGCTGGTGTATTTTGCGTGCGAGGACTGCGCGGTCGAGGCGGCGCGCGCCGTCGCCGCCGGCGGGTCTTTGCTCAAGGGCAAAATATCCATCGGCGAATATGGCCACATTGCGATCGTCAACGACACCGAGGGCAACTGCATCGGCCTGCATTCGATGCAATGATCCATGTGCTGGCACGCCCTGACCCCAACACCCGAGGAGACCGGCATGAAATACCTGCTTTTGATTACCGAACCGCGCGGCGACCGCGAGACGCGCAACGAAGCCGAAGCGCGCGGGCTGTACGATGAAATGGTGGCCTTTGGCGGCGAACTCGCGGCGCAAGGCCGCCTGCTCGCCAGCGAATCGCTGCGCCCCGACAGCCAGGGCGTGCGCATCGCCACGCGCGACGGCAAACTCGCGCTCACCGACGGCCCGTTTACCGAAGCGCGCGAAATGGTCGGCGGGTTTTATCTGATCGAATGCGCCAGCCGCGACGAAGCAGTGCAGCTCGCCAAGTCGTGCCCCGCCGCGCGCTTCGCCACGGTGGAAGTGCGCGAATGCGCGCCGTGCTATGTGAAATGAAAAAGGAGACGGCCATGCCTGAAATTGCTAAAGAACACTCTCTGCCTCTGGTTCGATTCGGCCTGGGCTTAGGCAGCATGAGCGAGCCCACGCCGCTCGTGTTGGCGTTGCAGCGTACCGTGGCCGCGCCCGCCGGTGCGGTGTGGACGGCGTTGACCACACCTGCCCTGATGCGGCGCTGGATGCTGGTGCCGGCCGTCGTCGTTCCCGAGGCGCCGCTCGCGCCCGGTAGCCGCATCGAATGGCCTGACGACGCGGGCGAACCGTATCTGGCCGGCACGGTCACCGCGTGTGAACCGCTGCACCGCCCCACGGTGGACTTACAAGACCGTTCGTGGCCGCGACCTGCGCGGGCGGGTGAGGCCACCTGGTCCTTCGAGCTGACCGAGGCGGCAGGCACCACCCGCATCGATTACCGCCTGGGCGATCTCGCCCTCGACCCCGAGGGGCAGGCCTGGCTTGCCGCCTACGCCGAGGCGAACGAACCGGCCCGGCTGGCCGCCGTGGTGCAGGCGTCGATGCCATGAGCGATCTCACCGTTGCCTGCCTCTGCGGTTCGCTGCGCCTGCGCGTCAGCGCCGCGCCGCTCGCGGGCTTCTACTGCCACTGTGCGGATTGCCGCGCGGCGCACGGCGCGGCCTATGTCGGCGTGGCGCTGTACCCTCGGCGGCGGTCGAGGTCGTCGCGGGCGAGGTGGCCACCTTCACGCTGCGCAGCCTGCCACGCGCGTTCTGCCCGCGCTGCGGCGCGCGCCTGTTCGCCCGCGTGCCCGATAGCGACCTCACCGGCATCGTCGCCGAACGGCTGCCCGCAGGCGCGTT
>JBKBXX010000155.1:0-5164 GCA_046313915.1 Burkholderiales bacterium | reverse complement strand
TCGGCGCCTGATACCGATTGTTCGAAGCCGTTGCGGGCTTCTTCGCGCAGCCGTTCGACGGCCAGCAGCAACATCACCGACAGGGCCATCGCTCCCACCGCCAGCACGAGGCTCGCGCGGCGGTTCCAGGCGCTGTGCGCGGCCAGGCGGACAAGCGGCGTCATGCGGCCTGCCTGCCCTGATCGGGGCGGATGCGGTTGAGGGCGTGCATTGCCAGCGTGCGGTCGAAGTGTGCCGCGAGCTGCGGATCGTGGCTGACGAACAGCAGCGCCGCGCCGCTGGCGGCGCATTCCCGGCGCAGCAGGTCGAGGAAGGCGGCCTGCCTGGCGGCATCGAGGGCGGAAGTGGGTTCGTCGGCGATCACCAGTTCGGGACGGCCTATGAGCGCGCGGGCGGCAGCCACGCGCTGCTGCTGGCCGACCGAGAGCGCCGCGGCCGGACGGGCCCACAGTGCGGGGTCGAGATCGAGCTGCGCCAGCAGTTGCGCCGCCGCTTCTTCCGGCCTGCCCGCGCGTGTTGCGCGCCGCCTGGAAAAGCGGCACGGCAGCAGCACGTTGTCGCGCACCGGCAGATAGGGAATGAGGTTGAACTGCTGGAAGATCAGGCCGATGTGGTCGGCGCGGAAACGGTCGCGGACGGCGCCACGCAGCTTGCGGAAGTCGACATCCAGCACGCGCAGTTCGCCGCCTTGCGGCACGAGCACGCCGGCGAGCAGGTTGAGCAGGGTGCTCTTGCCCGAACCCGAAGGGCCGTGCAGGAACACCTGCTCGCCTGCCGCCAGTTCGAGCGCAGGCAGATCGAGGCAGGGCGTGGCGTCCCAGTCGTAGCGCAGTGCGCGTGCGAAGATCAGCGGCGCGGCCATCACCAGCGCGCTACGCGCTGACGCGGCGTGAGACGGACAGCGGTCTGGCCGCCGGGGGCGGCGATTTCAACCTGTAGATTTTTGAGGCGCGGGAAGGCGGTGAAAAGTTCGACGCGCAGTTCGCGCAGCCGGGCCGGCGTGCTGCACCGGAACGCGTATTCGGCCTCGATGTCGGCGTGCCCGTCTTTGCCGGCGCGGGCGGTCTCGAACAGCGCCGAGCGGGCGCGGGCCTGCGTCGCCACGCAGCCTGCTGCGGGCGCGGGCCGGAACAGCGCGGCAGCGGCTTCGAGACTGCGTTTCACTTGTGCGGCAGCCTCGCGCTCGCGCGAGGTGCGCGGAGCGTGCTCGAAGCCGAGCAGGCTTTCGCCCGGCGCGACCAGCATCAGGGTCAGGGTCGGGCCGTCGACCGCGATCTTGAGGCTGGCCTGGCCGTGGACATGGGCCTGGCCTTGGGCTTGCGCCAGGGTGGCGAACAGCGCCAGACCGGCAAAGGCGAACAGGCGCGCAGTAAAGATCATTGGCATTCGGTTTCGATGTCTTCGGCAGCGGTTCTTTCCCAGACCGGAAAGGGATCGGCAAGTTTCACCCAGCCCGCCCGCCCGAGCGCCATTTCGGCGTCGGTCAGCAGGCAGGCGTCGAGTGTCGCACGGATCTCGGCTTCGTTCATGTCCATGCCGATGAAGACCAGCTCTTGCCGCCGGTCGCCCCAGTCGCCCTGCGATTTTTCGGCGATGCGGGCGCGGTGGTCGGCATCCTGCGGCCAGTGTTCGCGCGGCACGGCGTCCCACCAGTAACCGGCCGGGCCGTGCCGGCACGCGCCGCCGGCCTGGCTCCAGCTGCCCGCGAGCTCGGGGCGGCTGGCGAGCCAGAAAAAGCCTTTGCTGCGGATCACGCCCGCCCATTCGCTGTGGATGAGATTCCAGAAGCGTTCAGGGTGGAACGGCCGGCGCGCCTGATAGGTGAAGCTCGAAATACCGTATTCCACGGTTTCCGGCACGTGCTCGCCGCGCATTTCCGCGAGCCAGCCGGGCGCCTGCGCGGCAGCTTCGAAGTCGAACAGGCCGGTGTCGAGCACGCGGTCGAGCGGCACCTTGCCGAAACGCGCGAGCTCGATTTTTGCGCGCGGGTTGAGTGAGGCCAGTATCGCGACGAGCCGGTCGAGCTCGGCGGGCGCGACGAGGTCGGCCTTGTTGACGACGAGCACGTCGCAGAATTCGATCTGCTCGATCAAGAGATCAACGACGCTGCGGTTGTCGGCTTCGCCCAGCGATTCGCCGCGCTGTTGCAAGAGGTCGGACGACGCGTAGTCGCGCAAAAAGTTGTAGGCGTCGACCACCGTGACCAGGGTGTCGAGCCGCGCGACGCTGGACAGCGAGGCGCCGTCCTCGTCTTCGAAGGTAAAGGTTTCGGCGACCGGCAGCGGCTCCGATATTCCCGTTGATTCGATGACGAGCTGGTCGAAGCGGCCGTCTCTGGCCAGCGCCGCCACTTCCTTCAGCAGGTCTTCGCGCAGCGTGCAGCAGATGCAGCCGTTGCTCATTTCGACCAGCTTTTCCTCGGTGCGCGACAGCGCCGCGCCGCCGTCGCGCACCAGCGCGGCGTCGATGTTGACCTCGCTCATGTCGTTGACGATGACGGCGACGCGGCGGCCTTCGCGGTTGTTGAGGATGTGATTCAAAAGCGTGGTCTTGCCGGCGCCGAGAAAGCCGGAGAGCACGGTGACGGGAAGGCGGGAATCGGTTCGGTTCATAAACGCTCCTTTCAGAAACCGCAAAACTGTTCGGGCATCGCCGAGGAATGGTGATGGGTGATGCGCCAGCGTCCGGCGACGGGGCGGTAGACAAAGGTGTAGCGCGCGGCGACGTTGCGGCCGTCGGCAAAGCGGAAGGCGTAGCTGCCCATGTCGACGGCCATGTCCCAGCCGGTCTGGGTGTAGCGTTCGAGGACGCGCCCCTGCGGCGCGCCGGCCAGAAAATGCACGAAATAATCGCGGATCGCCGCGTGGCCCACGCGCACATCGTCGTCGGCGGTGGGCAGCAGCACGGCCTGCGGGCAGTACAGCGCGGCGACGGCGTCGGCATCGCCGGTTTGCAGGGCGGCGTTCCAGCCGTCGAATAGCTGCGCGACGTCGGGCACGCTGGGCGCGTGCCGGGGAAAGCAGGGCGTTTCCTCGCGGGCGCGTGCCTGTCGCGTCAACGGGCTGGCGGTAATTCTGGCCATGGCGCGCACTGCCTCAGCTTTGCGTGCCGGATGCGCCGTAGGCGGCGACCGGGTCGTAGACTTTTTCCGTTTCCAGAAAACGCAGGCGGAAATCGGTGCGGCCGGGCTGCCATTCGAGCTCGCGGAAGAAGCACGAACGGTAGCCGACATGGCAGGACGCGCCGCCGGTCAGATCCACTTCGATGAGCAGGCAGTCCTGGTCGTCGTCGATCAGGATGCGTTTCACGATTTGCGCCTGTCCCGACTGTTCGCCTTTTTTCCAGAGTCTCTGCCGGGCGCGCGACCAGTAGTGCGCCCAGCCGGTTTCCAGGGTGAGGCGGAGCGCGTCACGGTTCATCCAGCCGAGCATCAGCACCTCGCGCGTTTGCCACGCCCGGGTGATGCAGGGAATCAGCCCCTGGGCGTCGAACAGGGGCTGCAGGGTGGCGCCTTCCTCGATGTCGGCGAGGCTGCCGCGTGCAGGCAATGTCATGGTCATGTCGTCGTCTCCTTGGATTGCGCGGGGGCGCGTTCGGCCACGCACATCGACAGCACCTCGCGGATGCGCGCTTCGGGCAAATGGCGGCCGATGAACACCAGCACGCTCGCGCGGGTCTCGTCTTGCCGCCAGGGCCGGAGCGGTTCGCCGCCCATGATCATGTGCACGCCCTGGAAGGCGATTTTGTCGGCCTCGCCGTCAAGCCAGAGCACCCCCTTGTAGCGCAGCATGTCCTGGCCCAGCGTCGTCGCCAGCACTTCGAATGCGGCTTGCAGCCGCTCGCCGTCGTAGGGCCGGGTTTCGCGGATGACGAAGGACTGCACGCTGTCGTCGTGATGGTGATGGCTTTCTTCAAGAAACCCCGGCTCGATTTCCAGAATGTCGTCGAGGTCGAAGCCGCGCACATCGAGCAGCCCAGCCAGGTCGATCTGCCCGGGCTGCGCCCGCTGGATCGTGGCGCGACGGTTCAGGCTGCGCAGCCGCGCCAGCAGCCGGTGGTAATCGGCCTCGCCAACCCGGTCGGTCTTGGAAACCAGAATGCGGTCGGCGAAGCCCGCCTGTTCCTGCGCCTCGTGGTGTTGGTCGAGCTGCGCCATGCCATGCACGGCGTCCACCACGGTGATGATGGCGTCAAGCCGGTAGGACTCGCGCACGGCGTCCTCGACGAAGAAGGTTTGCGCCACCGGCGCCGGATCGGCCAGCCCGGTGGTCTCGATGACAACCTGGTCGAAATGGTAACGGCCCGTCCGGCGCGCGTCGGCCAGCTCGGCGAGGATGCGCACCAGATCGCCGCGCACCGTGCAGCACAGGCAGCCATTGTTCATCACCACTACCTGCTCGGCGGACGCCAGCAGAAAATCGTTGTCGACGCCGGCCTCGCCGAACTCGTTTTCGATCACGGCGATTTTTCTGCCGTGCGGCTCGCCGAGGAGGCGGTTCAGCAAGGTGGTCTTGCCGGCGCCGAGAAAGCCGGTGAGCACGGTGACGGGGATGGGCGATTCAGGCTGCATGGCGGGGCGCTCCGGTCGGGGTGGAGGGGACGAAGCCGTGGGCGGCGGACAGTCAGTGCGCATGGCCGATGGCTTGACTCAAGGTTACCGCGCCGCCGCCCACGAGCATGAGCGCACCCTGCCAGACGCTCGCGGCCAGGCCGTGGCGTGTGTGCAGCATCGGCACCAGACTGGCGATGGCGATGTAGAGAAAGCTCGCGGCAGCCAGGGTCAGCACCCCCGGCAAGGCCGCCTGCGCGGAATCGAGCAGCAGATAGCCGGCCAGACCGCCCGCCACCGTGGCCGCCCCCGACGCAAGATTGAGCATAAGCGCCTGGCGCTTCGACAATCCGGCGGCGACGAGCACGGTGAAATCGCCCATTTCCTGCGGGATTTCGTGCAGCGCCACCGCCACGGCGGTGGCGACACCGAGGTGCGGGTCGGCGAGAAACGCGGCGGCGATCAGCACGCCGTCGGCAAAATTGTGCAGGCCATCGCCCAGCACGACGGCGGGAACCGCCGCGCGCAGCGGGCCGTCGTGCGTGTACCGGGCGCGCGCCAGCTTGTCGAGCAGGAAGAATGCGCCCAGGCCGGCCGCGAGCCAGATGCCCAGCG
>JBKBXX010000154.1:0-5174 GCA_046313915.1 Burkholderiales bacterium | reverse complement strand
ACAACCGCGTCAAGCGTGCGGTGCATCCCATGGGAAAACCGGCGGTGACGCATTACGAACCGGTCGAGCGCTTTCCGGGCGGCATGACCTTGCTGCGCTGCAAGCTGGAAACCGGCCGCACCCATCAGATTCGCGTGCACATGCAGCACATCGGCCATCCGCTGGTGGGGGAGCAGGTCTACAGCGCAAGCCGCCGCGGCTACCTCAAGCTTCCCTTCCCGCGCCAGGCGCTGCACGCCGAACGACTGGGTCTGATCCACCCGCATACGCAGGACTACCGGCAATGGGAAAGCCCGCTGCCGCCCGATTTTGCCTCGCTGCTGCGTGCCTTGCGCGACAACACCGACTGGATCAAATGACGATCATCACCCCCGACTGGCCTGCCCCGCCCGGGGTGCGCAGCCTGATGACCACGCGCATCGGCGGCGTGAGCGCAGCCCCGTGGGCGAGCCTGAACCTGGGCGACCATGTGCACGATGATCCGGCCCACGTCGCCGCCAATCGTGCGCGGCTGCGCGCGTGGCTGCCGGAAGAGCCGGCCTGGCTCAAACAGGTGCATGGGACGCATGTGGTCGAGGCAGGGGCAGCGTCCGGGGTGCAAGCCGATGCCTGTTTCAGCCGCGCCTGCGGACGCGTCTGCGCCGTGCTCACCGCCGACTGTCTGCCGGTGCTGTTTTGCGACCGAGCCGGCAGCGTGGTTGCCGCCGCCCATGCCGGCTGGCGCGGTCTGGCGGCGGGCGTGCTCGAAGCCGCCGTGGCCGCGATGGACGTGCCGCCAGGCGAAATTCTGGTCTGGATGGGGGCCGCCATCGGCCCGCGCGCCTTCGAGGTTGGCGACGACGTGCGGGCGGCCTTTGTTGCGCGGCATCCCGAAACCGGCGCTGCCTTCGTGCCACAGGGCGCAGCGGGCAAGTGGCTGGCGGACATCTACGCGCTTGCGCGCATTCGCCTGAACCATGTCGGCGTGCAGGCGATCCATGGCGGCGGACGTTGTACTTACTCGGAATCCGAAACCTTCTTTTCTTATCGACGCGACGGCATCACCGGGCGCATGGCTTCGGCGGTCTGGCTGGCCTGAACCCTGAATACCGGCCCCGGTCCGGCAGACAGCCGGGCGCGGCACGCGTCAGTCCAGCCACTTTTGCATGAACACCGCCTCACCCATCGCCGGGTCGAGGCGGTAGCCGTCGAAACCGAGTTTGTCGTACAGGCCGCGTGCGGCGTGATTTTCCGACAGCACTTCGAGCGTAAGCTTGCAGGCGCCGCGTTCGCGGGCGATCGCCTCGACCTTGGCGAGCAGGCGCGCGGCGATGCCGCGTCCACGATGCGTCTTGCGCACCACTACATCGTGGATGTTGACGAGTGGGGCGCAGGCGAACGTGGAAAACCCCTCGATAGCGTTGACGAGACCGACCGCCTCGCCGTCTGCGAAAGCCAGCACGCTGAACGCAAAGGGCCGGCTGGCCAGCGCGGCGACGAGATTCTCGCGTGCAAAATCCGGCAGCGGGGCGCCGCCTCCCGCCGGATCCCGGGCGTAGTGATCGAGCAGATCGACCAGCGCCGCCGCGTGCGCTGGATCGGCGTAGTCGGCCCGAACGATGGCGAACGCCTCAGACATCGGCGGCGAAGCGCATCGACAGATCGACCGCGCGGATGTGCTTGGTCAGTCCGCCGATGGAGATGCGGTCGACTCCGGTTTCGGCCACGGCGCGTACCGTATCGAGCGTGACGTTGCCCGAGGCTTCGAGCAGGGCGCGGCCGTGGTTGATCTGCACCGCCTGGCGCATGTCGTTGAGACTGAAGTTGTCGAGCAGGATCAGCCTGGCTCCCGCCGCCAGCGCCTCGGTCAGCTGCTCCAGCGTCTCCACCTCGATCTGCACGGGAACGCGGCCGCCCGCGAGCCGGAACGCGGCTTCCAGCACCGGCGCGATACCGCCGGCGGCGGCGATATGGTTTTCCTTGATGAGGATACCGTCGTAGAGGCCGATGCGCTGGTTCTGTCCGCCGCCGACGCGCACCGCGTATTTCTCGGCCAGCCGCAATCCCGGCAGTGTCTTGCGGGTGTCGAGGATGACGGCATGGGTGCCGCGCACCGCATCCACGTAGGGGCGGGTTGCCGTCGCCACGGCGGACAGGGTTTGCAGGAAATTCAGCGCGCACCGTTCGGCGGTGAGCAGGGCGCGGGCCTTGCCGCTGATTTCGACCAGCAGCGTATCCGGCGCGACCGCTTCGCCCTCGTTCACCTGCCAGTCCACACGGCAGGCCGGGTCCAGCGCGCGAAAACAGGCATCGAACCAGGGCCGGCCCGCAACTACCGCTGCCTCGCGGGCAAGGACACGGGCACGGGCATTCTGTTCAGGCGGGACGAGCCGGGCGGTGAGGTCGCCGCTTCCGGCGTCCTCATCCAGCGCGCGCGCCACATCGGTTTCCACAGAAGACAGCAGCAAATCGGACATGACGGGTTTATTTCTGGCCGGACGGGTTGAAATCGGCCAAGACGCCTTAACTTGAATGGCATTGAATATAACCCATGCAAGAGGGCCGCCATGCGTTTCGACAAACTCACCACACCCTTCCAGACTGCCATTCAGGATGCGCAGAGTCTTGCGCTCGGCAATGACAATCCGTTCATCGAGCCGGTGCATCTGCTGGCCGCACTGATCAATCAGGAGGGCGGCTCGGCCAGACCCATCCTGCAGAAGGCCGGCGTGCGCCTGCCGGCGCTGGTGTCCGCCCTGCAAGCCGCAATGAACCGCCTGCCCAAAGTAGAAGGCACGGGCGGCGAAATCCAGCCGTCCAAGGAACTTGTCAATCTCTTCAATCTCACCGACAAGGAAGCCAGCAAGCGTGGCGACGCCTACATCGCCAGCGAGCTCTTCCTGCTGGCGGCGGTGGACGACAAGAGCGAGGCCGGCCGCCTGCTGCGCGACAACGGAGCCAGCCGCAAGGCGCTGGAGGCTGCCGTCAACGACATTCGCGGCGGTGAAGGCGTGGCGTCGCAGGACGCCGAGGGTCAGCGCGAAGCCCTGAAGAAATACACGCTCGACCTCACCGCGCGCGCGCGCGAAGGCAAGCTCGACCCGGTGATCGGCCGCGACGACGAAATCCGCCGTGCGATCCAGATTCTGCAACGCCGCACCAAGAACAACCCGGTGCTGATCGGCGAGCCGGGTGTCGGCAAGACTGCCATCGTCGAAGGCTTGGCGCAGCGCATCGTCAACGACGAAGTGCCGGAGACGCTCAAGGGCAAGACCGTGCGCGTGCTCGATCTCGCCGCCCTGCTGGCCGGCGCCAAATACCGTGGCGAATTCGAGGAGCGTCTCAAAGCCGTACTCAAGGAACTGGCGCAGGACGCCGGTCGCACGATTGTCTTTCTCGACGAAATCCACACGCTGGTCGGCGCGGGCAAGGCCGAAGGCGCGATCGACGCCGGCAACATGCTCAAACCTGCGCTGGCGCGCGGCGAACTGCACCTCATCGGCGCAACCACGCTCGACGAATACCGCAAATACATCGAAAAGGACGCCGCGCTCGAACGCCGTTTCCAGAAGGTGATGGTCGACGAGCCCTCGGTCGAATCGACCATCGCCATCCTGCGCGGGCTTCAGGAAAAATACGAACTTCATCACGGCGTCGACATCACCGACCCGGCCATCGTCGCTGCGGCTGAGCTTTCACATCGCTACATCACCGACCGTTTCCTGCCGGACAAGGCGATCGACCTGATCGACGAGGCCGCCGCGCGCATCAAGATGGAAATCGATTCCAAACCAGAAGCGATGGACAAGCTCGATCGCCGCATCATCCAGTTGAAGATCGAGCGCGAAGCGGTGAAGAAGGAAACCGACGACGCCTCGAAAAAGCGCCTGGCGCTGCTGGAAGAGGAAATCGCCAAGCTGGAGCGCGAATACGCCGACCTCGAAGAAGTCTGGAAGGCCGAAAAAGCGCAGGTGCAAGGCAGCGCGCACATCAAGGAAGAAATCGACCGCTTGCGCGGCGAGATGGTCGAACTGCAACGCCGGGGCCAGTACGACAAACTTGCCGAGATTCAGTACGGCAAGCTGCCGCAACTCGAAGCGCAGCTGAAACACGCCGAGGCGTCGGACGGCAAACCGGTGTTCAAGCTCCTGCGCACCGAAGTCGGCGCCGAGGAAATCGCCGAAGTCGTGTCGCGCGCGACCGGCATTCCCGTGTCCAAGATGATGCAGGGCGAGCGCGAAAAACTGCTCAGCATGGAAGACAAGCTGCACAGCCGCGTGGTGGGGCAGGACGAAGCCGTGCGCGTGGTGTCGGATGCCATCCGCCGTTCGCGCGCGGGCTTATCCGATCCCAACCGCCCGCTTGGCAGCTTTCTCTTCCTCGGCCCCACGGGCGTCGGCAAGACCGAGCTGTGCAAGACGCTTGCCGAATACCTCTTCGATTCCGCCGACCACATGATCCGCATCGACATGAGCGAATTCATGGAAAAGCACTCGGTCGCGCGCTTGATCGGCGCGCCGCCCGGTTACGTCGGTTACGAGGAAGGCGGGTATCTCACCGAAGCGGTGCGCCGCAAGCCCTATTCCGTGATCCTCATGGACGAGGTGGAAAAGGCGCACCCGGACGTGTTCAACGTGCTCTTGCAAGTGCTGGACGACGGACGGCTCACCGACGGCCAGGGGCGCACCGTCGACTTCCGCAACACCGTGATCGTGATGACCTCCAACCTTGGCAGCCAGATGATCCAGCAAATGAGCGGCGACGATTATCAAGTCATCAAACTTGCCGTGCTGGGCGAAGTGAAATCCTACTTCCGCCCCGAGTTCATCAACCGTATTGACGAAGTCGTTGTCTTTCACGCGCTTGGCGAAAAGCACATTGCGAGCATCGCGCGCATCCAGCTGAAAGCGCTGGAGGCGCGGCTGGCGCAGATGGAGATGAATCTCGACGTTACCGATGCCGCGATTGTAGAAATCGCCAAAGCCGGCTTCGACCCCGTGTACGGCGCGCGGCCGCTGAAACGCGCGATCCAGAGCGAGCTGGAAAATCCGCTGGCGAAGGAAATTCTCGCCGGGCGTTTCGCGCCCAAGGACACCATCCGGGTTGACGCGGTGGGCGGCGTGTTCAGATTCGATAAGGCGTGAGCCGGATCGGAAGGCAGAGACAAAGGCGGGGGCTCCCCGCCTTTTTTGAAC
>JBKBXX010000153.1:0-5237 GCA_046313915.1 Burkholderiales bacterium | reverse complement strand
TCAAGATCGCCGTCTATTTCCACTGCGGCGGTCTCAACTTATACCCAGCCGCCGTGACCCACACGAAAGCCGGATGAACCTTAAAAGATAATTTTAAATGGCCACGAGCCGCGTAAAACCGCTGCAACCACGACGACACGTCCCCGTCTCCAATTTCGCGCATTTCGGCGCCGTGATGGCGCTGATATTCTGCGTGGAAGCCGCGGTCATGTTCGCGCTCGAATACCTGCCTTCGGAACCGCTTCCGATCTGGACCAAGATAGCACTGGATGCCACGCTGTTGATGAGCACCATCTCGGCCGCAATCTGGTGGTTTTTCGTGCGGCCACTCGACACCAGCCTGCGCAGCGAAGCCGCCCGCGCCCAAGCCGTGCTGGACGCCGCCACAGAAGGCATCATCACCATCGACGAGCGCGGCATCATCGAATCTTTCAATCCGGCGGCGGAGCGCATGTTCGGCTATGCCGCAGCAGAGGTCATCGGCGGGAACGTCGGCATCCTGATGCCCGAGCTGGAGGCCGATGCGCATGACCGCCACCTCGCCCGTTATCTGCGCACCGGAGAAAAACACGCCATCGGCCGCTCGCGGGAAGTGCCGGCGCGGCGCAAGGACGGCACGCAATTCCCGATCGAACTCAACGTGACCGAAATTCGTTTCGGCAAAAAACGGCGCTTCACCGGCATTTTCCGCGACATCAGCGAGCGCAAGGAAACCGAGGAGCGCATTCGCCGCCTTGCCCACTACGACAATCTCACCGGCCTGCCCAACCGCGCGCTTTTTTACGACCGGCTGAAACAGGCGATCAGTCTCGCCCGCCGCGACCATCACCAGATGGCGCTGCTGTACGTCGATCTCGACGACTTCAAGACGGTCAATGACCGACTGGGGCACGACGCGGGCGACGAATTGCTGAAGAAAGTCGCCGAACGCCTGCAGCAGCTGGTGCGCGAATCCGACACCGTCGCGCGCATCGGCGGCGACGAATTCACGGTCACGCTTCCCGAAGTCCGCGGCAGAAACGACGCCGAAATCGTGGCGCAGAAAATCATCGAAGCTCTGAGGCCAAACTTCCATCTGGGCGAGCAGCAGCATGAAGCGCGCATCGGGGCCAGTATCGGCATCGCCATCTATCCCGACGATGCCCAGGACATGGAGGCGCTGGTCAAGGCCGCCGATATCGCGATGTACATCGCCAAACAGACCGGAAACTGCTTCCGGTCTCCCTCAAGCTTGCAGCAAACAAGACACCCGGCGAAAACCCGGCAAGCCAGCCGGAAAACACCGGCGACATAGCCTCGCGCCGGGATCTGTCACCGTTTTCCATTGAACGCGCCGTGCGGATAAAATCCGCATCTCGAAAAAGCGAAAAGGCCTCATGAAAAGCGACCACGTTTTGTGCCTGGACAGCACCGGCTTTCACCGCATGCATTACACCGACTGGGGTAATGCGGCCAACCCGCGCGTGGTGATCTGCGTGCACGGCCTGTCGCGCAACTGCCGCGACTTCGATACGCTCGCACACGCGCTCGAAACCGATTTCCGCGTGGTGTGTCCCGATGTCGCGGGGCGCGGCAAAAGCGACTGGCTGGCGGCGAAAGAGGACTACGGCTACCCGCAGTATCTCGCCGACATGACGGCGCTCATCGCGCGCGTCACCGCCGGCGGCGAGAAAACGATCCATTGGGTCGGCACTTCCATGGGCGGCATCCTCGGCATGCTGCTCGCCGCGCTTCCCCGCAATCCGCTGCGCAAGCTGGTGCTCAACGATGTCAGCATCGTGGTGCCGAAAGCCGCGCTCGAACGCATCGCCGCCTACGTCGGCAAGGATCCGCGCTTCGACACCTTCGAGCAGCTCGAAGACTACGTGCGCGCGGTGTCGGCGCCTTTCGGCCCGCTCAGCGACGAGCAATGGCATCATCTCACGCTGCACGGCGCCAGGCCCCATGACGACGGCAGCTGGGGCATGAATTACGATCCCGGCATCGGCATCCCGTTTCGCAAAGGTCCGCTCGCCGACATCGATCTCACGCCCTATTGGGAGCGGATCACCTGCCCCACACTGCTGCTGCGCGGCGCGCAATCCGACCTGCTGCTGCAGGAAACCGCGCTGCAGATGACGCAGTCCGGACCGAAACCCAGGCTGGTGGAATTTGCAGGCATAGGCCACGCGCCGATGCTGATGACGGAAGACCAGATCGAGGTGGTGCGCGATTTCCTGCTGGAATGAATGCAGCCGTCCGGACCGTACCTTGTTTTTTGCTGCCGGCGCTGCTGCCGGCATCTCCCCTTCCATTATAATCGTCGGCCCAAAGGGAGAAACCTGCGGCAGGCTGGCAGCCGGCATCCGGAAATCCGGTATCGGGGAAACCCGGAATTTCGTCGCCGCCGGAACGACATCCTGAGCCGTCGGTCGGAGCGGCAGATGAAAAGCTTCTGCCGCGACTACGTCACCGGCTCCGAATCGTCTTCCAGCGACTGCAGGATCGCCTGCAGCAGCGTCTCGGGCTCATGTGCGCCGGAAACGCCGACCTTGCGGTTGAAAATGAAAAACGGCACCCCCTCTACCCCGGCATTGCGCGCTTCGAGATCCGCACTCCGGATGAGATCGCGGTCGGCATCGCTCGCGAGATACGCGGCGACCGCGGCGCGCTCGAGCCCGGCGCGCGCACCGATCTCGGCCAGCGTATCGCGGTCGGCAAGATTGCGGCCTTCCGTGAAGTAGGCGCAAAACAGCGCTTCGGCCACCTCGTCCTGCAGATCCCGCGCAGCAGCGTAGTGCATCAGGCGATGCGCATCGACGGTATTGGGCTGAACCTGAATCTTGTCGAACGCGAACTCGATGCCCACTTCCCTGCCGACCGCGGCGACGCGTTCATAGCGACTGCCGCCGCCGCGGCCGAACTTGCGTTCGATGTAGTCCTGGCGCGACATGCCGCTTGCGGGGATGTCGGGATTCAACTGAAACGGCAGCCAGCGCACGGCCGGCTCGGGTGCATCGGGGAAGCGCTCGCGGTAACGGCCGAGGGCCGTGGCGAGGCGGCGCTTGCCGATGAAGCACCACGGTCAAACCACGTCGGAAACGATGTCGATTTTCAGGGTCATGATCCATTTTCCTTCCAAGAGCCAATAAAAATGGGCTCTGTGTAATTATTGCCTGAAGTTTTTTTGAAATGCATCCCGTCGCTCAATGATACGATAACCTCGACCCAAATGCTCGCCGCTCATCTCGCGATCCCCGATCTTGGTGGAGCAGGCCTGCCCATGGTCCCTGGTCTTGTGGGAGCGGGCTTACCCGCTCCCACAGGATTGCTCCTGCGATTGAGTTTTCAACAGAAATGCGGCTTGAGCAGGTGCCCTTTTAGTCAAGGGGTATTGCACTCACCGCTCAGGGCTCATCTCGTGCCAACAGCCGCGCATCAGCCGCGTCCATGTCCGCCAGCAGATCGATGCCGGCCGCCGCGAAACGCCGCGCTGCGGCGAGCGGCCGCGGATCACGCTCGTGATCGAGCGCCCATTGGGCATGGCGCGCGAGCAGCACGAGTTCGGCCGTCCGCCCCAGCGTGAGCGCAAAACGCCGCGCGCCCGCTTCGAGCCGCGCATCATCCGACTGCATGGCCGTTTCGAGCCACTCCTGCGCCTGCTCTGCGGTCTGCTCGACCCGCGCCGAAATCCTCACCAGGTCGGGCGCGCGCACGCCCTGCAGGATGAAGCCGATTTCGCGCCTGAAATTCGCGAGCCCGCCGCCCGCCTGCAACGCGCGCAGCGCATCGAGCGACAGCACGTTGGTCGTGCCTTCCCAGATCGGCAGCACCTGGGCATCGCGCAGCAGCAGCGGCAAGCCGGTATCCTCGACATAGCCTGCGCCGCCGAAGGATTCCACGACTTCGGAGAGCACCGCAACCACCTGGCGTCCGGTGGTGAGCTTGGCGATCGGCGTCAGCAGGCGCAGCAAGTCGGCCTGCTGGGGACTGATTTCTGCCGCTTCGGCCCGGCCCAGCAGCTCGACCACGAAAAACGTGAGATGCAGCGCGCCCTCGAATTCGGCTTGCAGACCGGCAAGCGTGTCGAGGTGCAGCGGCTTTTCGGCAAGCGGCGCGCCGAACGCCACGCGCTTGCGGGCAAAATCGCGCGCGAGCGCCAGGCCGCGCCGCATCAGCGCACAGGCGCTCACACTGTTCCAGGCGCGGGTGATGTTGAGCATGGGCGCGATGTTCTTCACGCCATCGCTCGTGCCGTAGACGAGCTCGGCGGGCGTGCCTTCGAGCTCGAGTTCCGCAGTCGGCACCTTGCGCGTACCGAGCTTGTCCTTTAGCCGGTTGACCACGATGTGGTTGAGGCTGCCGTCGGCATCGCGAGTCTCGAGGTAGAACAGCGCCAGGCCCTTGCCGCCCGGCGGATTGCCTGCGGGCCGCGCCAGCGTCAGTGCCATTTGCGAAGCGGCAGCGGAAGTGAACCACTTGCGGCCGTAGAGCCGCCACCGCCCGTTTTCCTGGCGCGCAACGGTCTGCGACAGCCCGACGTCGGAACCACCTACGGCTTCGGTCATCCACTGGCCGCTGGTCCAGAATCGGCCAGGGTCACGAGCGGTCAGATGCGGCAGCGCGCGCTCGATCAGGGCCCGGTTGCCGGAAGCGATCAGCGCGCGCGCCGCACCGTCGCTCATGGCGAGCGGACAGCTGTAAAGATCGGTCGAAGGCGTGAACAGATACACCAGCGCGAACTGGTGCACGCGCGAGAAAGCGCCGTGCCTGCGCTCGTAGGCGGTCGCCACCAGCCCGTGCTCGGCGGCGATGCGCTCGGCCTCGCGCCACAGCGGCGAGACTTCGATGCGATCGATACGCTTGCCCCATGCGTCCCATTGCACGAGCACCGGCTCGTTTTCGCGATCGGCGAGTTGCATGCGGTAGAGTTGGCCGCCGGCGAGTTCGCCCAGCGCATCGAGCGAGGCTTCGATTTCGGTCCGCACGTCGGCCGGCAACGCACGCGCGAGATATGAGCGCAGCACGCGATCCTCGCGGTACTGGTTGCCGATCGCGGGCGGGGTCTGGACGAAAGCCATAGCCGTTATCCTAAACCGCAACGGCGCGGCAGCGCCAAGGATAAACGGCCGCGCCCGGAACCTGGCTTCACGCCAAATTACAAGTTATTGTTTTTACTAATTTTTTAGGTCCTTCAGACATTTCTGTGGGTAGGTAGTACGCTTTCGCGCATGGTTTTCAAGGAGGGCATGCGATGG
>JBKBXX010000152.1:0-5407 GCA_046313915.1 Burkholderiales bacterium | reverse complement strand
CGGCGCCCGTCAGATATTGCAGGCTCATGGGATCGATCAGCAACGTGACGCCCCCTTTCTGCATCAGGGTGTCGTCTTCATTGGTGGTCTCATCGAAAGTAAAGCCGTACTGGAA
Organism: Burkholderiales bacterium; assembly: GCA_046313915.1. Lineage (GTDB taxonomy): Bacteria > Pseudomonadota > Gammaproteobacteria > Burkholderiales > SG8-41 > CAKKQX01. The sequence continues at coordinate 5,292 of JBKBXX010000152.1, read as the reverse complement.
ACCGGAGCAGCCGCCCCCCGTGACGAACACCCGCAACTTGAGGCCGGGATTGCCTTCCTCGTCGATCAGCTGTTTTACCTTGCTCGCCGCGCTGTCGGTAAACACCAGCGGGGCGGGCATTTCGGTTACTGCATCCATGTCTTTTCTCCTGGAGAAATTCCTTGCACTGAACGGATTATCCCGTGCGTTGCAGCAGGGGTCAACTGCCTCCGCTACTCCGCCACGACTGGCTTCAGATGGACGATTTTTTCCGCCTTGCCATCGTTCTGGTATACCAGCCGCCCCTGGATCACCGCCCCGAGTTGCATTTCGAGCGTCTTGTAATAGACATCGCCTGTGACATTGGCTTTGGCCTGCAGTTCCACGTATTCCGCCGCGTGCACCGGCCCCGCGACCGTGCCGTTGATAACCACATGGGAGACGCGGATTTCGCCTTCGATCTGCGCCTGCTCGGAAAGCACGAGGGTGCCGGGCTTGTCGTCGACCGTCGTCACGTTGCCGCGCACATGCCCGTCAACCCGCAACCCGCCGGAAAACGTGATATTGCCTTCGATCATGGTGCCGGCACCGATCAGACAGTCGATGCGATTTTGCGGCTTGCCACTCTTTCTTCCGAACATGACAGACTCCTCAAGAAAGGCTCACGCTCTGCGTTAGTTTAGGCGTATTCGCACCGTTTTCAAAGACCCGCAGCTGCATGCTTTTCACGACGGCGTCGGGCGGCACCCTGAACGTACCCTCGACGCGCTGAAAGAACTTGAAGTTGAGCCGGTATTCGGCGGCGTTTTTATCCTGTTCCGCCGGCAGCGTCAGCACCACCTTGCGTTCGCCCTGCTGCAGGTTCAGGACGAACTGGAGGCTGCCCTGGAATTCCTTGACCCGCGGCCCGCTTTGCACCAGCAGCAGGCGGTAGCGGTATTCGCCCGGCAACGCCTCCTGCTGCAAACGGAAGCGGTTCACCGTAATTGCGCCGTCCTTGCCGCTCGCCGGCATCAGCGACTGGAAAAAAGCGAGGTCTTCCTTGAGGGTGGCGTTCTCCAGAGTCAGTGTCTTGACCTGTTTGGCGAGATCGCCGTAAGTGGCACGCTCGATCTGCAGCTGGCGTTCCGCATTCGCCACTCTCGAATGCAAATCCGAAAGCTCCTGTTTCTGCTTTTCGATCGTTTCCCGGAGCGCGGCGAGAGCCTGCTCGGACTCGCTCTGGCGGAATCCGGCGAACCTCATGCCGAAATCGTAAGTCGCCCACGCGGTGGCAAACATCACCCCGCCCATCGCGATTATCCCCAGCCAGCGCAAATACCACGGGATGTGGATCCGCACCGCAACCCGCGGCGCCGAGATGCCAAACTTGCGTTTGAGCGCTTTCAGCAATTGCATCGGTCCTAGGGCACCAGCGCGATCTGTTCCAGTCCCGCCGCTTCCGGCAAGCCGAACATGATGTTCATGTTCTGCACCGCCTGTCCCGCTGCGCCTTTCACCAGATTGTCGATGACCGCGAGCACGACGGCGATATCGCCATCGTGCGGCCGGTGCACGGCGATGCGGCACTGGTTCGCGCCGCGCACCGAACGCGTGTCGGGATGGCTGCCCGCCGGCATGACGTCCACGAAGACCTCGCCGGCATAGCGCTTTTCGTAAAGCGACTGCAGATCGACCGGCCTCTCGAGCCGCGCGTAAAGCGTGGCATGGATGCCGCGAATCATCGGCGTCAGATGGGGCACGAACACGAGCTTGACCGGTTTGCCGGCGAGTTGGGCCAGCCCTTGCGAAATCTCGGGATGGTGGCGGTGCCCCGGCACGCCGTAGGCCTTGAAATTGTCCGAAGCTTCGGCGAAAAGCGTATGCACCTCGGCCTTGCGGCCCGCGCCGGACACCCCCGATTTGGCATCGGCGATCAGATGGTCGAGATCGACGAGGCCGGCTTCGAGCAGCGGCAGGAAACCCAGTTGCACGGCGGTCGGATAGCAGCCGGGGTTGGCAACCAGCCGCGCGTTCCGGATTTTTTCGCGGTTGATCTCGGGCAGACCGTAAACCGCCTCGGCCACGAGCTCAGGGCACGCGTGTTTCATGCCATACCATTTCTCCCACAGCGCGACATCCTTGATGCGGAAATCGGCCGCGATGTCGATGAGCCGCACACCCGCATCGTAGAGCGCGCGGGCGTCGTTCATCGCCACACCGTTGGGTGTCGCAAAAAACACCACGTCGCAGCCGTCGAACGCCGCAGCCGAAGGTTCGGTGAATCTGAGCGCAATCCTGCCGCGCAGGCTGGGAAACATTTCCGCCACAGCCGTTCCCGCCTCCCTGCGCGAAGTGATCACGCGCAACTCGCAGCCCGGATGCTGCGCCAGCAGCCGCAGCAGTTCGACTCCCGTATAACCGGTGCCGCCGACGATGCCAACCCCGATGGTTTGCCGTGTCATGTCGTCATCCTGAAATTCAACAAGTCCGATTCCACTCGCCTCGGTTTCCCGCGAGTCAATTATAGGCCCAGAAACGACAAAGCCGCCCGCAGGCGGCTTTGTTCCGTGCTCCGGACTCAGCGTTTCGAGAACTGCTTGCGGCGACGCGCCTTGCGCAGTCCCACCTTCTTGCGCTCGACCTCGCGCGCATCGCGCGTAACCAGGCCGGCCTTTTTCAGCGCCGGTTTCAGCGCCGCGTCGTAATCGATCAGCGCGCGGGTGATGCCGTGGCGTACCGCGCCGGCCTGCCCCGATTCACCACCGCCATCGACGTTGACCATGATGTCGAAGCTCGTCAGGTTGTTCGTCAGTTCGAGCGGCTGGCGCACGATCATGCGTCCGGTTTCCCGCGAGAAAAACTCGTCGACCGGCCTGCCGTTCACCACGATGCTGCCTTTGCCGGGTTTCATGAATACCCGCGCCACCGCGCTTTTGCGCCGGCCGGTTCCGTAGTTGCTCTGCACTGCCATGGTGTGTGCCTGTCTCAGATTTCCAGAGTTTTGGGTTGCTGCGCAGCATGCGGATGCGCCGTGCCGGCGTAAACCTTCATTTTGCGCAGCATCGCGTAACCGAGCGGCCCCTTGGGCAGCATGCCCTTGACCGCCATCTCCAGCACGCGTGCAGGATGGCGCGCATGCAATTTCTCGAAACTGGTGGAGTAGATCCCGCCGGGATAGGTCGTATGGCGGTGATAGATTTTGTCTTTGGCCTTGTTGCCGGTCACGCACAATTTATCGGCATTGACCACCACGATATAATCGCCGGTATCGACGTGGGGGGTGAATTCCGGTTTGTGCTTGCCGCGCAGGCGGTGTGCGAGTTCGGCTGCCAGCCGTCCCAGCACTTTGCCGGACGCGTCTACGATATACCAGTCGCGCCTCACTTCGTGCGGCTTGGCGGAAAACGTCTTCATTGATGTTGGTCCCGCTGAATTTAAAGCATTTTTGAGGAAGCCATGAATTTTATTGCAAATCAGGCGCCTGTGTCAAATAACCCGGCCGGGAGTCCGCCCGCTCGCCGCCGATGTCCAAAAACGCCTTCGAAACAATGCATTGAATGGAATGGCTGCTGACCAACGGCGGCGCGCTGCTGCTCGTTCCGCCCGGCTCCCTGCTGGTGCTCGCGGCACTCGGCTTGCTGCTGGCACGGCCTCGCCCGCGCCTGGGCAAAAGCCTCGTGTGGGCGGCGCTGCTTGCGCTCTATCTGCTGTCCACCTCGTACGTATCCGACCGCCTGCTGCAGACGCTGGAGTCCGAACCCGCCGTCATCGACGCTGCAAGCAGCGCGCAAGCGATCGTGGTTCTCGGCAGCGGTGTCTACGTGGCCGCTCCCGAGTACAGCGGCAGCGACACCGTAAAAGTCCAGACGCTGCCCCGCCTGCGCTACGCCGCGCATCTTCATCGTTTGACGCAAAAACCCGTGCTGGTCTCCGGCGGCAACCCGCAAGGCGGGCCGTCCGCCGAAGCGCTGCTGATGAAAACGGCGCTCGAACGCGATTTCGGAACACCGGTGAGGTGGGTCGAAGACCAGTCGAACACCACTCTCGAAAATGCACGCATGAGCCGGCTCGTGCTCGAAAATGCCGGCATTCACCGCATTTGGCTCGTCACCCACGCCTGGCACATGCCACGGGCCAGGATGGCGTTCGAAAACGCCGGATTCGGCGTAATACCGGCACCAGTGGAATTCGCCACCCGCCACAGGCTCGGTCTGCGCCATTTTCTGCCACACGCCGAAGCGCTGTGGCACAGCAGCCGCTTTTTCCACGAAATCATCGGCATCGCCTGGTATCGGCTAAAATTCCTGCTCGGGCGCTAGTCCAGCGGCGCGCGCCACTCGCAAAGGACTGTCATGAAAGTTCGTATCAAGTTGCATGAGAACGTATGCTTCGTCGCCGAGTCGGAAAGCGGCCACGCCATCGTCATGGACGGCGCACCGGAAGGCGGTGGCCGCAACCTCGGGCCGCGGCCGATGGAAACGGTGCTGATGGGAACCGGGGGCTGTACTGCCTATGACGTGGTTCACATCTTGCGCAAAAGCCACGCGCCGGTCACCGACTGCGTGGTCGAGATTGCCGCCGAGCGCGCCCCCGAAGACCCCAAGGTCTTCACCAGGATCCATTTCCACTTCATCGTCACCGGCAAGGGGTTGAAAGAGCAGCAGGTCGAGCGCGCGATCCGCCTGTCTGCCGAGAAATACTGTTCGGCATCGATCATGCTCGGCAAGACCGCGGCCATCACCCACGATTTCGAGATCAGGGAAGCGGCGCTCTAGCCGCCGGCGCCAGCCATCAAATCCAGAACGCGGTTTTCGTCATCACTTTCGATGACAGCCGCATCGCGGCCCTGACCGGCGCCGGCAGTTCGGCGCCGCCATGCTGGAGCGCGCTGGTAGCATGGCGCGCTTCGTCCGCCTTCATCTGCTCGAGGATGACGCGGCTTTTCTGGTCTTCGGCGGGCAGTCGCTGCAGGTGTCCCTCGAGGTGGTTGACCACCTGGCGCTCGGTTTCGGCGAGAAAACCGAGATTCCATCTGTCCCCCAGCAGCCCCGCGGCGGCACCGAGGACGAAAGAACCCCCGTACCACAAGGGGTTGAGCAGGCTTTTATGCCCGCCCAGCTCCTCGATGCGGCGTTCGGTCCAGGCCAGATGCTCGGTTTCTTCCTGTGCGGCCTGCTCCAGCGCCTGCCTCGCCTGGCTGTCGCGCGCCGTGAGTGCCTGCCCCTGATAAAGCGCCTGGGCGCAAATCTCGCCGCTGTGATTGACGCGCATCAGCGCCGCGGCAAGCTCACGCTGCGTTTTGTCCAGCGCGACATCGGCGATCTCGCCGCC
>JBKBXX010000151.1:0-5498 GCA_046313915.1 Burkholderiales bacterium | reverse complement strand
TGAATTCGGTGTCGGCGAACGGCGTCGGCGCCCACAGATAGAACGCGGCGTCCGGCATTTCCACGCCGAGTGCCGGTCCCAATATCTTGATTACATTATCGAATTTTTCCCGGTACAGGCGCCGGTTCTCGACCACGTGGGCTTCGTCGCGCCACGCGGCGATGCTCGCTGTGTACGCCGGCGGACTCATGGCGCAGCCCTGGTAGGTGCGGTAGAGCAGGAATTTTTTCAGTATGCCGGCATCACCGGCGACGAAACCCGAACGCATTCCCGGCACGTTGGAGCGTTTGGACAGGCTCGAGAACACCACCAGGCGCGGAAATGCGCTGCGCCCGAAGTGCTGCGCCGCCTGCAGTGCGCCGGGCGTCGCGGCGGCTTCGTCGAAATAGATTTCGGAATAGCATTCGTCGGCGGCGATCACGAAGCCGTAACGGTCCGACAACGCGAACAACCGTTCCCATTCCTCGAGCGGCATCACCGCGCCGGTGGGGTTGCCGGGGGAGCAGACGTAGATCAGCTGCGTGCGCTGCCAGACCTCGGCGGGCAGTTCGGCGAAGTCGAAGGCGTAGCGCCGCGCCGGCAGCTGGTTGAGGAAGTGGGGCCGGGCGCCGGCGAGCAGGGCGGCGCCTTCGTAAATCTGGTAAAAGGGATTGGGGCAGACCACGACCGGGTCGGGCCGGCTGCGGTCGATGACGGCCTGGGCGAAGGCAAACAGCGCTTCGCGACTGCCGTTGACCGGGATGATTTCGGTTTGCGCATCGATTGCAGCGAGGCCGTAGCGCCGCTTCAGCCAGTCTGCGATCGCGAGCCGCAGCCCTTCGCCGCCGAGCGTAGTGGGATAACGGGCAAGGCCGTCGAGATTGTCGGCAAAAGCTTTTTTGATGAACGCCGGCGTCGGATGCTTGGGCTCGCCGATGTGCAGGCTGATCGGTTCGAGTGCCGGGTTGGGTGTGACGCCCGCCAGCAGCGCGTTGAGTTTCTGGAACGGATAACTTTGCAGGCGATCAAGATCGGGATTCACGGTGTATCCGGGCGGCCGCGGCGCATCGGGCGCGCAGCCGGCATTCGTTGAAAAGCGCAAATTATAGAGGTATTTGCCGCCGTTGCGCAGCGCCGGAGACGGCTTCAGCGGACGGGAGCGCCGCCCGGAAGCGCTGCCAGCTCGACGCCGGTTCCGGGTTTCCAGCCCGCTTTGCGGTGCTCGGCCACCACGGTGGTGAAAATGCCGCCGCGCACGTAAAAGCGCGCGGTGAGCCGCATGAAGCGGGGGCGTACCGCTTTTGCCAGATCGTCGAGAATGCGGTTGGTCACCGCTTCGTGAAACGCGCCTTCGTTGCGAAAAGACCAGATATAGAGTTTGAGGCTTTTGAGTTCGAGGCACAGGCGGTCGGGCACGTAATCGAGCTCGAGCGTGGCGAAATCGGGTTGACCGGTTTTCGGGCACAGGCAGGTAAATTCCGGTATTTCCATGTGAATCCGGTAATCCCGCCGCGGCGCGGGGTTGGCGAAAGTATCGAGGTGCTTGCTCGGTTTGGCCGGCATCGTAAATCAGTTAAAATGTTGAACAGTTTGATTTTGAATTATAACCTTTCGGGCGTCAGAAAAATTGCGTCTCACTAAAATCAGTCTCGCCGGTTTCAAGTCCTTCGTAGACCCCACCCACATCTCCGTCCCCGGCCAGCTGGTCGGCATCGTCGGTCCCAACGGTTGCGGCAAGTCGAACATCATCGACGCCGTGCGGTGGGTGCTGGGGGAAACCTCGGCCAGGCATTTGCGCGGCGAGAGCATGCAGGACGTGCTGTTCAACGGTTCCGGCAACAGAAAACCGGTCAACCGCGCCAGCGTCGAGCTCGTGTTTGACAACAGCCTCGGCAAGGCTGCGGGACAGTGGTCGAAATACGGTGAAATCTCGATCAAGCGCGTGCTGGAACGCGACGGCGACTCGTCCTATTACATCAACAACATTCACGTGCGGCGGCGCGACGTCGCCGACATTTTTCTCGGCACCGGTCTGGGCGCGCGCGCCTACGCGATCATCGAGCAGGGAATGATCACGCGCGTGATCGAAGCCAAGCCCGAGGAACTGCGCATATTTCTGGAGGAGGCGGCCGGTGTCTCGAAATACCGCGAGCGGCGGCGTGAAACCGAATTGCGCCTGAAAGACACGCGCGAGAACCTGCTGCGCGTGGATGATATCCGCCAGGAGCTCGAGAAGCAGCTCGAGCATCTGCAGGGACAGGCCGAGGTCGCCCGGCGCTATCACGAATTGCAGGCCGAGCTGCACACCACACAGAATCTGCTGTGGCTGCTGAAGCGGCAGGAGGCGGCGGCGGCCCGCAGCCGCCATCTGAGGGAAATCGAGCGCCTGGCCATCGAGATCGAGGCGCAGACCGCCGGTTTGCGGGAGGCGGAAAAACGGCTCGAGGACATGCGCGAACAGCATTACCGCCTGAGCGACGAAACGCATGCGGCACAGGGCGCGCTCTATGAGGTCAACGCCGAAGTGGCGCGGCTCGAACAGCAGATCGCGCATGTGCGTGAGACGCGGCAGCGCATCGAGCAGCGGTTGACGATGCTGCGCTCGCAGCTCGAGCACAGCCAGTCGCAGCTCGCCTCGGCGCGGCAGAGTCTCGGTGAATCGCGCGACGAAAAGGCGCGCATCGAGGAACGGCTGTCGTTGTGTGCCGCGCAGGTGGCGGCCGAAAGCGAAAAGTTGCCACTGGCCGAGGATGCCTATCGGGCCAGTCATAACCGTCGTGACGAACTGCAGCGCAATCTGGCGCGCGCCGAGCAGGAGTTGCACGTCGAGCAGACCAAGCTCGCCCACGCCCGGCGCGTGCTCGAACAGCTCGCCCAGCGCGGGCAGCGTCTGCTCGAAGAACGGCAGGCGTTGCCGATGCCCGATGCCAGCACCCTGGAAAACCTGCGGCAGCAAATACTGGCGCTCGAGCTCGCCTTGGGCGAGCAACGCGCGGCGCTCGCGCAAAAGGAGCAAGCGCTGCCGCAGCTGGAGCGGGGATTGCGCGACAGAAACGAAGCGCTCGATGACGCAATCCAGCGTGTCACCGGCATCGAAGCGCGTATCCACGCGCTGCAGCAATTGCAGGATCGCCTGGTGCGCGGTGCCAGCATGGAAGGCTGGCTGGCCGCACACGCGCTCGATCATGCGCAGCGGCTGTGGCAGGGCATCACGATCGAAGCCGGCTGGGACGATGCCCTCGAGGCGGTGCTCGGCGAGCGCCTCAACGGCATCGCGCTCGAGCGCCTCGAGCAGGCCGCGGCCTGGCTGAGCGATGCGCCGCCGGGGAAAATGACGGTATACGACGTCAGCGGAGCCGGAGCCGGCAGCGGCGGGGCAGCACAGACCGCGGAGCTGCTGCCGCTGGAACCGCTGCGGCGCCACGTTACGTGCCGCGACGCGCAGCTGGAAGCGGTGCTCGCCGAATGGCTGCACCAGGTATTCGTCGTGCCCGATGTCGCCGCCGGCCTGCAGTTACGCCAGCAGTTGCCGGCCGGGGCCCTGCTGGTGTCGCGCGAAGGCCATGTATTCACCCGCCACAGCGTGAGTTTTTACGCGCCGGATTCGGAACTGCACGGGGTGCTGTCACGGCAGCGCGAAATCGAACAGCTGCAGACGGCAATCGTCAGCGAGCGGCAGCAGCTCGCAAGCCTCAAGGCGGAAGTGGTCGCTGCCGAGCAGGAGATCGAGCGCCATAAATCCGGACTCGACGCCTTGCGCCGGCAGGTCGGCTCAGGCCAGCAGCGGCATCACGATCTTCAGCTGGAGGCGTTGCGGCTATCGGAGCAGGCGCAGCGTCTGACGTTGCGCGGCGAGCAAATCGATGCCGAGCTGGAAGAGATCGCCGCGCACGAGGCGGCGGAAAACGGGCGCAGGCAAAGTGCGGAAGCCAGTCTGGTGCGCTTGCAGCAGGAGGCGACCGAGCTACGCGAACAGTTGCAGCTCGCCACCGATCTTTATCGCCGCGCCGAGTCGGTGCTGGGCCAGCAACGCGAAGCGCTGCAGAAAGCCCAGCGCGAACACCAGGAAACGCAATTCCATTTCAGGTCTTCCGAAAGCAGGATCAGGGAGATGGAGCATGCCATCGAGACCCTTGCCGAAAACATCGCAAGTCTGGATGCGGCGCTCGCAGCCGAGCGGCAGGAGCTCGACGGTTGCGATGAGGGGCCGTGGCAGGAACAGCTGCAGCGGGCGCTCGCGCTGCGCGGCGAACGTGAGCGGGCGCTCGCCGCGGCACGCGATGCGCTGGAGGCTGTGGAATTGCAACTGAAAAGCGTCGAACAGGAGCGGCTCGCCTGCGAGCAGAAGCTGGGGCCGCTGCGCGAGCGCAGCGGCGAGCTCAGGCTCAAGGAACAGGAAGCGCGGCTCATCGAGGAACAATATGCGCAGCAGCTTGCCGAGTCCGGCGCGCGGGAGGACGAGCTCGTGGCATTGCTGGAAAAAGGCATGCGTTCGGCCGCGCTACAAACCGAAATCGCGCGCCTCAACGAGGATATCAAGGCCCTGGGCGCGGTCAATCTCGCGGCGCTCGAGGAATTGCAGGCCGGACAGGAACGCAAGAACTATCTCGATGCCCAGTCGCTCGACCTGACCGAGGCGATGACAACGCTGGAAGACGCCATACGGCGCATCGACCGCGAGACGCGCGAGCGCCTGCAGCACACCTTCGACGAAGTCAATCGTCATTTCGGCCAGATGTTTCCGGCGCTGTTTGGCGGCGGCAACGCCAGACTGGTGTTGACGGGGGAGGAGATTCTCGATAGCGGCGTGCAGGTCATCGCGCAGCCGCCGGGCAAGAAAAACAGCTCTATCCACCTGCTGTCGGGCGGCGAGAAGGCGCTGACGGCGCTGTCGCTGGTGTTTTCCATGTTCCAGCTCAACCCCGCGCCGTTCTGCCTGCTCGACGAAGTCGATGCACCGCTCGATGACAACAATACGGTACGTTTCTGCGATCTGGTCAGAAAGATGTCCGAGCATTCGCAGTTCCTGTTCATCAGTCACAACAAGATCACCATGGAGATTGCCAACCAGCTGCTCGGCATCACCATGCAGGAAGCAGGAGTGTCGCGCGTGGTGGCGGTCGATATCGAAGAGGCGATGAAATTGGCCGAGGAAGCGGCCTGAAACCGGGGGTGGTTCTTTTATGAGCGATCTGCAGATCAGCCTGCTCGCGATCGGGATCGCCGTCGTCGGCGCGGTTTATCTGTTCAATTGGGTGCAGGAGCGCAAGCTGCGGCGCAGGATAGAGCAGTCCTTCGGCGCACAGCACGACGACGTGCTGGTCGAGCCGCCGCTGCCGGCCGCTGCGCAGATGCGTATCGAACCCCAGCTGCAATCCGCCACCGGCTTGCCGGATGAAGAGCAGCCGCTCGGCGAGGCCGCGGCAGCGCAGCCCGAACCCCGGCAGCCCGTGCCGGATGCGGAGCCATTAACCCCGTTTCCGCCCGGCGCGGTGGCGGCTGCGGGCGTCTCTGGAGCG
>JBKBXX010000150.1:0-5570 GCA_046313915.1 Burkholderiales bacterium | reverse complement strand
AACCGAATGGCCGGAGAAAAGCGTTAAAAAGTCCAGCGGCCGGGCCGACCATGACCACTCTCAAGGCGATCGCCCGGATGCCGGTTGATTTAAGTCGAGAGCCGGCGAAAAATCGTTGACGGAGCAAAAACGACGTCCACAGCACCAGCATGCTGAAAAGATCCCGACAGGCGTTCAAGAACGCGGTCCTGACGAGCAAGGCCGCCGTTACGCTGGAAGCGTAATAAAGTTGGGGAGCCGGTGGATCCCCCGGTGCACGGTTTTCCCATGCACCGGGGGGGCTGGAGCGGTGAGTCAGGATGTTCGGCTACTTAGCGGGTTGATTGGCGTAGAAAGAGGCGACGCTTTCGATGATCGAGTCGCTGTACGGCAAGCTCATTTTGTGCATGGTGGAGCTTTCGCGCTTGTCGTCGCGGTAGGCCCTGAGCGCCATGATCAGATAATCGCGATCCTGTCCGCGGATTTTGGGAACGTCGGGAGCCGGACTGTCCTTGTCCGAACCGTGACAACGGTTGCATTTTTCGGTCAGGTCCTGGACGATGGTCTGCCCTTTTTCGGCGGGCTTGGACTTTTGCACCGAATAGAACGCCGCAATGTTTTCGATGTCCTTGTCGCTGAGACCGGTCACGTAAACCCGCATGCTTTCGCGCTTGCGCGAGGTCCGGTAAGCCTTGATCGCGTCCACCAGGTATTGGGCGTCCTGGCCGGCGAGCGTGGGCGTTGCCGCATCGGAACTCACGCCGCGCACACCGTGGCAGCCGCCGCACACCGCGGTGAGCGGTTCACCCGCCGCGGGATCGCCGAACGGCGGCGCCGGCCGTTCGGCCGGCGTCTGCGACGCGAAGTACAGCGCCAGGCTTTCCATGTCGGGCTTGCTCAAACCGGGCAGCATCGCATGCATCGGCGCTTTCTGCCGGTCCTTGTGCAGGTATTCCTGGATGGCGACGACGAAATAGCGGGGCTGCTGGCCCGCCAGGCTTGGCACGCCGGGGGTCTTGCTGTTGCCGTCTTCGCCATGACATTTGGCACATGGTGCAGCGAGCGCTTTGCCTTTTTCGTAAGGAAGCACTGCCGGCTGGGCGTCCTTGGCGGCAGCGCTCGTTACCGGTGGCAGCCCGGCGTAATAGGCGGCCACATTGCGCAGATCCGCTTCGCTCATGTTCGCCATCAGGTCCTTGAGCGCGGCGTGGCTGCGCTTGCCTTCCTTATAGGCCTGCAGTGCAGCCAGCAGATAGGATTCCTGCTGCGCCGCCAGGTGTGGGATCGCCGGCGCGATGCCTTTGCCGTCGAGTCCGTGGCAACCTTTGCACTCGCGCTCGGCCCAGGCCTTGCCCGCGGCGGCATCCCCCGCCTGCCTGGTGGCCGCACGTCCTGCGGGCGGTTGCTCCTTGCTTTCGCAGCCGATAAGCGCAACAGAAATCGCCAACGCCAGAAGAATATATAGTCTCATCGCAAGCCTCTAAGTTTAAATGCCGCGGCCGTTTCGCATGCCTTGGCTACAACTCTCGTGAAGTCCGCTCCATTCATGAGGCGCTTGCCTCAGTCCGCAGTGCGCAAAACCTAGCCAATTTTTTCGGTGATTGCTGCAGGCGGGCGGGAAAACCACATCTGGTACATCGAGACCACCCACATGAACGCAAAGGAGAGCCCCGTGCCTGCGCCCGCCAGCATCACCACCCATGCAAAAGGATGATAGAGCTTGGTGAAATACCACGATCCGATATCCAACGTGATGGATACGAAAGGCAGCGCCATGATGGTGCACTTGAGCCACACGGGCCGCAAATAGGCATGGCTGAATATGGTGCCGACGATGAAAAAGATGAAAGTCATTCCGAACAGGTGAATGTGCGAGACGCGCACCAGCGTGAAAATGCCCGCGCCGGTATCGCGTTCGGTCACTTTCTGCAGATTGTCATAACCATTCAGATTGGGAAGATGCGGATTGCTGCCGTCGTGGCAGGTGATACAGCGCTTGTCGAGCACCGGCTTGATTACTTTTTCGTATTGGGCGCGGTCGGCGCCTTCCTGCGCCCAGGTGATCAGCATGCCGAGCTCGTCGCGCGGCAGCATCGCCGACATCGAGCCGCGTAAGGCCGACTCCAGGCGCGAGCCTTTGCCGCTGCCGGTGTAGGCGATGACAATGTCGTCATAGGACAGATTCAATGGGTTGCCGTCCTTGCCGGAATAAGTGTGGAACAGGTAGATCAGCGCAAACAGGTAGCCCGCTCCCAGGACGAGCAGCGTTGCCGTATAGAGGATGCGCAAGCTGTAGGGCAACTCCGAAAAATGGTGGTACAGGCGATGCAGCGGTGCTTCACTCATGGGCAGCTCCCCTTTGTTTCTGTACGCCGGAACGCGCGGTCACGATGTCCCGCGGCCGGCACCGGTGTGGACTAATCGAATTCTTTGCGGCGGCTATCGTGATTCAGCGCTCCGTGCCCGCGGCAATCCTGCTGCACCGGGCAGCCGGTTGAACGGTTGCCGCTTGGGGCTCACTTGCATGGCAGGCTCACATAAACGAAGGCGCGCGCGCGCTGCCGCGCATAGTAGGCCGAGAGTGTTGCGATATCGCTCTCGGTCAGCGAGCTCGACATTGCAGCCATGACCGATTCCTTGCGCGCACCGCTTTGGTAGGCGCGCAGGCTTTTGTCCAGATACTCGACGCGCTGGGCCGCGAGTGCCGGGGTGCGCGGATCGGTGCTGTTGCCGTTGAAGCCATGACAGCGCTCGCAGCGCTGCACCCACTCCGCGACGGTGAGGGGCTTTTCCACCTTGGGTGGTTGCGGCTGCAGTCCGGCGTAATAAGCCGCCATGTCCGCGATGGTGCGGTCGCTGAGCGCGCTCACCGCCGACTTCATCGTGTCGTCCTTGCGCGTGCCGTCCTTGTAACTGCGGATCGCCGCAGCAAAGTATCCGGCGTCCTGGCCGGCGAGGCTGGGATTGTCGGGGCTGCCGCTTACCCCCTGGTCGCCGTGGCATCCCGAACAGGCGGCCGCCGCGGTTTTCCCCGCCGCCGGGTCGCCGGAAGCGGGGGTCTGCGCCTTGGCGGGTTTCTGCAGCGCGTAGAACAGCGCGAGGTTGCCGATGGTTTCCTCGCTGAGCGGTGCGGCGAAGGATTTCATCAGATCGTGTTTGCGCTTGCCGCTTTTGTAAGCGGCCATCGCGGCGCTGAAATATTTGGGGTCGAGCCCCACCAGGTTGGGCATGCCGGGGGTCTTGCTGACGCCGGTTTCGCCGTGACAGCCGGCGCACGCGGCCGCTGCCGCCTTGCCTGCCGCGACGGGATCGGGGCGGGTGGGCAGGGTTTTCGCGGTGTCCTTGACGGAAGGTTGCGCCGGCTCGAGGCTGGCGTAATACGCGGCCACTTTCACCAGCGCATCGTCGCTGAGGAACTTGATGGCGCCTTCCATGCCATGATCGCCGCGCGTTCCCGCTTGATAGGCGCGGAGTTTGGCATGGAGATAAGCCGGCCGCTGGCCGGCGAGATGGGGCACGCCTTTGGCCGTGCTAATGCCGTTCGCGCCATGACAGCGCGAGCACGAGGTTGCGGCGCGACGGCCTTCGGCAATGTCCTGCACGGTAGCGTATACCGCCCGCAGGTCATCGCTGCCGGGCTTGGTCGCGGCTGCCGGGGCTGCGGCGCTGGCGGGAAAACCCACGCCCGCTGCAGATGCGGCGGCCAGGAACACCATGCAAACAGTCTGCCTCATTCTTATTGTCATCGTCATTCCCTCGGCATTGGGGCCGGATGCGGGCCATTGCATTGTATACCTGTCACCGGGCGTGAGCACCAGTGACAGGAACAGGCCCGGCAACGACACATAACTTATCAGCGGTTGTGGTTGCCAGATTTGACCTACGTCAATTCTTTGTCATGCAGAACCCTGTTCTTAAATTCCACCTGTGAGTTCAGGTCCATCGGATTTTGAGACCGTCTTGTTCGGCACGACTTTTCCCCGCTGCGGGGGATGTTTGCCTTTCCTTGCCGAATCCGAGGGGCGGTGAGACGGCGGTGAAGTCTTAAACTTGCTGGAAAAGTGAAGTGGGATGCCTCCTTCGGTCTGAACGTTTAGCGGCGTTCGGGTCGACAGCCAGAAAGAAGGAGCATCCCGATGGCAAGAGTACCGGCATCTGAGAGGACGCGCAACGAGTTGAAGGACATGTTTGCGGGAAACGGCCCAGCCGATCGCAGTCGCCTGGTGCGGCAAGCGGCGCGGTTGATTGTGGAAGAGGCGTTGGAAGCCGAGGCGACCGAGGCGCTCGGGCGCGGTTACTACGAACGCGGGTCGAGTGCTCGCGGCTACCGTAACGGCTATCGGGTGGGCAGAGTAAAGGCGGCCGAGGGCGAAATCGAGTTTGGCGTGCCGCAGGTTTCGGACACGGTGGTGCCGTTTCGCTCGCGGATTCGCGAGGTCATTCGCGGGCGCACCGAGGAGCTCGAACGGCTCGCCGTGGAGATGTATGCGCGGGGGCTTTCGGTGCGCGATATCGAGGCGGCGTTCACGGATCGGGGCGCTGCGTGCTGACCAAGAGCGCGGCCTCGGAACTGAGCGAGCGCCTGTGGGCCGATTACCAGGCCTTTGCGAGCCGCGATCTGTCGGAGTTCAAGGGGCTCTACCTGTTCGCTGACGGGATCGCCGGGAAGCTTCACTTCGGCCAGCCGCGGGAGGCGGTGCTCGCGGCCTCGGGTATCACGGAGACGGGGCACAAGGCGCTGCTGGGGCTGGCGCCGGGAACCAAGGAGAACCCGGCGAGCTGCCGGGATTTCCTGCGCGATCCGAAGGCCCGAGGGCTCATCGGTCCGATTCTGCGGGCACCGACGGCGCCCCGGGCTTGGTTCGAGCGGTCGAGAAAGTGTTCCCCCGGGCGCTGCGCCAGCGCTGTTTCGTGCACAAGATCCGCAACCTCGAGGTGAAGGTTTCTGCCGAGGCCTGGCGCGAAGTCGCACCGCATATTTTTTATACGATGCGTGGATTGTTTCGGAGAATGCCATTGTTCGCGAAACATCGCTGCGCGATACGGCAAAAAAAAGCTGGCCGCAGCCAGCTTTTTCGGGATGCCATGAGGGCTATTTCGCGGACAACACGTAGCTCACCGCCGCCTTGAGTTCGGCGTCGGAAGCGGTGATTTTCGTATGGCCTTTGCCTTCCTTGAGCTTGTTGGCGAGCTCGGCCTCGGCGCCTTTGTTGCCTTTATATTTGGCAGCCACGTCCTTGAATGCCGGTCCCACTTTCTTGACGCTCATGTCATGGCAGTTGAGACACCCTTTCGCTTTCATCACATCCGCGCCGGACTGGGCGTGAGCCGCGCCTGCCGCAAGGACACCTGCAACCGCCAGAGCCATCAATGCCTGTTTCATCACAGCCTCCGTTAAAAAAATATCGGGAAACACGATTATACGACAATCATCCTTTGCCATTCACCCGGCATGAAACCCGCCTACGAACCCGACTGCCACGAAAAGCAGCAGCAGCAGACCGATGCAGATCAGTGTTGCCCCCAGTATTTTCGATCCCAGGGTCATCGGGCGCGACGGCGCCTCCACCAGGTATTTTTCCAGTTCTCCG
>JBKBXX010000149.1:0-5647 GCA_046313915.1 Burkholderiales bacterium | reverse complement strand
ACAAGAGCGATACATCCGCCGCCAGACTCGCCTGCGACAACTGGGATGCGCCGCTCATCGTCACCACCAACGTGCAGTTGTTCGAATCCCTCTTCGCCGCCAAGACCTCGCGCTGCCGCAAACTGCACAACCTCATCGACAGCGTGATCGTACTCGACGAGGCGCAATGCCTGCCGCCAGAGTTTCTGCAGCCCATCCTCGACGTGCTGAACCTGCTGAAGCGGCATTATGGCGTCACCGTCGTGCTGTGCACCGCCACCCAGCCGGCCCTGGCCAGCCGCAGCTATTTCGACGCCGCGAAAAACCGGCGCGGCTTGGATACCGTGTGCGAGATCATAGCCGATCCGCCGGAGCTCTATCGGCGTTTGAAGCGGGTGGACGTTCAACTGCCCGACGGAGACAAGCGCTCTAGCTGGGAGGAAATCGCCGCCGAACTGGTCGGCGAGGATTGCGTACTCGCCATCGTCAATACGCGCCATGATGCCCGCAGGTTGTGGCAGCTTTTGCCCACAGGCACGCTGCATCTTTCCGCACTGATGTGTGGCGCGCACCGGGCCAGGGTGATCGCGGAAATCAAGCAAAGACTTGAAGACAAACGCGCAGGGCGGGACAAGCGGCCGCTGCGGGTAGTCAGCACCAGCCTCGTCGAAGCCGGCGTCGACGTGAGCTTCCCCGTCGTCTATCGCGCCTTCGCCGGTCTCGACTCCATCGCCCAGGCCGCCGGCCGCTGCAACCGCGAAGGAGAACAGGAACGCGGCCGCGTCGTCGTCTTCCAGCCACCGCAGCCGGCGCCGCCCGGCCACCAGCGCCTTGCCACCGATGCCTGCCTCGACGTACTGCGAAATTGGCCGGGCGACCCGCTCGCTCTCGAACTGTTCGAGCCCTATTTCGACCGCCTGTATTACGGCATCGATCTGGATAAAAAGGGCATCGTTCGCGACCTCACGCCGGGCAAGCATCTCGAAGTCCAGTTCCGCACCGCCGCCGACCACTTCCGCCTGATCGACGACGAAGACCAGGCCACGGTCTACGTGCGCTACGCTGGCTATCCGGGCATCGATGCCTTGCTTGGCAAGATGGAGAGCGAAGGCCCCGATCGCTGGCTGATGCGCAAGCTGCAACGCTGTGCGGTGACGGTAAGAAGGCGCATCGTCGAACGCATGCTGATGAGCGGCGATGTGCGTGAAGTGCAGCCGGGGTGTTTCGTGCAACAGAACGATTTGCTTTACGATCCGGTGCTAGGCTTGCGCGTCGACGAGAATGCCGCCCTGCCAGCGCCGACTTTGGTGCTTTGATCGAGGAGGAGTCATGTCTTGGGCCACCTACTGCCTTGAAGTCTCCGGCGATTTCGCCTGTTTTACCCGACCGGAAATGAAGGTCGAGCGCGTCTCTTACGACGTGATGACGCCTTCCGCCGCCCGCGCCGTGTTCGAGGCCATCTTCTGGAAACCGGCGGTGCGCTGGCGGGTGCGGCGCATCGAGGTGTTGAAGCCGATCCGCTGGATCAACCTGCGGCGCAACGAAGTCGGCGCCGTGGTGTCGGTGCGCAACGTGCAAACGGCGATGAATGGCGGCGATAGCGTTTTGGCGCTGAACATCGAGAATGAGCGGCAACAGCGCGCCGGCCTCTTCCTGCGCGACGTGGCCTACCGTATCCATGCCGATCTGGAGATTCGCGCCGACCGGCTCGACCCAAACCCGCCGGAAAAATTCCGCGCCATGTTCGAGCGCCGGGCCAGGGCTGGCCAGTGTGTAAACCAGCCCTATCTCGGCTGCCGCGAGTTCGCGGCGCGCTTTAGCTACATCACCGATCCGGCCACCGAGCCACCGCCGATCAATGAGACCCGCGATCTCGGCTGGATGCTGCTCGACCTCGATTTCACCCGACCAAACGACCCGCAGCCGCGCTTTTTCCGCGCCCAGATGACCAAGGGCGTCATCGAAGTGCCGCCATTTGAAGGCGAAGAGGTGCGGCGATGATCCTGCAAGCCCTCAACGACTATTACTGGCGCAAGGTCGCCGACCCCGATCCGGCAAGACGTCTGCCCGCCTTCGGCCTGGAAGAAAAGGAAATTCCCTTCATCATCGTGATCGATGCCCAAGGCCGCTGGTTGCCTCCGATCCAGGACACGCGCTGCAAAGTAGGCAAGAAAGTCATGGGACGACGTTTCCTCGTGCCGGCCGCCGTCAAGCGCTCGTCCGGCGTGGCGGCGAACCTGCTCTGGGATACCGCCGAATATGTGCTCGGCATCGACATGCGTGGCAAACCCAAACGGGTGGCCGAGCAGCACGCCGCCTTTCGGGCACGCATCGATGCCCTGCCCGGGCCGGCCGCCTCCCTGCCGGGCGTGGTGGCGGTACGCAAATTTCTCGACGCCATCGATCTCGCGGCCCTGGCGGCCGACCCGCTTTGGCCGGAAATTCTCGAATCCAATCCGTTCATCGGCCTGCAACTGCAAGGCGAGATCGAGCTGATCTGCCAGCATCAGGAAATTAAAAAAGCCTTGGCCGCGGTCGTTGGAGAAGCAGGAGATACCGAGATGGCGTATTGCCTCGTCACTGGCGAGCACGCGCCGGTAGAGCGGTTGCATGCCCCGATCAAAGGCGTGTGGGGCGCGCAATCCTCCGGCGCCAACATCGTCTCGTTCAATCTCGATGCCTTCAATTCCTATGGCAAGACGCAAGGCGCGAACGCCCCGGTCGGCAAACCCGCCGCCTTCGCCTACACCACGGCGCTCAACCATCTGCTCGGCCGCGATTCACGCCAGCGCGTGCAGGTTGGCGATGCCTCGACAGTGTTCTGGGCAGAAAAACCATGTGATTTCGAAACATTGTTGCCCGATCTCTTCGGCGAGCCGCCAAAGGATGACCCCGATCGCGGCACACGAGCGCTCGAGACACTCTACCGTTCGATCCGCAGCGGCCATTTCGTCAGTGACGACGATGACACCCGCTGCCATGTACTGGGTCTTGCGCCCAACGCGGCGCGCATCGCCGTGCGTTTCTGGCAGACCGGCACGGTGGCGGAACTCGGCCGCCGGCTGCGCCGCCATTTCGACGATCTGGAGGTGGCGCGCGGTTCCAACGACCCGCGTCATCTGCCGCTCTTTCGCCTGCTGACCAGCATCGCGGTGCAGGGCAAGGCCGAGAACATTCCGCCCAACCTCGGCGGCGAGATCGTCCGCGCCGTGCTTGCCGGTGAAGAGAATCCTTATCCGACGGCGCTGCTCAATGCTGCGGTCGACCGTTGCCGTGCCGAGCGGCGCGTCACGTACCCCCGTGCAGCCATCCTCAAGGCTTGTTTGAATCGCCAGATTCGCCGGGCCAATCAAATCTTCCCATCTACCCCCGAGAAGGAGTTTTCACCCATGCTCGATCCCAAGCATCCCAGCCCTGCCTACCGGCTCGGCCGCCTGTTCGCCGTATTGGAAAAAATCCAGGAAGAAGCCAGCCCCGGCCTCAATGCCACCATCCGCGACCGCTACTACGGCGCCGCGTCGTCCACACCGGTGGCCGTCTTTACGACCCTGCTGCGACTGAAAAACCATCATCTGGAAAAACTCTCACCAGGTCGTCGCACGTATTTCGAGCGTTTGATCGGCGAAATCATGGACGGCATCGCCGATTTCCCGCGTCTGTTGCCACTGCCTGAACAAGGCCGTTTCGCGCTCGGTTACTACCACCAGCGCCAGGACTTCTATACCCGCAAACCCGAACCCAATACTTCCGAAGGAGAAGCGCAATGAGCTTGAATCACCGCTACGATTTCGTGCTGCTGTTCGACGTGAAGGACGGCAACCCCAACGGCGACCCAGACGCCGGCAACCTGCCGCGGCTAGACATCGAAACCGGCCACGGTCTCGTCACCGACGTCTCCCTCAAGCGCAAGGTGCGCAACTACGTCGGCATGGCCAAGGGCGAGCAGCCGCCCTACGAGATCTACGTCAAGGAAAAGGCCGTATTGAATGCCCAGCACAAGCGCGCCTACGTCGCCATCGGCCGCGAAGACGCCCTCGAAGGCGACAGCAAAAAACGCAAGGGCGGTGATGCGGTAGAAGATGCGAAGCAATGGATGTGCAATAATTTTTTCGACGTGCGCACCTTCGGCGCCGTGATGTCCACCGGTATCAATTGCGGCCAGGTGAGAGGCCCGGTGCAGCTCACTTTCGCCCGCTCCATTGACCCAGTGATCGCTCAGGAGCATTCGATCACCCGCATGGCCGTCGCCACCGAAGCCGAGGCCGAAAAGCAGGAAGGTGATAACCGCACCATGGGCCGCAAGCACACCGTGCCCTACGGACTTTATCGCTGCCACGGTTTCGTTTCTGCTTTTCTCGCCAAGCAGACCGGCTTTTCCGTAGATGACCTCGAACTGTTCTGGCAGGCCCTTTGTCAGATGTTCGAGCACGACCGTTCCGCCGCGCGTGGCGAAATGGCAACGCGCGGGCTCTATGTCTTCGAGCATGCCTCCGAGCTCGGCAACGCCCCGGCCCATGCGTTGTTCGAGCGGCTGACGGTGAAGCGTATCAGCGACGGCATTGCACGCGACTTCGGTGCATACTCCGTGCTGGTCGACGGGCAACCCGTCGCCATCGGGCAGGAATTGGAAGTTGCGCCGAACGTCAAACTGATTCGGAGGTGTTGAACATGAGCGAAATTCACTTCATCGTCGAGGAAGCCCCGGAGGGCGGTTTTGTCGCCCGCGCCATCGGCGTGGACATCTTCACCGAAGCGGACGATTTACCGAGACTGCATGAGCAGGTTCGCGATGCTGTGCGCTGTCACTTCGATGAGGAACTGAGACCGGCCGTGATCCGCTTACACATCACCCGCGAAGAGGCGCTGGCCGCATGAGGGTGCCGCGCGATCTGTCCGGCACGGAACTGATCCGCAGGCTTGGTCGGTTGGATTATGCCGTGACGCGGCAAAGCGGCAGCCATATCCGTCTGACGACGAGTGAAAACGGCGAGCATCACGTCACCGTGCCGAACCACGATCCGTTGCGGATTGGCACGCTGTCGGCGATTCTCGTGGCGGTCGCGGCGCGCATCACGGCATCGATCGGGATGCCCTGCTCGAGCGACTGTTCGACTGAATGTGGATGAACGCGACCCCATCCCCCTCTCGGCCCTCCAGCACTGGTGCTACTGCCCGCGCCAGTGCGCGTTGATCCACATCGAGCAGGTCTTCGCCGAGAATCTCTTCACGCTGCGCGGGCGGGCGGTGCACAGCCAGGTCGACCAAGCCGGCGTCGAGACGCGCGCCGGCCTGCGCGTCGAACGTGCCCTCCCGGTCTGGAGCGACCGGCTCGGCCTGATCGGCAAGTGCGACGCGGTCGAGTTCGAAGCCGACGGCACGCCCTATCCAGTCGAATACAAGGTCGGCAGCCGCGCCAAGGCGTCCTGGATCGCCGCCTGCGACGATCTGCAACTGGGCGCGCAGGCTTTGTGCCTGGAGGAGATGACCGGCAAGCCGGTGTCCGCTGGTGCGCTGTTCTACGCCAAGTCGAAGCGGCGGCGCGAGGTGAAGATCGACGCTACGCTGCGCCGCCGTGTCATTGATGCCATCACCGCCGTGCGCGCGCTGCTGGATGCCGCCGTTCTGCCAGCGCCGATTCTCGACAAGCGTTGCGAAAAATGTTCGCTCA
>JBKBXX010000148.1:0-5762 GCA_046313915.1 Burkholderiales bacterium | reverse complement strand
CTGCGCGCCGCGGCACCTCCGCTTTCGCCTGCGGCTTGGGCGCAGCGGCATCCCGTTTCGCCTGCGCGCGCGCGACGCGCTGCCAGTCGGAGTAGCCGCCCGCGTATTCGCGCAGCACGCCGTTGCCTTCGAAGGCGATCACCTGCGTTACCACGTTGTCGAGAAAAGCGCGATCGTGGCTCACCACGAACAGCGTGCCGTCGTAGTCCTGCAGCAGCGACCCCAGCAGTTCCAGCGTTTCCATGTCGAGATCGTTGGTCGGCTCGTCGAGCACCAGCACGTTGGCCGGACGCGAGAACAGCCGCGCGAGCAGCAGGCGGTTGCGTTCGCCACCGGAGAGCGACGACACCCTGGCGCGCGCGCGTTCCGGCGGAAACAGAAAATCGCCGAGATAGCCGATCACGTGCTTGCGGCTGCCGCCGATTTCGATGTACTCCGATCCCGGGCTGATGCATTCGACGAGCGTGGCGTCGTCGTCGAGCTGCTCGCGCAGCTGATCAAAATACGCGACCGCGAGCTTGGTGCCGTGGCGCACCCGGCCTTCGTCGGGTGCGAGTTCGCCGAGGATGATCCTGAGCAGCGTGGTCTTGCCGCAGCCGTTGGGGCCCACGAGTCCCACCTTGTCGCCACGCAGGATGCGGGCCGAAAACGGCCGGATCAGCGGCCGGCCGTCGAAACGCTTGCCGACGCCGTGCAGCTCGACCACCATCTGCCCCGAACGCTCGCCCTGGTCCACCTTGAGGCCGACCTCGCCGATGCGCTCGCGCCGCGCCGCCCGTTCGCGGCGCAACTGCTCGAGCCGGCGCACCCGGCCTTCGTTGCGCGTGCGCCGCGCCTCAATGCCTTTGCGTATCCACACTTCTTCCTGCGCGAGCAGTTTGTCGAAACGCGCATGGGTCACCGCTTCGGCGTGCAGCATCTCCTCCTTGCGGCGCCGATATTCGGCAAAACCGCCGTCGAAACTCGCGAGCCGCCCGCGGTCGAGTTCGACGGTGCGCGTCGCCACGTTGTCGAGAAAGCGCCGGTCGTGGGTGACGAACAGCACGCAACCGGAAAATCCTTTCAGCAATTCTTCCAGCCACTCGATCGCCGCGATGTCCAGATGATTGGTCGGCTCGTCGAGCAGCAGCACCTCGGGTTCGGCCACCAGCGCCTGCGCCAGCGCGACACGTTTTCTGACTCCGCCCGAAAGCTGCCCGACCACGGCATCTTCCTGCAGACCGAGCCGGGCGATCACGGCTTCGATCCGCGAATTGAGACGCCAGCCGTCGGCGTGCTCGAGCTCGTGCTGCAATTGCTGCAGGCGCTCGAGGTCGGCCGCGGCTGGCACGCCTTCCAGCTTGTGGGAAAGCGCGTGGTATTCGAGCAGCAGCCCGGGTGCCGTACCCGCGCCCTGCGCCACCGCTTCGAACACGGTATGGCGCGAATCGAGTTCGGGTTCCTGCTCGACGAGCGCCACCCGCAGACCGCTGGCGAGCCGGACATGACCGTCATCGGGCTGCTGCCGGCCTGCGATCACCTTGAGCAAAGTGGTCTTGCCGCTGCCGTTGCGGCCGATCAGCGCCACACGCTCGCCGCCATCGAGCGTCAGATCGGCGTGATCGAGCAGCGGCACATGGCCGAAAGCCAGGCAGACCTGATCAAGCGTGACTAAGGGCATGGTGATTCGGCGATTCAGCGACCGGGCAACTGATCGAGTGACTGAGCAACCGAATGATCGGCCGACCATTCAATCAATTGCCCGACCCCTCGCCGGCTCCGCAATTTCGATCAGATTTCCGTCGGGATCGCGCACATACACCGAGCGGATCGCGAAGCGTGCGCCGCTGCGCACCACCGGTCCCTCTTCGATCGGGACATTGTGCCGCTTCAGTTGCGCAATCACTTCGTCGAGCGGCCGGGCGGCAAGAAAGCACAAATCGAGCGCACCCGGTGTCGGCAGCCGCGCCTTGATGCCGGCGTCGAAACCGGGCGGATGGATATTGAACTTCTGGTCGCCGAATTTCAGCGCGAGCCGCCCTTCGCCGTAGCGCTCGAGCGTCATGCCGAGCACCTGCGTGTAGAAAGCGACGCATCGGTCGAGATCGCCGGTGGTGAGAACGATGTGATCTATGCTTCGGAGCATGGGGAAAGCGCGGATAAACGCCGCAAGGGTCTGTATAATAGCATCCCGCGCCCCGGTAGCTCAGTGGATAGAGCAGCCCCCTCCTAAGGGGCAGGTCGGACGTTCGATTCGTCTCCGGGGCGCCAGTTCCGTCAAAGGGGTATGGCAAGCGCTCCGGGCCTCGAAGCCGTTGTCACGCGCCACGTTTTGTGCATCCCTGCCGCTCGCTTCGCGTACGGCATCAGCCAGTCCGGTATGGGGTTCGCGACCCGGCCAAACCCGCACACCGGCTGGCAGCTTCGGAGCGCTGCAAGGCCGTTCAAATTGCAGATTCGTGCTTTTTGCGCTTTCAAAAACACAAGGAGGAGCAAATGATCGGATATCGCCCCAGCAGTGTGCGAACCCTGCTCGCCTCGCTCGCTATCATCGTGTCGGCGGCGGCAGCCGCCGATTATCCGAGCAAACCGATCCGCGTCATCGTCCCCTTCAGCCCGGGCGGCGGCAGCGACGTCATCGCGCGGCTCGTGGGCCCACGGCTCTCCGACCGTCTTGGGCAACCCGTGGTAATCGACAATCGCCCCGCCGCATCCGGCGTCGTCGGAACGGAGCTCGCTGCCAAGGCGATGCCCGACGGCCACACGCTGCTCCTGATCACCACCACACACGCGGTCAACGCGCAGCTCGCCACCCGACTGCCCTACGATCTCGTCAGGGATTTCGCGCCCATCACCATGGTAATCGCATCGCCGTTCGGAATGCTGCTGCAGCCTTCAGTGCCCGCCACCACCGTCGGGGAATTCATCGCCTACGCCAGGGCGAGCCCCGGCAAGCTCAACTACGGCTCGTCGGGACCCGGCAGCTCGCCTCATCTTGCAACCGAGCTTTTCATGGCGATGGCTGGCGTGCAAATGACACATGTGCCGTACAAGGGCGTGGCCCAGTACGTCGCGGCGCAACTCGCGAACGAAATCCAGTTTTCGTTCGGCAACATGTTCTCGACGATGGGCCATTGGAAAGCGGGACGGCTGCGGCTCATCGCCCACGGCGGCATCAGGCGGCTGGAAGCGTTTCCCGATCTGCCCACCGTCGCCGAAGCCGGCGTGCCCGGATACGAAGCCTCGATCTGGTACGGCTACGTCGCTCCCGCACGCACGCCACGCCCGGTCATCGACAGGCTGCAGCGGGAAATCGCCGGCATCGTGAACACGCCCGACGTGCGACAGGTTTTGATTGCCCAGGGCAACGAGCCCATCGCCAACACCCCCGAAGCTTTTGCAAAGCTCATCAGGGCCGAAGCGGACAAGTGGGGCGCGACCGGCAAGCGCCTGGGCGTCAGGCTCGACTGAGAAGATGCCGCGGACAACGCTGCCATGAAGCCGCAAGCCGCTTTCCGCCAGCCAAGGCGGGCACTACCTGCCCCTGTGCGGATCGGAAAAACCGGGAAACGGGTCGGCAACCGCTCGACCAGGACGCTGTAACTCCCCGCTTCCCATCATGGACGAGCGGCGGCCGTATCCATGACGGCAAATCGTGGAACCTTGCGTGCTATATTCACGGCACCCAATCCGATTCCGCATCCCGTGCAGACACCCGATTCCCGCTGGCGGTTCTGGATCGACCGCGGCGGCACTTTCACCGACATCGTGGCGCGCCGTCCCGACGGTTCGCTCATCACGCACAAGCTGCTCTCCGATAACCCCGGCCGCTACGACGACGCCGCGCTTGCCGGCATCCGCGATCTGCTCGGCGTGCCACGCGGCGCCCCCCTTCCCGCCCATCGCATTGCCGAAGTGAAGATGGGCACCACCATCGCCACCAACGCCCTGCTCGAACGCAAAGGCGAGCCCACTGTGCTGTTCATCACGCGCGGCTTCCGCGACGCACTGCGCATCGCCTATCAGGAGCGGCCGCACATCTTCGCCCGTCATATCGAACTGCCCGAGTTGCTGCACGGTGCGACTTATGAAGTCGACGAACGCATCACGGCGCACGGCGCAGTGTTGCGGCCGCTCGATGCGGCGCGGGCAAAACGCGACCTGCGCGACGCTTACGACCGGGGTTTGCGTTCGCTCGCCATCGTGCTGGTGCACGGCTACCGTTATCCGCAGCACGAACGGCAACTCGCCGCGCTCGCCCGCGAGGCCGGCTTTACCCGGATCTCGGTGTCGCACGAAGCAAGTCCGCTGATGAAGCTGGTGGGACGCGGCGACACCACCGTAGTCGACGCCTATCTCTCACCGGTCCTGCGCCGTTATGTCGACCGCATCGCTTCCGAACTGGGCAAGACACGGCTGATGTTCATGCAGTCGAACGGCGGCCTCACCGACGCGCGGCTGTTCCGCGGCAAGGACAGCATCCTCTCCGGTCCCGCGGCTGGCATCGTCGGCGCCGCGCGCACTTCGGCCGCCGCCGGCTTCGACCGCATCATCGGTTTCGACATGGGTGGCACCTCGACCGACGTTTCGCATTATGCCGGCAGTTTCGAGCGCGCTTTCGAGACGCGCATCGCCGGCGTCAGGATGCGCGCGCCGATGATGAGCATCCACACCGTCGCCGCCGGCGGCGGTTCGATCCTGCATTTCGACGGCGCGCGCTACCGCGTAGGCCCCGCTTCCGCTGGCGCCCATCCGGGACCGGCGTGCTATCGCAACGGCGGACCGCTCACCATCACCGACTGCAACGTGATGCTGGGCAAGATCCAGCCGCGGTTTTTCCCGGCCGTATTCGGCCCGGAAGGCGATCAACCGCTCGACGCCGCAGTCGTGGCGGAGAAATTCGCCGCGCTCGCCAGCGCCATCCGCGAGGCGACCGGAGATGCGCGCACGCCACAGCAGATCGCCGAAGGTTTCGTGCGCATCGCGGTCGAGAACATGGCCAACGCCATCAAGAAAATCTCGGTGCAGCGCGGCCACGACATCACCGGCTATACGCTCACCTGCTTCGGCGGCGCCGCCGGCCAGCACGCGTGTCTGGTCGCCGACGCGCTCGCGATACCGCGCATTTTCATCCACCCTCACGCCGGCGTGCTCTCGGCCTACGGCATGGGGCTCGCCGACGTCAGCACGATGCGCGAGGCTGCGATTGAAGCGCGGCTCGACGCCGCGCTGCTGCCAGCGCTGGAGCAGCGGCTCGCCGCGCTTGTCGCATCCGCGCGCGCCGAAGTGCTGAGCCAAGGCATCGCCGAAGCCCGCCTCCTCGAGTATCGGCGCGCGCACCTCAAGTACGAAGGCACCGATACCGCGATCACCGTCGATTTCGGCACGCTGCCCGAGATGATCGGGCAGTTCGAGCACATCTACCGCCAGCGCTACAGCTTCCTCATGCCGGAGCGCGCGCCGGTGATCGAGGCGGTTTCGGTCGAAGTCGTCGGCACGAGCGAGATCTGCGAAAATATATCAATAAAAACAAATACTTATAAAAACAACACCCCTCACCCCGAAGCGCGGGTCCGGATGTTCAGCGACGGCCGTTTGCACGACACGCCGGTCTATCGCCGCGACGCCCTGCACGCGGGCGACGTCATCGCCGGCCCCGCGATCATCGCCGAGACCAACGCCACCACCATCGTCGAACTGCAGTGGCAGGCGCAGGTGACGGCATTGAACCACCTCGTGCTCACGCGCAGCACGCCGCGCCCGCAGCGCGTGGCCGTCGGCAC
>JBKBXX010000147.1:0-5794 GCA_046313915.1 Burkholderiales bacterium | reverse complement strand
CCATCGCGGCCGCCGATCTGCACCGCTGCGAGGAAGCGGGCGCGGCGCTCGCCGCGGGCCTGGCGCTCGGCGTTTTTTAGCAGGAGGTGCGGCGTGGCAGGGGGGAAAGCGGATTTGCTCGCGCTCAGCCAGCCAGACCCGCAGGGAAGGCGCGGATGCAATGCGTCCCTTCGCGCCGGCGCGGCGCTGCTCGTGCTGGCGATCGCCGCCTGCGCGCCGCTGCCGCCGCGCACCAGCCTGCCGGTCGAGGGGCGGCCTTCGCCCAACTTCGACCAGCGGCGCCCGAATTTCGTGGTCATCCACCATACCAGCGACGACGCGGCGGAACAGGCACTGCGCACGCTGACCGATCCGCTGCGCAGGGTGAGCGCGCACTATCTGATTGCGCGCGACGGCAGGATTTTTTATCTGGTGGACGAACTGGCGCGCGCCTGGCATGCCGGCGAATCATACTGGGGCGGCAACCGCGATCTCAATTCGGCATCGATTGGCATCGAGCTCGACAATAACGGCGACGAACCGTTTGCCGAAGCCCAGATCGAGGCGCTGCTCGCGCTGCTCGCCGATCTCAAGGAGCGCTATGGCATCCCCGCCGCCAATTTTCTTGGTCACGGCGATATTGCGCCCGGGCGCAAGGTCGATCCCAGCCGCTGGTTTCCGTGGCAGCGGCTCGCCGAACACGGTTTCGGCCTGTGGTGCGAGCCGCCTTTGCCTCCCGCGCCGCCGGTTGTCGACGACGCCACGCTGCTCGCGGCATTCGGCTACGAAGTCACGAACCTTCCGGCCGCGATCGGCGCTTTCAAGCGCCGTTTCGTTCCTCACGACGCCTTGCGGGAATTGACGGCGCAGGATCGCGCGCGTCTGTGGTGTCTTCTCCAGCGCATGCAGAACTGAGGCTGCCCCCTCCCTCGCTGTGCCCGGCCGGGGCATGGCCCCTTTTCGATGCTCCTTTTCCCGCGACGAAGCGGGTCTTCATCTTCATGTTGGGCGTTTTCGGGGCTGTGCAAGACGCAAAACCGGCTCGTCAGCCGGGGCGGATGGGGAATGCGGCCTTGAGCGAGATTTTTGTTAAATAAACTAATCCAAAATAGAAAATTAAATATTATGCTGCAATGCCGCATCAGATTAAAATTGTGCTATAAATATGACATAACTCGTATTGAAGACTGGTAGTTATGATTCAATAGAATTATTTTTCATGCAACGAAACAGACTCGATGGAGAACTGAACATGGCACATATTGACAAGAAAAATTCAACTAATTCCATGGCCCATCCTTTGGATGGCGTCCGCATCGGCAAAAGCGAACGGGAGCTCGCCAAGGCCCACATGGAAAGCGCAGAACGGTTCGCGAGCCTCGTATGCGGCGTGGTGTCCGGCGTGCAATCGCTGGCGGTGGAATCCGCGCGCGGCCTCGTGGTGGTGGCGCACTACGTCAAAGCCGCCTTCGGCAAACCCGCACCCCGCTGATCGGCATATAACTGTTGTTTCATTGGAGATGAAAATGAGATTCGGCGTCCTATCATCGGCTGAGGCCCGCTTCTATACCGAGCAGGCCCATCAGTTGCGCAACGAGTATTTTGCGCAACAACTCGAACGGGCGATGGCGGCCTTGTCGCGCTTGCTCCGGGGCTTGCGGCGGGCGAAAGCGGCCACTGGCGCGCTGGTGAGCAGGCAACACGGCTCCGCTGCGTAATCTAATCCGCGAACCGCGAGCCACATCGTGCTGTCTTTATCTTGGTGACCTGCGGTTTGGCCGCGGCGATCGCGAGGGCGCGTTTGGCGGCGCCACCGAGTACGGCAAATTTGTTCTGGATCAACGCGGTCTGTCTCCGCAGGGTATAGACTGTGTAAAGGAGGGCAAATAAGGTACTACCTCGCGGGAGAACAGGCGCCTCAAGCAGACCGGCTCCCGGCCCTCCTTTCCGTAGAAGGAGGTCGAGATGAATCTCCTTACCATGCTGGTTCTGGTGGCCACCCTTGCCACCATCGCCTCGTTCATCTCCGGTATCGTTTCCATGACGCATGATAGCGAAGTCGCGCATCGAAACAGCGCGGAGTGGATGGGCTGGCGCGTGGCTTTCCAGGCCGCGGCGGTGGTGATGATCCTGCTCGCGCTTTCCGGCTGGCATTGAGCCGCAGCCAGTAGCGGGCAGGGGAAGTGCATCGTGCTCGACGCCGATGCAAAAGGGGAATGGCGTGCATCCAACGTGCATTCGCGATCGCCGGCAAGGGCAACGCAATGCGTGGCGAGTTCGAGCAAGATTCGAGTAACGGAGGAAACCCATGGCCAAACCCGTCAAACCCAGCACAGAAGAGCTGGTCGCCTGTGAAATTTGCCTGAAGGAAATCCCCGTGTCCGAGGCGAAAAGCGAAGAAGCTCTGGACTACGTGGTGCATTTCTGCGGCCTCGAGTGCTATGCGCAATGGAAGGCCCAGAATGACCGGCGCAAGGCGCCGGAACCGCCAGCGGGCAACTGAAAAGAAGAGATGCGACGCTTCACGCCTGCCGCCTTTGGGAAGCGGAGGGGGGGATTGTGCTCAAGGTCGGGGCAAAATGATCCGTAAAATCAATCAAGAGCAGGAAAACATCCGGCTGTTGACGGTGAGTGGTTGCGAGGTATTTCATAAGGTATTGATTATAAAACAAAAATGGATACGCTGACGACCAGCCTGGCTGCCGCCCCCGTTGCGGGGGTGGCGG
The DNA here is from genome assembly GCA_046313915.1 of Burkholderiales bacterium. Lineage (GTDB taxonomy): Bacteria > Pseudomonadota > Gammaproteobacteria > Burkholderiales > SG8-41 > CAKKQX01. The sequence goes on along the minus strand of JBKBXX010000147.1, from coordinate 3,089 downwards.
GAGAGGGCGCGCAGACGCGCCTCCCCGCCTTGTCATTTCGTTTCGCCGAAGACCACGTCAAGCTGCTCGCCGTGTTCGATCCGGCCGGCGACAAGCCCAAGCTCGACATCCACGCGGTCAGGGAAATGCTCATGATGCAGGGCCTGTCCGAATTGCTGATCGACGAAAATGCGCTCGCGCAGCTCGTCAGGCAATATGCCGCCGCCACCACCGCTTTCACCCTGCCGATCGGCGAGCGTCACGACGGCGAGTGCACGATCAGGGTGGCGGACGATCTGATGACGGCGTGGATGACGCTGACGTGGCCTCGTGGCGGCGAACGGGTGACGCGCGCCAAGGTCGATTGCCTGCTGCGCGAAAAAAACATCGTCTACGGCATTCTCGAAGACGAAATCGAAGCCGCGCTCGCTGAAGGGGTGGCGCAGGATCGCGTCATTGCCCGCGGCAAGGAACCGGTTCCCGGCGCCGATGCCCAGTTCGAAAGCCTGATACCCGAAATCAAGGACCGGCGACCGCGAGTGGACGAAAACGGCATTGCCGATTACCGCGACCTTGGCGATTTCGTCATCGTCAGGCAGGGCGACGGCCTGATGCGCCGCATCCCGGCGGTGCCAGGCGGAAACGGCATGGATGTCCAGGGCCGCACGGTATTCGCCAAAGCCGGCAAGGACACGCTTTTCGCCCCCGCGCTCAAAGGAACCGCCACCGACCCGCAAGACGGCAATCTGCTGGTGTCGGCCATTACCGGCCAGCCGGTGCTCGTGCAGCCCAACGGCGTCATGGTGGAGCCGACGGTCACCGTTCCCCAGGTGAATCTCGCCACCGGCAACGTGAAGTTCGAAGGCGCGGTTCATGTCAAGGGCGACGTGAAGTCGGGAATGAAAATCCACGCCGACGGCGATGTGGTCGTGGACGGCACCGTTGAATCGGCCGAGATCGAAGCCGGTGGCGACGTGATCATCAAGGGCGGCATGATCGGCAGCGGCGAATCCCGCCGCTCGGTCAATGCGCCGAAAGCGAAAATCTGCTGCCAGGGCACGCTCAGCGCCCGCTTTCTGGAGAATGTTTACGCCAAGGCCGGGGTCGACATCGTGATCGAGGAATTTTCCATGCACAGCGAGCTAATCGCCAAGAACCAGGTCGTGGTCGGCAGGCAGGGGACCAAGAAAGGGCATATCCGGGGCGGTCGTGTCTGTGCTTCGACACTCGTCAGGGCGGCCGTCATCGGCATGCCCAACGGCATCAAGACCAAAGTGCAGGTCGGGCTCAATGCCGCCATCGAGGAGCGCCTGGAAAAAGTGAAAGACGAGCTCGAGACCTGCGAACAGGAACAGGAGAAACTGGAGAAGCTGATCGCTTTCCTGGGCCAGCATCCCGAAAAAAACAAGGACGGCATGCAGGAAAAAGCCCAGAACACGCTGAACAACCTGTACGCCGAGATGGCCCGTCTTTTCGACGAGCAAAGAGAACTCAAGGAGGCACTGACGCTTGCCGACCAGGCGCGGGTCCTTGCGGAACACAATGTCTATGTCGGCACCGAAATCCAGATCGGCAACAAAATCTGGAGGGCGAACGACGAACACGGCCGTTGCGTTTTCCAGCTCAACGGCGGCGAAATCGAGTGTAGCAGCTAGCCAGCCTGCGCCCCCCCGTCCGTCTCGAAACATGCAATGAGAGGCGGTTTTGTAGTATTTTTGATGCCACCACATCAAAACCGAAGAGGGGGAATCACATGAAAATCCATCGTTTCGTGCGGATCGCCGCGGTGCTCGCGACATGGGGGCTCGCTGCCGGGGCCGTGCAATCCGCCGATTATCCGAGCAAGCCGATACGCTTCATCATCCCGGCGGCGCCGGGCGGCACCACCGACGGACTGGGGCGGATATTGAGCGCGAGGCTCACCGAAGTGTTCAACCAGCAGGTGGTGGTGGACAATCGCGCCAGTTCTTCCGGCGTGCTGGCGGGCGAAATCGTCAAGGCCGCCGCGCCCGACGGCTATACGCTGTTTCTGCCCTATCACCAGCATACGGTGAACGCGGCGCTGATCAAGAAGCTGCCGTACCACCCGGTGAATGACTTCACGCCGATCACGCAGCTCACCGAAGCCGGCCTGTTGCTGGTGGTGCATCCGAGCTCGCCGCCGAAAAATTTCCGCGAATTCATGGAGTGGACCAGGAACTACAACGGGCCGCTCAATTTCGGCTCGGCGGGCCACGGCAGCGGCGGGCATCTGGCGGGAGAACTCTACAAGCTGATGACGGGCGTCAAGGCGCAGCACATCCCGTACAAGGGCACCGGACCGGCGTTGGTCGATCTGATGGCGGGACAATATCAGTTCAACTTCGCCGGCCTGCTGGGAACGGTGCCCCATGTGCGTGCCGGGAGGCTGCGGGCGATCGCCGTGACCAGCGAGAAGCGCGCGCCGGGGCTGGAGGACATTCCGACGGTGGTCGAATCGGGCCTGCCCGGTTTCGTGGTGATCGGCTGGTACGGCGTGATGGCGCCGCCCAATCTGCCCAAGCCGCTGGTGACAAGGCTGCACCAGGAAATTGTCAAGGTGCTCAAGGAACCCGAGACCAGCAGGCGCATCCTGTCGAGCGGCGGCACGCCGATCGGCAGCTCGCCGGAAGAGTTTCGCAGATTCCTGATCGCCGACATGGCAAAGTGGGCGGATGTCGTGAAGCGGAGCGGAGCGAAACTGGATTGAGGCCACGGTCAGGGCAGTATAGGGAGTGGGGTCGGGTTGTGGGATAATTCGGCCCTTGCTTCATGGTACGCCGCATTCCGCGGCATCCGCATCCCGATGATCCAGTTCCGTAACCTGACGCTCGCGCGCGGCGCGCGGCGCCTGATCGAAGACGCTACGCTGCAAATCCACCCCGGCTGGCGGGTGGGTCTGGTGGGCGCCAACGGCAGCGGCAAGTCGAGCCTGTTCGCGTTGCTGCGCGGTGAATTGCACGCCGATCGCGGCGACTGCGAAGTGCCCGCCGCCTGGCGCATCGCCAGCGTTGCGCAAGAGACGCCGGCGCTCGATGTGCCGGCGATCGAATACGTGCTCGATGGCGACACCGAACTGCGCACCGTCGAGC
>JBKBXX010000146.1:0-5827 GCA_046313915.1 Burkholderiales bacterium | reverse complement strand
ACCTGTTCGCCCGAAGGCTGGTGGATGGTGATGCCGCCTTCGGTGCCGGGAACCATCAGGTTCTTGATGCGCACGTTGGCGAAAGTGCCACGCATCATGATCTCGTGATTGCCGCGGCGCGTGCCGTAGGTGTTGAAATCGGCCGCGCCAATGCCGTGTTCCTGTAGGTATTTACCGGCAGGGGAGGTGGCGCGGATGCCGCCGGCGGGACTGATGTGATCGGTGGTGATCGAGTCGCCGAAAATGCCGAGCACGCGCGCGCCCCTGATGTCGGAAATCTTGCCTGGTGTCATGGAAAAGCCGTCGAAGTACGGCGGGTGGCGCACATAAGTCGATTTCTCGTCCCATTGGTAGAGCGCGCCGACCGAGGCGGGAATCTCGTCCCACATCGGATTGCCTTCACCGAAGGCCGAGAACAGCTTGCGGTACATCTCGGGGTCGGTCGCGTACTTCATGACCGCGCCTACTTCCGCGCTCGAGGGCCAGATGTCCCTGAGATAAACCGGCTTGCCGTCCTTGCCAGTGCCGATCGGATCTTTCGACATGTCGATGTTGACGGTGCCGGCGAGACCGAACGCCACCACCAGCGGCGGGCTCATCAGGAAGTTGGCCTTGATGTTCTGATGGATGCGTGCTTCGAAATTGCGGTTGCCCGACAGCACGGCAGCGGCCACGATGTCGTTCTTCACCACGGCTTCGTCGAGCGCGGGATCGAGCGGGCCCGAGTTGCCGATGCAGGTGGTGCAGCCGTAACCGGCGACGTAGTAGCCGAGCTGCTCGAGATAAGTCAGCAGGCCGGCATTCTTCAGATACTGGGTCACGGCGAGCGAGCCGGGGCCGAGCGAGGTTTTGACGCGAGGATGGGGCTTGAGGCCTTTTTCCACCGCTTTTTTCGCCAGCAGCCCCGCGCCCAGCAGCACACCGGGATTGGAAGTGTTGGTGCAGGAGGTGATGGCGGAGATCAGCACGTCGCCATGGCCGACGTCGATGCCGTCCTTGCCGGTGGGGACCCGCTTGCTCGTTTCGCCGGCCTTGCCATAGCCGCCTTCGGCGAAAGGCTTGGTGAGGAGTTCCTGGAACCTGCTTTTCAGTTGCGGCAAATCGAGGCGGTCGTGCGGGCGGCGCGGGCCGGATACGGCGGGTTTCACGGTGGCGAGGTCGAGTTCGACGATGTCGCTGTAATCGATGTCGCCCGGCTGCGGCATGCCGTACATACCCTGGGCCTGGTAGTACGCCTTGACCGCCGGCACGACCTCGCCGCGGCCGGTCATGCGCAGGAATTCGCAGGACACGTCGTCGACCGGGAAAAAGCCGCAGGTCGCGCCGTATTCGGGCGCCATGTTGCCGATGGTGGCGCGATCCGGGATCGGCAGCGAGGCTGCGCCTGCGCCGAAGAATTCCACGAATTTGCCGACGACTTTTTTCTCACGCAGCAACTGCACGATCCTGAGCACGAGGTCGGTGGCGGTCACGCCTTCGCCGAGCTTGCCGACGAGGTGCACGCCGACCACGTCGGGCTCGAGGAAATACATCGGCTGGCCCAGCATGGCGGCTTCGGCTTCGATGCCGCCCACACCCCATCCCAGCACGCCGAGGCCGTTGACCATGGTGGTGTGCGAGTCGATGCCGACCAGGCTGTCGGGATAGAACATGTCGCCCTTGTGCCAGACCACCTGCGAAATGTATTCGAGGTTGATCTGGTGGCAGATACCGTTGCCCGGTGGGATGATCTGGAAAGTCCTGAACGCCTGGGCGCTCCATTTCAGGAATTGATAGCGCTCGCGGTTGCGGGCAAACTCGATCTCCATGTTCTTCCTGAGCGCGTCGGGTGTGCCGTAGGTGTCGATCTGCACCGAATGGTCGATGATGAGATGGGCGGGGCACAGCGGCTCGATGATTTCGGGATTCTTGCCCTGGGCTTTGGCCGCCTCGCGCATCGCCGCGAAATCGACCACCAGCGGCACGCCGGTCATGTCCTGCAACAGCACGCGCGCCACGACCAGCGGCACTTCCTCGGTGCGCTTGGCCTTGGGCTGCCACGCCGCGAGGCCTCTCAGGTGCTGTTCGGTGATTTTTCTGCCGTCGAAATTCCGCAGTGCGGACTCGAGCACGACGCGCAGGCTGAACGGCAGCCGCGATATTGCGCCGAGCCCGGCTTTTTCCAGCGCCGGCAGTGAATAGTATTTGCCGGTTTTTCCGCCGTAGGTGAATTCTTGCAGGGAATTGAACAGATTGTGACTCATGTCTACTCCTGGATGTTCATGGCTTGCGTGGCGTTGTACGGAACCTGATTTCACATGCATTGGATCGCTGCGTTGCAGAATGGTTGCCGACGGCTGCAGGCGAGGCGGAAAACGGCTGTTCTTCGGGTCTGCGCCTGATCGCGGCCGAACCCAAGATCAACGTATCAAGCTAACTGATGCTATTGCATCGTGTCAAACGCGCGACGATATTCCATGATGTGGAATTACATCCCGTCGGCGGCAGGTTTGCGGCACGCGGAGGATGAAGACGACCCCCCGATTCTTGGGTAAGATAACAACCGGCTGGCGCGAGAAGAGAAGGGGCGGCACGATGCGTGCCGCGCTCCGCTGCCAGCGCAAGAAGCAAGAATAATGCGACACGCCGCTGCGGTCGGTGGGCGGCATTTCACTCTGTTCGGAAGAGCGTAGATGATGGCTGACCGGCTCATCTTTGTCTGTACCCTTGTCCTTGCGGCGGTGTATTTTTACGCCACTGCACAGATTCCCGTGCCGGAAATCGGCGATCCGCTGGGGCCGAAAGCGTTTCCGCGGCTGCTCGGCGTCGGTTTGCTGATCGCGGCGGCCATGCTGTTGGTGGAAATATTGCGCACGCGGAAAATCGCGCCATCCGGCGAGGCGCGCGCGCGGCGGGACTGGCGGGCCGTGGCGGTGGTCGCTGGCGCAGTAGTGTGGACCGGCGCCTATTTCACGCTTTTCGAATGGCTGGGATACGCAGTTGCCACCAGCATTTATCTCCTGGCGCTCACCGCCTGTTTCAACCGCGGCAAGTGGGTGGCCAATGTCTTGACTTCGGTGCTGTTCAGTTTCATCAGCTATCTCGTGTTCACCCGTTTGCTCAATGTCACGCTGGCCCGCGGCATCCTGCCGTTTTGAGGCAATTCGCAGTTGGAAACCCTGGCGCACATCCTGAACGGTTTTGCGGTCTGCCTGCAGCCGGTCAATCTGTGGTACACCTTTGTCGGTGTCTTCATGGGCACCATCATCGGCGTGCTGCCGGGCATCGGGCCTTCGGCCGGCATTGCGCTGCTGATTCCCGCCACCTTCGGCATGGAGCCCACTTCGGCGCTGATCATGCTGGCGGGGATCTACTACGGCACCAAGTACGGCGGTTCGACCACGGCGATACTGATCCGCACGCCGGGCGAAGCGGCTTCGGTCATGACTTCCATCGACGGCTACGAAATGGCACGCAAGGGGCGGGCGGGCGCCGCGCTGGCGGTAGCCGCAATCGGTTCTTTCATCGCGGGCACCATCGGTGTGGTCGCGCTCACGCTGTTCGCCGTGCCGCTTGCTTCGATGGCGCTCAAGTTCGGTCCCGCGGAGTATTTCACGCTGATGCTGTTCGCGATGACCGCGGTGGCGTCGCTTTCCGGCAAATCGCCGGCCAAGGGCGTGCTGTCGACGGTCCTGGGGCTGATGATCGCGACCATAGGCATCGATCTGCAAAGCGGGCAGGCGCGCTATACCATGGGCGTTCCCGAATTCTTGGACGGCGTCGGCTTCATCGTGGTGGTGGTGGGGCTGTTCGCGATGGCCGAGGTGCTGCGCGGCATGGAAAGTCTCTATCAGGGCACGGCGCCGCAGATCATCCGCATTTCCGGTAAGCTGTGGCTGACGCGGGAGGAGTGGCGGCGTTCGGTAGGGCCGATCTGGCGCGGCGGCATCATCGGTTTCGTCATCGGCGTGCTGCCGGGGGCGGGCGGCACGATCGCTTCGATCCTTTCCTACACCACCGAGAAGCGGCTTTCCAAAAAACCTGAGGAATTCGGCAAAGGCGCGATCGAAGGCGTGGCCGGTCCCGAATCGGCCAACAACTCCGATACCGCAGGCGCGCTGGTGCCGCTGCTCACGCTCGGCGTGCCCGGTGGCGGCGCGACGGCGGTGATGCTGGGCGCGTTCATCATGTATGGCATCCAGCCCGGACCGCTGCTGTTCCAGAACCGCCCCGATATCGTGTGGGGGCTGGTCGACAGCATGTACGTCGGCAACGTCATGCTGCTGATCCTCAATCTGCCGCTGATCGGACTGTTCGTGCGGCTGCTCTATATTCCCAGCGGCGTTCTTTATCCGCTGATCGTGGCGATTTCCGTCATCGGCACTTATGCCATCAACGGCAGCGTGCTCGATCTTTACCTGATCCTGTTTTTCGGCGTGATCGGCTATGTGTTCGACAAGGCCGATATCCCGGTCGCGCCGCTGGTGCTGTCGCTGGTGCTGGGCGGCATCATGGAGCAGTCGTTTCGCCAGGCGATGACGATTTCCGGCGGCGACCCGGCGGTGTTCGTGGGCAGCGGCATTACCGTGACGCTGGTAGCGCTGTCGGTGATGTCGATCGCCATGCCTTTCGTATTGCCGCGGCTCAAGGCATTGAAGCGTGCCGCAGACGATGCGGACTGAGGCAGGCGCAGGTGGCAGTTCAACTTTTTGGGGAGATAGATCAGGGTGGTTCATCAGATAACACTCATTCCGGGTGACGGCATCGGACCCGAAGTCACGGCTGCGGCGCGCGCCGTGATCGAGGCGGCGGGAGTGCAGGTCCGGTGGGACGTCTGCCCGGCGGGCATGAAAGTGGGCGAGGAGACCGGCAATCCGCTGCCCGAGAGCGTATTCGATTCGATCGCGCACACCCGCATCGCGCTCAAGGGGCCGACCGCCACACCGTTCGGCACGCCGTATCGCGTCGAACGCCGGATCAGGAACGCCGATGGCAGCATCGAGACGCACGTATATCCGAGCGTTGCGATCGCGCTGCGCAAGGAGCTGCAGCTCTACGCCAATGTGCGCCCGGCCAGATCCTATCCGGGAGTGGCTTCACGCTACAGCGGCGTGGACATCGTGCTGTTCCGCGAAAACAGCGAGGATCTCTACTTCGGGCGCGAGCGCATGGTCAACGAGGACACGGCGGAAGCGCTCAAGATCATCACGCGCAGCGCCACCGAGCGCATGGCGCGGTTCGCGGCCGACTACATGCTGCGCCTGGGCCGCAAGCGCGTCACGATCGGTCACAAGTCGAACGTGCTCAAGCTTACCGATGGCCTGTTTTTGAAAGCGGCACAGCAGGTGCTCGCCGCCTATCCCGGCATTACCACTGACAGCCGGGTGATAGACGCGTTGTGCATGGAGCTCGTACTTAGGCCCGAGACTTTCGATTGCCTGCTGCTCGCGAATCTCTACGGCGACATCGTTTCCGATCTGCTGGCGGGGGTGGTCGGCGGGCTGGGACTGGCGCCGGGGGCGAATCTCGGCGACGAATATGCGATGTTCGAGGCGGTGCACGGCACCGCGCCCGACATCGCCGGCAAGGATCTCGCCAATCCGCTGTCGATGATATTGTCGGCGATAATGCTGCTGCGCTACATCGGCGAGTCTGCCGCGGCTGACCGCATCGACGCGGCGCTGTCGCGGGTGCTGGAGGAAAAAAAATACGTGACGCGCGACCTCGGCGGCAATGCGGGTACCAGACGCATGACGCAGGCGATCATCGAGAAACTGAGTTGAGCCGATCGGCGCCCTGAATTTTCATCGGTGTTGATCCGTGTCCGGCGGCGGCCGGTTTTGATTTT
>JBKBXX010000145.1:0-6340 GCA_046313915.1 Burkholderiales bacterium | reverse complement strand
CGTTGATCGTGTCACCGCGCTTTTCATCGAAACCGACCGATTCGCGCACCAAGTCGTTGATGCGTTTCAGCTCCTCTGCGGTTGGAGGCACAGGTTTGCCCGGTTTGCCGTCCTTGCCGATAGCCGGCTTGTGATTGACCGCCACCGCCACCGACAGACGCTTGATGGCGCCGGGCGTGGCGCGGGTATGGCGCACGGTCTTGTCGAGCTCGTAATTGATCGTCGCGTTGCGGGAAAAATTGCCGGCGGCGCCTGCGCCAGCCGCACCCGTGGCGCCCACCGGCGGCGTGGTGAGCGGCGCGGTCGCCGGCACCGGCGGCTGGTTGGTGAGCGCGCCAGGCACGCCCATCGCCGGTGGATTACCGACACCGTTCTCGGAAGTCTGCTGGCTGCGGATCGCAGTCTTGGGTGCCGGGTTGGGCTGAAAGCTCTCTTCGACTTGTTCGACCTGGTTGAAATCGATCTCGGCCGCCACCTGGGTGCGGAAATTGCCTTTGCCGAGCAGGGGTTCGAGGATCGTTTCGATGCGCTTGACGTATTGCGCCTCGACTTCCTTGACATACACGAGCTGGCCGGGATTCAGGTTGTCGTTCCTGAAGCCGTCCAGGCGCTGCGAGATCAGCTTGCCGTCTTGGTCGATCACGCTGACGTTGGCGGGGGAAAGCTGTGGTACCGAGGACGAGACCAGATGGACGATGCCGGCGATCTGCGCCGGTTCGAGCGTGCGGCCCGGTTGCAGGCTGACCAGCACCGAGGCCGAGGGTTTCAGGTCGTCGCGCAGGAAAGCGGTCTGCTTCGGGATCGCCAGGTGCACGCGGGCTGCACGAACGGCACCGAGCGCCTGGATCGAGCGCGCCAGCTCGCCCTCGAGACCGCGCTGGTAATTGATCTGCTCGGCGAACTGGCTGATGCCCAGCTTCTGGTTTTCCATCAGCTCGAAGCCGACCAGCCCGCCTTTCGGCAGGCCCTGCGAGGCGAGTTTCAGCCTGGCTTCATGGACTTGGCTGACGGGCACCAGGATCGCGCCACCGCTTTCGGAGACTTTGTAAGGAATGTTCTGCTGCTGCAAGGCGGCGACGATCTGGCCGCCATCCTGGTCGGAGAGATTGGAAAACAGCACGCCGTAAGGGGGCTCTTTCGTCCACAGCCAGGCGCCGACCAACACGGCGATGGCCAATGCGAGCATTGCCATCGCCATCAGTTTCTGGCGAGCGTCGAGCCTTGAGAGCCCATTCAAGTTGAAAGGGAAGGCTGGCGAGGCGGTTGCCGGTTCTGCCATGTTCGCGAAACGTTCTCCGATGAGGTACGGATTGGATTGTGACGTGATGAAGCAAGACGGGTTCCCGCAATGAGCGGCAATAATTGCCGCCATTTCGGTCATTGTTTCGGCCTTATTCTCCGTATTGCCCATGCCGACTTTGCGCGAACATGCTGCCGATGGATTTGCCCTTACCCTCCTCTGCCGAAACCCAGATGGATCCCGCGCGCCTGGCCGAGGCCTTTCGCCTGTTCAACCAGGTTTCGGAAGAGCTCTCGGCAGCGTATGGTGCGCTGGAGAAGCAGGTCGAGCGGCTCACCGCCGAACTGGCCGCGGCGAATGCCGAAACGCAGCGTTTGCGCGAGCAGGCCGAGCGCAATGCCCGGCTCGCCGCGATGGGCGAGATGGCCGCGCAGCTTGCCCACCAGTTGCGTACGCCGCTCGCGGCGGCGCTGCTTTATGCCGGCAATCTCGAAACGCCGGGGCTTGCCGAAACGAGCCGCATCGCGATTGCTCACAAGACCGTCGAGCGGCTCAAGCATCTCGAGCGTCTGATCCAGGACATGCTCCTGTTCGCGCGCGGCGAGGTGCTAGGTCGGGAAACCTTCGAACTTGCCGATCTGCTCGGCGAACTGACCCACACGTTCGAGCCGTTGGCGCGCGCGCGCGGGGTGAAGCTCACGGTAAGCGCCTCTCCGCCTGGCATGATGCTCACCGGCAACCGCAAGGCGCTCGCCGGGGCGCTCATCAATCTGCTCGAAAACGCACTGCAGGCGGTGACCGATCGTCCCGGCGGGCACATCGCCGTCAGCGTCGAGGCGGATGACGCACAGATCACCTTCAGCGTCGCCGACAATGGGCGGGGCATGTCGCCCGAGGTCGCGGCGCGGTTGTTCGAACCTTTCTTTACCACCCGGAGCGAAGGCACGGGCCTCGGACTGGCGATCGCCCGCGGTGTCGCCCGTGCACATGGCGGCGGTATCGACGTGGCGTCGGCGCCGGGCCAGGGAAGCACATTCCGGCTCACGATTGGACGTGGCCTGAGTGATGAGGCAGAAACGAGGGAGCAAAACGGATGACCCGGCAGGCGATGAACATCCTCGTGGTCGAAGATGACGAAGCGCTGCGCGATGCGTTGTCGATCACGCTGGAAACCGCTGGCCATCACGTCAGCGCAGCAGCCAGTGGCCCGGAGGCGCTGGCACGGCTCGAACGCCAAGCCTTCCAGATGGTGGTCTCCGATCTGCGCATGTCCCCGATGGACGGCTTGCAATTGCTCGCGGAAATCCGTCATCGCAAGCCGGGCCTGCCGGTGCTGTTGATGACCGCATTCGGGGACGTCGACAAGGCTGTCGCGGCGATGAAGGGCGGCGCCTGCGATTTCATGCTCAAGCCCTTCGAGCCGAAGGCGCTGCTCGAGCAGATCGAACGCTATGCGTTGCCGCCGCTGGCCGAAGGCGTGATCGCCGGCGATGCGAAGACGCGCGAGATCCTGCTGCTCGCTGCGCGGGTTGCCAAGACCGATGCCACCGTCTTGCTCACAGGCGAGTCCGGCACCGGCAAGGAGGTGTTCGCCCGTTACATCCACGACCAGTCGCCGCGGGTGAAGGGGCCGTTCGTCGCGATCAACTGCGCGGCGATTCCCGACAACCTGCTCGAGGCCACGCTGTTCGGCTACGAAAGAGGCGCGTTCACCGGGGCGCAGACCGCCCAGGCCGGCAAATTCGAGCAGGCCGACCATGGTACCCTGCTGCTCGACGAAATTTCCGAGATGCCGCTCGCCCTGCAGGCGAAGCTGTTGCGTGTGCTGCAGGAGCGCGAAGTCGAACGCGTCGGCGGCAAGAAGCCGATCCCGGTCGATCTCCGCGTGCTCGCCACCTCGAACCGCGACATGGCGGCCGAGGTCGCCGCCGCCCGTTTCCGCGAGGACCTCTTCTATCGCCTGAACGTCTTTCCCCTCCACATACCGCCCTTGCGCGAACGATCCGCCGACATCGTGCCGCTCGCGGAGCATTTCCTGGCCGTGCATGGGGCACGGCTTGGCCGGCGCGCACATCTGACCGCCGAGGCCGCGGCAAAACTTGCCGCCTACACCTGGCCAGGCAACGTGCGCGAGCTGGAAAACGTCATCCAGCGCGCTCTGATCCTCGCGCCGGGCGAGACGATCGAGGCGGAACACCTGCAGTTGCCGGACAAGGAGCCGGGCGCAGTGGCGGTGTCACCCGCTGCCGTTCAGCAAACGGGTGCCGTGCCGCCAGCGCAGAGTTTTGCAGCGCCGTTGCCGGCAGCGGCTGCAGGTGCTGCGAGCATGAAAGACCTCGAACGCCAGCACATCCTCGACACCTTGGCCAAGGTCGGCGGCTCGCGCAAGAAAACTGCCGCGCTGCTGGGCATCTCGGAGCGCACACTGCGCTACAAGCTCGCCCAGTATCGCGAAGAGGGCTATCTCGAGGAGTAGCCTTTCGGCACGGGCTTTGCTATAAAGAGCGCATGGCCATCGATACCCGTAACCTCGAACAGATGCTCACCGAACTGCGTGCCGCCACAGCGCTCGCGCAGGGCAAACCGGCTGCCACGTCCCAGGCGAGCGGCGGCGCCGATTTCGCCGCCGCGCTCAAGGCGGCGATCGATCAGGTCAACGCCGCCCAGCAACAGGCCCAGCAACTCGCCCAGGAGTTCGCCGCCGGCAACGAGAACGTCAATCTGCAGGACGTGATGATCAATTTGCAGAAGGCCAGTCTGTCGTTCCAGCAGATGGTGCAGGTGAGGAACAAACTCGTCACGGCCTATCAGGACGTGATGAACATGCCGGTCTGAGGGTGGTTCAGAACCCCAGGCCGGATTCGCGCGCCTTGCGCTCGCGCTCGACCTTGATGATGTAACGCTGGATCAATGTCTGTTGCGGCCCCGGCAGCTCCACGAACTCGCAACCCGCGCGCCGGCGGGTCTGGCCGCGCTGGAATGAAACCCCCAGCTGACAGATGCGCAGCGTACCGTCGATGATGCCGACTTCGGGCAGTTCGATGCGGCAATGCGGAATGATCTGCCCTGGCTCGAATGAAACGTCTTCGGGCGGCGCGATGAGGCCGACGCCACCGACGCTGATGTCCAGCACCGTGGCATCGTAAACGAACGTTCCGCCCTCGGCCAGCGGGATCGGCATGCGGCATTTGAGCGGTCGCGCGATCGGTGTGCTGAGACGGTAATACTCGCGGCGCTGCAAGCGCAGCACTTCCTTGGGCAGGGCTGCGAGGAAGGCAGGGCGGCCGGCGAATGCGATGCGGGTGAAGGGGCCCAGCAAAAACTGGATGCGCACATGATCGAGCAGGCCGATGCAGTAATGCCGATCGGCCAGAGCGATGCGGCGGTTGATTTCCTCGTCGGGGCCGATGTCGAGGATCACATGCTCGTCAGAGACCTCCAGCAGCACGGTGAGCATCATGTCCTGGCCTTCGTTGCAGAACACGGTGAGCTGGGTCACATGCTCTCGCATCTGGCGCAGCAACGTCCGCACCTCGACGACGGTGCGTAGCATGTACTTGTCGTATTCGCTGCCTTCGAGGATGGGCAGGGGAATCGTGACCGGTGGGGGTACGTCGTTCGGCATCATGGTCTTGCGTGGCGAGACCGGATTGTATTGCCTTTCAGCCCGGCAGGGTGAGCGGCGGTGCGGCTTCGTCGCTGCCCTGATGTTCGATGCGGTAGATCCAGGCGAGCAGTTCGGCGACGGCGAGGTAGAGTGCCGGCGGAATGTGACGGTCGATATCCACCTGGGAAAGCAGGGCGACCAGCTCGGGGGATTCATGGACGAACACGCCATGTTCTTTCGCCCGGGCGACGATTTCTGCGGCGATCAGGCCGCGTCCCTTCGCCACCACCCGGGGGGCGGCGTCGCCCGGTTCATACTTCAGCGCGACAGCGAGTGCTGCCTTGTCATCGCCGGGCAGGACGCTCATGCTGTCACCGAACAGTCGAGGAGCGGCACGCCGGCCCGGTCGAGGGCTGCAGTCAGCTGCGGTACTGCGGCCCGCAGCTTTGCGGCGCTATCCGCGTCTGCGACGGTGAGTGCCACCTGTATGCCTTGCGAGGTCAGTCGCAAGCGCGCTTCGATGCGGCCCAGCCGCGGCGTGGTGAGGGTCAGCGTGGTATGCCAGCTCTTGTTTTCCTGCTCGCCGTCTTTGCCGGCGCGTTCGTCTTCCCATTCGATCGCCCATTCCATCGTTTGCTGCGGCCAGATCTCGCCATGCCAGACGATCCGTTGGAAGGCCGCGGCTTCGAGCTGTTGTTGGACGATCGGCCGCAGCGCCTCGGGAATCTGCGCCGCGTTAGCGGCCATCTGCTGCGACGTGCCTTGCGCCGTGGTGGTCTGCTCTGGCGGCACAGGCAGGGGTGCCGTCTCACCAGCGCCGATTTTCTGCATCGTGACGTGGGCGAAGGCCGCGGGCGAGGAAAAACGCCCTTGCGGCTCCTGCAGGAGCTGTTCCAGCGGCAGCCTGCCTTTGACCCATTCGGCTTGGTGCGCCTCATAGAACAAGCCGCTTTGCGTCACTGTCCTGGCGAGCGTTTCGGCCAGCTGCGTTGCCGAAAACCGACCTTGCTGGGGTGCAGTGATCAACGGCTGGCCACGGTTGAGCGGTACGGAAGGGACCGCCTCGCCCTCGGCCGGCAGCAAGGCGCCGATCAGTCGCGCCGTCGGGCTCAGACGGGTGAAAGGGTAGGGACTCGCGGCCTCTGCCGCCGCATTGCCAGCTGCGATGCGTTGCGCGATGATCGTGCGCATGGAGCGGTCGACGACCACCAGTTCCAATTGATCGCCGGGCTTGGCGCCTTCGGGTAGCTGCAGCGTGAGTTGCTTGCCGGCGACCAGCGCGCGGTAGGTGTTGTCGGGCAAGGGTTCGAGGATGCGCGCCTGGAAGGTCTGCCCTGGGCGCAGCTCGGGCAGGTCGGCGGGAATCGGACGTGCCGGCTGGACCGGTTCGAGCAGGTCTGCCTCGGTCTCGAAGCGCATGCGGATCGCCGCATCGGGAGGGACGAGAACCATGGCTCAACGGCCTCCTGCATGGCGGCCGCAGTGGGGGCTAC
>JBKBXX010000144.1:0-6365 GCA_046313915.1 Burkholderiales bacterium | reverse complement strand
GCGTGGACCTCGGTGAGGTTGCCGCGCGTGACGAGCCGCACGAACGGCTCGGCGGCAAGGATGTCGTAGCGCGACTGCGCCGGGTGATGCCTGCCGCTGTCGAGAAAAACCGCCCACGGCAGATCGGCGATCGACTCAAAAAGCGACGCACTATCAATGCGATAGGGAAGCTCTGCGAGCAAGGGCGGGGCCATCGGCGGAAAAACGCGGTTGTTGGAAGCGGAATTCTACCAGTTCAGCCGGTTTGTTATCCTGTCACCCGAAGCGGGGCCGTTTTCCCCGCCGACTTCGACACGCATGAATCCTTACCGTGGCCGCTTTGCGCCTTCTCCCACCGGCCCTTTGCATTTCGGCTCGCTGGTGGCCGCCGTCGGCAGCTATCTGGAAGCCCGTGTGCACCGCGGCGCGTGGCTGGTGCGCATCGAGGATCTCGACGCGCCGCGCACGGTGGCGGGAGCGGATGCCGCCATTTTGCGTGCGCTCGAAGCCTGCGGCATGCAGTGGGACGGCAGCATCGTCTATCAGAGCGCGCGCCGCGACGCCTATCACGCGGCGCTCCACCGGTTACGCAGGCAGGGCCTGGTTTATGCCTGCGCCTGCAGCCGGCGCGAAATCGCCGATTCCGGCATCGTCGGCAGCGAAGGTTTCGTCTACCCCGGAACTTGCCGCCATGAATTGCCCGTCGGCAAGCCGGCGCGGGCGCTGCGACTGACGACGCACGCTGCGGCGATCGAATTCGACGACGCACTGCAAGGCCGCATCGCACAGAACGTGGCAGCCGAAATCGGCGACTTCGTGCTCTATCGCCACGACCGCGTCTATGCTTACCAGCTGGCGGTAGTGGTCGACGACGCCGCACAGGGCATCACCGACGTGGTGCGCGGCGCCGATCTGCTCGATTCGACGCCGCGCCAGATCCATCTGCAGCGCCTGCTCGGTCTTGCCACGCCGCGCTATGCCCATCTGCCGGTCGCGGTCAACGCCGCGGGCGAAAAACTCAGCAAACAGACGCTGGCGCCGCCGCTCGACGCCTCGCGCCCCGCGCCGCTCCTGGTCGCCGCGCTCGCCTTTCTGGGACAGCAGCCGCCAGCGACACTGGCGGCCGCAAGCGTTCGTGAAATCTGGCAATGGGCGCTGGAAAACTGGCGTATCGGTCGCGTGCCGCGGGCGCGCCAGCTCGCCGCCGCGATCAAATGACATCCCGTTCACGCAGCTCCCCGTCATTCCCGCGCCAGCGCAGGCGCGCCGGCTGGAAGATGGTCGAGGTTCGCAGCACGCATTTTGTCGTCCGCGACTTTCGCAATCAGTTCCCGGATGCGCGGCACGGCAGCGCGCGCCGCCTCTTCACCGGCCGCCATGTTTTCGAGTTTGTGGTCGAAATCGGTGATGCGCGAGCGGATGGTCGGCGGCCGGATCACGATGTCGGCGAGCGCGGTGTCCGCCGTGCCGCGCCACGACACATCGACCGCGATCACGATGTCGGCACCCATGGCACGCGCCACCGGCGCCGGCACGCGACTCGCCACGCCGCCATCAACGTATTCCGCGCCACGGATGATCACCGGCCAGAACAGTCCGGGCACGCTCGCTGAAGCGCGCACCGCGAGCCCGGTGTTGCCGCGATTGAACACCGTCATGCGGCTGGACTCGCGCTGCGCGGCGATCGCGGCGAAAGGCTTGTCGAGCGCTTCGATCGGCCGGTTGCCAAGCGCATCGTTGACGAACGCCTGCAGACGATCGCCTTCGATGACGCCGGGGCCGAACAGCGTGAAATCCAGAATGTCGTTGTCCTTGATCTGCAGCACGATTTTTTCCAGCGCGTCCGAACGCTTGCCTCCCGCATGGAGCGCGGCGACGATCGCGCCGGAGCTCGCGCCGACCACGAGATCGGACTCGATGCCCGCGGCTTCCAGCGCCTTGATGACACCGACATGCGCGAAACCGCGCGAGCCGCCGGCCCCCAGCACGAGACCGATGATGGGTCGCGGCGCCTGCAACGGCACCAGGCGTTCGCTGCGCGGCGCATCCGCGCCGTCGTGATCGACGGGTGCCGTGGCGCAAGCGGCGAGCGCCGCCGTCAGCGTCAGTGCGGCCCATTTATGCATCGCCATGTTTTTCATCTTGTCCCAAAGGCCGGAAAACAGAAAGACATCGTTACTCGCGCAAGGTTCCGCATGTCCCGTCTTTCACCGCCGCGATCCGCAACGAGCGGGTGGCGGCGGCATTCCGGTTGATTTAACAGGGCAAACCCGCGAGAATCGCTATTCGCGACCCAAAATTTTTTTCATAACGCCAACACCCCGAGGAGTCGATCATGCAATTCCGAGCAATCCTGTTGTCCGCGCTCACCCTGATCACCGTGGGCGGTTCGCCGCTCGATCCGGCGATGGCCGCGGACGCCGCAAAAGATTACCCCAACCGCCCGATCCGCATGCTGGTGCCCAACGCGCCGGGAAGCTCGGTCGATACGCTGGGCCGCATTTTCGCTCACGCGCTGACCCAGGTGAGCGGCCAGCAGGTGGTGGTCGACAACCGCGCCGGCGCCGGCGGCATCCTCGGCATGGAAATCGGCAAGAACGCGAGCCCCGACGGCTATACCGTGATTTCCGCTTCCACCGCCGCGATGGTGATCGGCCCGCACATTCACAAGAAACTGCCTTTCGATCCGCTCAAAGATTACGAATTCATTTCGCTGTTCGGCATCACGCCCAACATCCTGGTGGTCAACCCGACACTGCCGGTGAAAAGCGTCAAGGAACTGGTCGATTACGCGAGGAGCAGGCAGGGCCAGATCAACATGGCGTCGGCCGGTCCCGGCGCGCAAAGCCATCTCGCCGGCGTGCTGCTGATGAAACTGGGCAATTTCCAGTCGCTGCACGTGCCGTACAAAGGCGGCGGCGCTTCGGTCGCGGCGGTAGTGGCCGGGGAGTCGCAGTGGACCATCACCCCCGCGCCGGCGGTGGCCGGCCTGATCCAGTCGGGCAAGCTGCGCGCGATCGGCCACAGCCTGGAAAAACGCGACCCGCTGCTCGGCGATCTGCCGGCGGTCGCGGAAACGATCAAGGGTTTCGAATACAGCGGCTGGAACGGTCTGCTCGCGCCCGCAGGCACGCCCAGGCCGATACTCGCCAAGCTGCACGCGCTGGTGCTCAAGACCGTGGCAACGCCTGACGTCAGGCAAGGCTTCGCCAAACAGCTGACCCAGGTCACGACCAACACCCCCGAAGCGTTCCGCAAGTTCGTGGCCAAGGAAATCCAGGAAATGGGCCCCATCGTCAAGGAAGCGGGGCTCAAGGTCGAATGAACTCGATCCGGGGTGCGAACCGATTGCAACGGGTGCCTCGCGGCACCCGTTTTTTTTCGGGACAGCTGCATCGCCGGGGTTACGGGTCATTACATGACAAGGGACAGTAGTGTCCGGTTAAGTATTTAAAGGGGACGCACCCCTTTGCTACTCCTTGCGTTCAGTCTTCGGTCGGCCACGCGACCGCCATCGCAGCACCTGCCCCGCTTGCCGCTCCAGCTTGCGCAGAAATGCTTCCACTCCGCAAGGCAGCCCCCTCTCGATGTGCCGGCGCAATACGTCCAACTGCTCCGGCTGATCGCCCTGCGCCAGCCACTTCGACCAATCCCCCACGGACTCAACCTGTTTCAGCCAGCCGCGCTCCGTCGTCAGCACCTCATCCCGCCTTAACCCACAGTGCGTCGCCGCGCTCGACCACCGGTAGTTCTCCGCCCGCCGCACCATCCGCGCACGCACCGGATTGCGTTCGACATAACGAATCGCCGCCCATAGATACGTCCCGTCCAGTGCCGAGGAAAAAAATCGACCTTGCCAAAAATGGCCTTTCCATTTCTTGGCACGATTGATGCGTTGCGCGTAGCGCGTATGCAGCGCTCTGAATACGTTCTGCAAGCCCCCTTCGTTCATCGGGACGGCAACTATATGGATGTGGTTGGTCATCAGGCAGTAGGCGAGGATCCGCACCTCGTGTTTGACGCAATATTCGTGCAGCCACCCCAGATACGCCACTCGATCTTCATCATTGAAGAAAACGTCCTCGCGCCGGTTGCCGCGCTGGGTGATGTGATGCGGCACTCTAGGAAAAACAGGACGGGCGATTCTTGGCATGTATCAAAGCATATCATATAATAGGGGTGCGTCCCCTTTATTTAGGAGAGGAAGAAGGCAAGGAAAAGAGGGAAGAGAGTTGTCGTTCACTTGCGTACGGGGTCGAGAATGACGACGCCGAGTGGCCGGATCGAAATCGATGCGCTGCTGACGGGCAACGGTGCGTACCGCCTCAACAAAGACTTCGCTTTCGGCACCCCGGTCGTCATTACTTACGGTCATGTCGATGGCCATCTCTCCCCGGACCCTCAATACTACAGCGCCCCCGATGCCATTTGGCGTGCAGCCCTTGCCGACCTTCTCGCGGACTTCGAGCGCGTATGCGGAGTGCGGTTTGTAGAGCAAGCCTTTGCGCCTGAAGCCGCAGATATCCAGTTCGTGTTCGATTCGGCTCTCGACTTCCACTTCGGCGGTTCGACCGTCACGGGAGTCGGCTTCGCCGGCTCTCCCGCGTGGCAACCGGATGCACACCTTGTGCACATCAACGCGACGCTCGCCGGCGTGCCGCTGTCCGACCTTACCTACAGCGTCATGCTGCACGAGATTGGCCACGCAGTAGGACTCAAGCATCCCGGAAACTACGGTGGCGCCTCCTCACCCTATCTGCCGTCTGAAACGGACAACCGCGCGTATACGGTGATGTCGTACAACTTCGCGCCGACGCTCGGGGGGCCGCCAACGGATCTGATGCCTTACGACATCGGAGCACTGCAGTTTCTCTATGGCGCTCCGCAGTCGGGGGGGCCGCTTGCCAGCGCAGCAACCATCCCGCGCGATGGCATGTTGAGCGGCACAGAGTTCAGCGAGATATTCCACCTCTCCGCCGCGGAATTTCGCTACTGGCAGACGTACTATCCGTCGATAACGTCATCGTTCACCGGCGGGACATGGCACTGGGCCATGCCGGCACACGTCATCAATGGCGGGGCCGGACTCGACATCGCGAGACTCGATCTCACCCGAGCCAGCGCGACGGTGTCGCTCCTGCCCGATGGCTCGGCGTCGATCCGGGCACCGTTGCCCTTCGATCCCATGCAGTACAACTTCGCTCTTGAGGCGACCGCACCCCGGACGTGGTACATCGATGTCAACGCCACACTGCGCAGTGTCGAGCGCATCGTGTTCAGCGACCACAACGTCGCCCTCGACCTCGGCGCAGGACAAGCGGCGAACTATACAGTCCGTATCATCGGCGCGGCGTTCGACGGGCCAGCCATCAGCGCTCACCCCGAGTATGTAGGCATCGGCCTCACCCTGTTCGATGGCGGCCTCACCATGGCCGATGTCTGTGCACGCGCCGTCGCAGCACTCGGCGCATCGTCCAACGAGGCGTTCGTCGATACGGTATACCGCAACGTCGTGGGCGTTGCGCCCAGCGCGACGGAACTGGCATACTTCGCCGGCCTGCTGCAAGGCAGCGGCGGGACGATGACTCAGGCGGAGCTTCTCGCGCTCGCCGCAAACACCGATGCGAACGCCGTGAACATCGACCTCGCCGGCTTGCAGCAAACCGGGGTCGAGTTTCTGTGAGCGGACGACCGCGCTTGGCGCTCATTGCGTGTCGAACTCGGCCGGAGATCCTGTCGTCCGGCGCCATCGCTCGTCGTCCCGGCGGTGCCGCGGGCAGCGTTACGAACTCAGTTTAACGAAAAAGGGGACGCACCCCTTTTCTACTATCGCTACCCGCACACGACTTGTAAGGGATGTCTCGAAAAAGAGAAGATCACTGGAATTGCAAGTATTGCATATAGCATAACTGTTGATTTCCATCCAAAACTGAGCCACTTTTGGGGTTAATTTCACTGAAAGTTGGGTAGCGTCCGTCAAGCTGGTGTAAATTTTTCTCCGGCAGGTTGAACGGTTCCTACGCTGCTGCTGGCAGGCTCGCCAGCTCCAGGTTCGACTCGGGAATGTCCGTCATCGACTGCTGCGGTAGATGGCGGTGTGACCTTGCCCCCGAAAAACGTATCTCTTAGCCGAGCGATTAAAATTGTTCAGATAAGGAGAGCAGTATGTCAAAAACGAAACGAGCGCGCTGTACCCTGGAATTCAAGCTGGAAGCCGTCAGGCTGGTGCAAGGCGGTCAAAGCATCGCCGCGGTGGCCAAGGTGCTGGGCATTGCCGAGCAAACGCTGCACAATTGGATCAAGGCCCATTGTCAACGGACTTCGAATTTTGATACACCCGCATGGTGGGTCGGATTTCCAAATTTGATACACCGGTTTGTAGGGTT
>JBKBXX010000143.1:0-6716 GCA_046313915.1 Burkholderiales bacterium | reverse complement strand
TTCCGGAAACCAGTTGCGGTCTTCGGCGGTCGGCGCCTCGCAGATGCGGCGCATGTCCTGGAACATGGCGAAGCCGAGCGCATAGGGGTTGATGCCGCCATAGCGCGGCGCATCGTATGGCTGCTGGAAGACAACATTGGTATGGCTTTGCAGGAACTCGAGCATGAATCCGTCATTGACCAGCCCCTGCTCGTGCAGGCGGTTGATCAGCGTATAGTGCCAGAAGGTCGCCCAGCCTTCGTTCATCACCCTGGTCTGTCCCTGGGGATAGAAATACTGCGCGAGCTTGCGCACGATGCGCACCAGTTCGCGCTGCCAGGGTTCGAGCCGTGGCGAATGTTTTTCGACGAAATAGAGGATGTTTTCCTGCGGCTCGGGGGGAAAGTGACTGTCCGCCGCCGCGTTGTCGGCCGCCGCCCTGGCCGGCACGGTGCGCCACAGGTCGTTGTACTGCAGGCGCAGATGTTCCTCGCGCTCGGCGAGCCGTGCCGTCTCCTGCCACAGCGCCAGCGGCGCCGGGCGCTTGTAACGGTCGACGCCGTGCGACGACAGCGCGTGGCAGGAGTCGAGAATCTCCTCCACCGCGATCACGCCGTAGCGCTCCTCGCATTCCATCACGTAGCGGCGGGCAAAAATCAGGTAGTCGAGAATCGCGTCCGCGGCGGTCCATTGGCGGAACAGGTGGTTGCCCTTGAAGAAGGAATTGTGTCCGTAGCAGGCATGCGCGATCACCAGCGCCTGCATCGCCATGGTGTTTTCCTCCATCAGGTAGGAAATGCAGGGGTTGGAGTTGATCACGATTTCATAGGCGAGGCTCTGCACGCCCCTCTTGTACGCCTGCTCGTTGCGGATGAATTCCTTGCCGTAGGACCAGTGCGGGTAGCCGATCGGCAGGCCGACCGAGGCGTAGGCGTCGAGCATCTGCTCGGAAGTGATGACCTCGATCTGGTTGGGATAGGTGTCAAGTCCGTGCTCTGCCGCCGCAGCGGCAATGGCCCGGTCGTAACGCTCGAGCAGCTCGAAATCCCAGTCGGAGCCTTGCGACAGCGGGATCGGCCGCGCGCTCACTGCGACTCCTTGCGGAAAAGCTCGCGGAACACCGGATAGATTTCGCCGCGCGCCGCGGCGCGGCGCATAGCGAAATTGTCCGCCTCGGCGGCGAGCAGCTCGTACTCGGCCCACAAATTGGAATGTGCCGCAGCGCCGTCTGCCGCCAGCTCGAGGTAAGCGAAATAGCGCGCGAGCGGCAGCAGATTTTCCCTCAGGAAACGCGTGCTCCTGGCGGGGTCGCTGCCGAAAGCGTCGCCGTCGGAGGCCTGCGCCGCGTAAATGTTCCAGTCCCTGGCATAACGCTCGCCGGCAATGCGGTGCGCAAGTTCGAGCGCCGCCAGCACCACCGTGCCGCCGCTCTTGGGGTCGTGGAAAAAGGTGTCCTCGTCGACCTCCTCGGCGTCATCGGTGTGACGGATGAAAACCACGTCGACGTGACGGTATTTGCGCGTGAGAAACAGATAAAGCAGGGTGAAAAAGCGTTTGGCGAGATCCTTTTTTTCCTCGTCCATCGAAGCCGAAACGTCCATCAGGCAGAACATCACGGCGCGCGCCACCGGCTCGGGAAGCTGCACGCGGTGGCGATAGCGCAGATCGAGTTCCTCGAGAAAAGGCAGCTGCGCCATGCGCTCCGCAATTCTCGCGATTTCTTCCTCGATGTCCGAGGTGGCAAGCCCGGCGGCGCGGGCGCGCTCCAGTTCGTCACGCGCCTGCTGTTCGGCGTTGCGCAGGCTCGCCGACAGCGCCAGCCGCCGCGCGAGCGAACTGGACATGGTCTTCAATACCGCAAGATTTGCCGGCGCCCCCGACATGGTGTAACCGGCGCGCACGCTCTTTTTCTGCTCGACCTGGCCGAGCGCGGTGCGCTCGAGCCGCGGCAGCTCGAGATCGTCGAAAAAGATGTCGAGAAACTCTTCGCGCGAAAGCGTGAAAACGAAATCGTCCTGCGATTCGCCTTCGCCGGCTTCGCCCCCGCCCGACCCCGCGCTGCCGCCGGGCCGCGCGATGCGATCGCCTTTGATGTGGCTGCGGTTGCCGGGCAGGACGAATTCGCGATCCCCGCCCGCGCCGTAATCGAAAGCCGGCTCGGCAATGTCTTTTCTGGGCACGCGCACTTCGCCGCCGTTCACCACATCGGCAAGCCGGCGCTTGTCGATCATGCGCTTTACCGCTTCCAGCACCTGGGTCTTGTAGCGGCGCAGAAAACGCTCGCGGTTGACCGCGCTCTTGTTGCGGCCGTTCAACCTGCGGTCGACGAGGTAGCTCATCACCCGCGACTCACGCAGACTTGCGCACCCGCAGATACCATTCGCACAACAACCGCACCTGCTTCTCGGTATAGCCTTTCGCCACCATGCGCACGACGAAGTTCTGGTGCTTCGATTTCTCTTCCTCGGAAGCCTTGGTGTTGAACGAGATCACCGGCAACAGATCTTCGGTGTTGGAGAACATCTTCTTCTCGATCACCTCGCGCAGCTTCTCGTAGCTGTTCCACGCCGGATTCCTGCCGCCGTTGTGGGCGCGCGCGCGCAGCACAAAATTGACGATTTCGTTGCGATAGTCCTTGGGGTTGGCGATGCCGGCGGGTTTTTCGATTTTTTCCAGCTCGGCGTTGAGTGTCGCGCGATCGAAACACTCGCCGGTTTCAGGATCGCGGTAATCCTCGTCCTGGATCCAGCAGTCGGCGAAGGTGACGTAGCGGTCGAAAATGTTCTGTCCGTACTCGGCGTACGACTCGAGATAGGCGGTCTGGATTTCCTTGCCGATGAATTCGGCGTAACGCGGCGCGAGATGCCCCTTGATGAATTCGATGTAGCGGCGGCGCGCCTCCTCGGGAAAATCCTCGCGCGCCAGCCGCTGCTCGAGCACATACATCAGGTGCACCGGATTGGCGGCGATTTCGGTCTGATCGTAGTTGAACACCGAAGACAGAATTTTGTAGGCGAAGCGGGTCGACATGCCGTTCATGCCCTCGTCGGGGCCGGCGTAGTCCCTGTATTCCTGCAGCGTTTTCGCCCTGGGATCGACATCCTTGAGACTCTCGCCGTCGTAGGTGCGCATTTTCGAATAGAGGCTGGAATTCTCCGGCTCCTTCAGCCGCGACAGCACGGAAAACTGCGCCATCATCTCGAGCGTGCCGGGAGCGCACGGCGCCTGTGACAGCGAGGAATGGGAGAGCAGCTTGCGGTAAATCTTCACTTCGTCGGACACCCGCAGGCAGTAGGGCACCTTGACGATGTAAATGCGGTCGAGGAACGCTTCGTTGTTTTTGTTGTTGCGGAACGCCTGCCACTCCGATTCGTTCGAATGGGCGAGTATGATCCCGCCGAAAGGAATCGCCGAGAAGCCTTCGGTGCCCTTGAAATTGCCTTCCTGCGTGGCGGTGAGCAGCGGATGCAGCATCTTGATCGGCGCCTTGAACATCTCGACGAACTCCAGCAGCCCCTGGTTGGCCAGACACAGCCCCCCGGAATAGCTGTAAGCATCGGGATCGCTTTGCGAATGGCGGTCGAGCTTGCGGATGTCGACCTTGCCAACCAGCGAGGAGATGTCCTGGTTGTTTTCGTCGCCGGGCTCGGTCTTGGCGATGGCGATCTGCTTCAGCACCGAAGGCTGGATGCGCACCACGCGAAAGCGCGAGATGTCGCCGCCGAATTCGGCCAGCCGCTTGAGCGCCCACGGCGAGGAAATCCCGCTCAGATAGCGGCGCGGAATGCCGTAATCGGCTTCGAGCACTGCGCCGAACTGCTCCGGCGCGAAAAGGCCGAGCGGCGACTCGTTCACCGGCGAGCCTTTCAGCGCATAGATCGGGTGGACCTCCATCAGCTGCTTGAGGCGCTCGGCGATGGACGACTTGCCGCCGCCGACCGGCCCCAGCAGATAGAGAATCTGTTTGCGCTCCTCGAGCCCCTGTGCCGCGTGCTTGAAAAAGGAAACGATCTGCTCGATCACTTCCTCCATGCCGTAGAACTCGCGGAACGCCGGGTAGCGCTTGATCGTGCGGTTGGAGAAAATGCGCGACAGGCGCGGATCGAGGCGGGTGTCGACGAGTTCGGGCTCGCCGATCGCCGCCAGCATGCGCTCGGCGGCAGTGGCATACGCTTCGGGTTGGGTGCGGCACAGCTCGAGGTAATCCTCGATGCCGATTTCCTCATCCTGCGACGAAGCGTAGCGAGCGCGATAGTTTTCAAGCAGCGTCGTCATATCCAGACTCCAGGCTGAAAGCGATTCGTCACATGGCGGTCTTCCTCGTTTTTTGTTGTTTGCGCGATCGGGATCACCAAGGCCATTCCGGTATCCGTGGACTTGACCATAGCACCGCCTGCCGGAGGGCATATCTCCGAATAAGGCCGGAAAAAGGGGGTAATCCCGTGGTTAGCCGATGGGCGGCAGGGGGTAAGCCCGCGAACAGTGAGCGGGCAGGCAGACGAACGGTAAAACCGTACTGCGGTCGCAGTCGGCAGGCTGCTCCCGGCCCACCGCTTACGGCTTACGCCTCACCGCTCGCTTTACAGCCCCAGCTTCGCCCACAGCGCATCGACGCGCCGCTTGACTTCCTCGCTCATGGCAATCGGCGTTCCCCACCTGCGCGCGGTCTCCGTCGGCCATTTGTTGGTGGCGTCTATGCCCATTTTGGAACCCAGTCCCGCCACCGGGCTCGCAAAATCGAGATAGTCGATCGGCGTGTGATCGGCGATCAGCGCATCGCGCGCCGGGTCGACGCGCGTGGTGAGCGCCCAGATCACTTCCTTCCAGTCGCGCACGTTGACGTCGTCGTCGGTGATGATGATGAACTTGGTGTACATGAACTGGCGCAGAAAACTCCACACACCGAACATCACGCGCCGCGCGTGCCCCGGATACTGTTTTTTCATGCTCACCACCGCCAGGCGGTACGAGCAGCCTTCGGGCGGCAGGTAGAAATCGGTGATCTCGGGAAACTGTTTCATGAGCAGCGGCACGAACACTTCGTTGAGCGCCATGCCCAGCACCGCCGGCTCGTCGGGCGGCTTGCCGGTGTAGGTGCTGTGGTAAATCGGATCGCGCCGCGTCGTGATTCGCTCGATGGTGAAAACGGGGAAGCGTTCCGTTTCGTTGTAGTAGCCGGTGTGGTCGCCGAACGGGCCCTCGAGCGCGGTCTCGCCGGGGTAGATGAAACCTTCGAGCACGATCTCGGCGCTCGCCGGCACCTGCAGGCCGTGAGTCAGGCATTTGACGATCTCGGTTCTCGCGCCGCGCAGCAGGCCGGCGAACTGGTATTCGGACAACGCGTCCGGCACCGGCGTCACCGCCCCCAGCATGGTCGCCGGGTCGGCGCCCAGCGCCACCGCGACCGGGAACGGCTCGCGCGGATGCGCGAGACCGTGATCGCGGAAATCGAGCGCGCCGCCGCGGTGGGCAAGCCAGCGCATGATGACCTTGTTCGGCGCGATCACCTGCTGGCGGTAGATGCCGAGGTTCTGCCGCGGTTTGGCCGGCCCGCGCGTCACGGTGAGCCCCCAGGTGATGAGCGGCGCCGCATCGTTCGGCCAGCAGGTCTGGATCGGCAGCCGGCCGAGATCGACTTCGCTCCCTTCCCACACCACCTGCTGGCAGGGCGCGCGCGCCACGACTCGGGGTGACATAGTAAGTATTTGTTTTAAAAGAGGAATTTTGTCAAGTGCGTCTTTGAGCCCGCGCGGCGGCTCGGGCTCCTTGAGCGCGGCGAGCAATTTGCCGATTTCGCGCAACGCCTGCGGCGACTCCTGCCCCATGCCCAAGGCCACGCGCTTCACGGTGCCGAACAGGTTGGCCAGCACCGGCATCGCGTGGCCTTTGGGTTTCTCGAACAGCAGCGCCGGACCTGAGGCCTTGAGCACGCGATCGCAGATTTCCGTCATCTCGAGCCGCGGATCGACCTCGAGCGCGATGCGTTTGAGTTCGCCACGCGCTTCGAGCTGGCCCAGAAAGTCGCGCAAGTCTTTGTATTTCATGGTCGGGTGCTCACGAAAAAACACGGCTGCGGAAATAAAGATCGAGCGCGAGGCCGCCGAACACCGCGGCGCCGACCCAGTTGTTGTTGAGAAACGCCCTGAAGCAGGCGTCGCGCTCGCGGTTTTTGATCAGGCCGTGCTGATGCGCGATCAGCCCCGCCGCCACCGCCAGACCGCAGTAATACGGCAGCCCCAGGGACTGCCACCAGCCGACGGCGGCCATGATGCCGAGGAACAGCGCGTGGGCCGTCATGACGCCAGCGACGTCATGACGCCCGAGCAGGATGGCCGAAGACTTGACGCCGATGCGCAAATCGTCGTCGCGGTCGACCATCGCGTATTCGGTATCGTAGGCGATGGCCCAGAACATGTTGGCCACCAGCAGCAGCCACGCCACCGCAGGCACCCTGCCCTGCTGCGCGGCGTAGGCCATCGGGATGCCGAAGCCGAAAGCGATGCCGAGCCACGCCTGCGGCAACGAAAAAAAGCGTTTGAGAAAAGGATAGATCACTGCCAGCGCGGCCGCCGCGAACGACAGCATCACGGTCAGGCGGTTCAATTGCAGCACCAGCGCAAAAGCGGCCAGCATCAGCGCCGCGGCCAGCGCCAACGCCTCCGCCGGCTTGATCGATTTTGCCGCCAGCGGCCGCTGGCGGGTGCGTTCGACGTGCGGATCGAAATCGCGATCGGCGA
>JBKBXX010000142.1:0-6762 GCA_046313915.1 Burkholderiales bacterium | reverse complement strand
TCAAGCGCCGCAACGGCGAAATCATCGATTTCGAGCGCGTGGTGATCGAGACCACCGGGCTCGCCGATCCGGCGCCGGTGATGCAGACGCTGATGACCGATACCCTGCTGCAGGCGCAGTACCGTCTCGACTGCGTGGTGACGCTGGTCGACGCCGTCAACGCCCTCGGTCAGCTCGAAACCCAGCCCGAGCCGGCCAAACAGGCTGCGCTCGCCGACCGCCTGGTGATCACCAAGACCGATCTCGCCCCGGCCGACCGGCTGGCCGCGCTCGAGGCGCGGTTGCGCGAGCTCAATCCGCAGGCACCGGTGAGGCACGCGGTCAACGGCGAAATCGAACTCGCTTTCCTGATCGACGTCGGCCTGCGCAACGTGCGTTCGCGGCTCGCCGACATCGAACGCTGGATGGGAACCGACGGGCACGACGGGCACGGCACCACACACGCGCACCGTCATGACAGTGCGGTGCAGTCGTTTTGCCTGCGCTTCGAGCAGCCTTTCAGCTGGAGCATTTTCAGCCAGTGCCTGGAAGTGCTGACGGCATTGCGCGGCGCAGACCTGCTGCGCGTCAAGGGGCTGGTCAACGTGGAAGGCCACGCCGGGCCGCTGGTGGTGCAGGGCGTGCAGCACCTGTTTCACCCGCCGGTCGAGCTGCAATCGTGGCCGAGCGCCGACCGCCACACGCGCATCGTCTTCATCACCCGCAACATTCCCCGGGAAACCGTCACCGGCCTGTTCGCGGCCATCACCGCGGTCGCCCCGCGCTGAATCATCTCATTCACAAGGAGTGCTTGGCATGAGCAAAAAAATCCTGCTGGTCAATCCCGAAGCGCCGGCGCCCGCCGCAACCACCGCGGCCACCGAGCGCGACATCCGCAAATCTGGCGTGCGCCTGGGCGTGCTCGACAACAGCAAAGGCAACGCCGACCATCTGCTGAAATTCCTGGTGGAAGGCATCAAGGCCGCGCTGCCGGTGGCTGCGGTGCTGGCGCTGCGCAAGGACAGCGTGAGCCTGCCGGCGCCGGCGGCGATGCTCGAGCGGTTCGCCGCGGAGAGCGATTTCGTCGTCACCGCCATGGCCGACTGAGGATCCTGCACGTCGTGGAGTGTCCACGACATGTCAGAGCTCAGGAAGCGCGGCCTGGTCGCCGCGGTGATCTGTTCCGGCCCTTTCCTGAAACTGGGCAAAGCGCAGGCGCGCGTGTTCGGCGTGCCCGATCTGCCTTTGATCGAAATTCCGCACCCGCTGGGCGGGCTCGCGCTGGATGCGGTCAAAGAACGCGCCGCCATCGCACTTCCCAAAGTGATCGAACTCATCCGGGAGCACATGAAGTGAGCACTCTGAGCGAACTGCTGAAAATGCCCGGCGCGAGTCTGGAGGCAGACGACGATTTCGATGCGGTCAACGCGCTGTGCCGCGAGCGCGGCTTGAGCGACGGCCTGCCGATCGTGCCGCCGACCGCGGAGCGCGTCGAAAGCATGCTCGCTTACTGCGACCGGCCGTGGGACGAGCCGGTCGCGGCGATCGCGCCGCGCTACGGCGCCGCCACGCCGCTGCGCCTTGCCGCCAACGCGGTCATGGCGGGATGCCGGCCGGAATATTTCCCGCTCATCGTGCTCGCGATCGAAGCGATGTGCGAGGAACCGTTCAACCTGTACGGCATCCAGGCGACGACCCATCTGTGTGCGCCGCTCGTCATCGTCAACGGTCCGGTGGCGAGGGAACTCGGGATCAATTCGGGCCACAACGCTTTCGGGCCGGGCGTGCAAAGCAACGCAACCATCGGACGCGCGATCCGTCTTGTGCTGCTCAACATCGGCGGCGCGATCCCCGGCGCGGGCGACATGGCCACTTTCGGCTCTCCGGCCAAGTACACCTATTGCGTGGCCGAGAACGAGGCCGCCAGTCCGTGGGAGCCGCTGCACGCGGAGCGCGGTTTCCCGGCCGAAGCGAGCACGGTGACCGTGGTCGGCGCCGAATGCCCGCACAACATCAACGATCACGAAAGCCTCAGCGCCGAAGGCATACTGACGACCATCGCCGGCACCATGGCGATCACCGGCAGCAACGACATTTTCTACAAGGCCGAGCCGGTGCTCGTCATGAGCCCCGAACACGCGGCAACGGTGGCCGCCGGCGGTTTTTCCAAGGCCGACGCCAAGCGTTTCCTGTTCGAGCACGCGCGCCTGCCGCTCGGCAGATTCTCCAGGGAAAACATCGAACGCCGGCTGAAGGTCAAGTATCCGCAGCGGTTCGCGCACGCGGACATGGAGGCGCCGGTGCCGGTGGTGCAGGAGGCCGGGGATCTGCTGATCGTGGTGCTCGGCGGCGCCGGCAAGCATTCGGCGTTCATTCCGACTTTTGGTGCCACGCGCGCAGTCACGCGCGCGCTCAAGTGCCGCGACGGCCGGTTGGCGCAATCGGTGAACGACTTCAGGCGCGGCTGACGCTTCCAGCTCGCGGCCGTGCGAACGACGGGAGCCGGCATTTTCCCAGCCGTTGTTGCGCGTCGCGCTCGTCGTTGCGGCCCACTCGTCGGCTTCGGGTTGTTGATGAGAACGAGCGCCTGGCGTGTGTTGCAAACGCCTCGTTTTTTCACTGCGCCTTGATTCCCGCGGCGCGGATGACCTTTTTCCAGCGCTCGTGATCGATGCGCATATAGCGCGTGAGTTCTTCGGGACTGCCGGGAGCAGGGTCCGCGCCCAGACTCGTCAGACGCTGCCCGACTTCGGGTGTGTCGAGTATCTTGACGATTTCGGCATTCATTTTGCGTATCGCCTGGGACGGTGTTTTCGCCGGCGCAAACAGCGCATTCCAGTTCGAATATTCGAACTCGGGATAGCCCGATTCGGCGACGGTCGGGATATCGGGCGCAGATGCCGAACGCCGTCTGCTGCTGACGGCGATCGCCTTCAGTTTGCCGGCATGCACGTGCGGCAGCACGGATGGAATGCTCACGAACAGCATCTGCATCTGCCCGGAGATGAGATCGGCGACCGCAGGCGCGCCGCCTTTGTAAGGCACATGCACGACATCGATGCCCGAAGTCAGCTTGAGCAATTCCAAGCCGAGGTGGGTGGCGGTTCCGGTGCCCGCCGATGCGAAATTGAGCTGCCCGGGCCTGGCTTTTGCGAGGGCCACGAGTTCCTTCAACGTTTTCCCAGGCACCGCGGGATGAACGACCAGAATCTGCGGATTGACGACCAGCATCGCCACCGGGGCGAAGTCGCGAAACGGATCGTAGGAAAGCTTGGGTTGCAGCGCCGGGTTGATGCTCATGCCGCCCGCGGTACCCACCAGGAAGGTGTAGCCATCGGAGGCGGCCTGGGCAGCGATCTCGGTCCCCACGATGCCGCCCGCGCCACCGCGGTTGTCGACCACCACCGGGACTCCCCAGCTATCGGTAATCTTCTGTCCGATCGTGCGCACGATGACATCGGTGGGTCCGCCGGCGGGAAATGTGACCACCATGCGTATCGGTTTGGCGGGGTAGCTGCTCGCGGCATCAGCGTGACATGCTACGCCAAACGCCAGCACGCTGCCCAGAACGGTTGACAGGCTTCTTTTCATGGATCCGGTTCCAGTATGTGATATGCGGAGCCGCGGCGGGCGCCCAAAATGAAGCGAGATAAGCTACACTAAACCTTTCCGCAAAAAAAACCCAGACGTGCCGCCATGAACCATCCGGGAACCGCATTGCAGTCCGCCACCGACAAACTGATCGCCAGGAAGGAAGGCGCGATCGGCTGGATCGTTTTCAACAATCCCGCGCGCCACAATGCGGTCTCGTTCGAAATGTGGCAGGCGCTGCCGGTTGCGCTCGACGGTTTTGCCCGGGATCCCGAAGTGCGCGTGATCATCCTCAGGGGCGCGGGGGAAAAAGCGTTCGTCGCTGGCGCCGACATTTCACAGTTCAAGGAAAAGCGCAGCGGCGAAGAAGCGGTGCGGGTCTACAACGCCGCGGCGGACGCCGCAGCCCAGGCGTTGCAGGAGTGCCCGAAACCCACGATCGCGATGATCCGCGGCTATTGCATCGGCGGTGGCACCGCGATCG
The DNA here is from genome assembly GCA_046313915.1 of Burkholderiales bacterium. Taxonomy (GTDB): domain Bacteria; phylum Pseudomonadota; class Gammaproteobacteria; order Burkholderiales; family SG8-41; genus CAKKQX01. The sequence continues at coordinate 2,708 of JBKBXX010000142.1, read as the reverse complement.
CGGTCAACTGCGACATCCGCATCGCCGCGGAAGACGCGCGTTTCGGCGTGCCCGCGGGCAAGCTCGGCCTGGGCTACCGCTTCACCGGCATCAAGCGCCTTGCCGATGTCGTCGGCCCGGCTTTCACCGCCGAAATTTTCTACACCGCGCGCCAGTTCAGCGCCCAAGAGGCGTCGCAGATGAACCTCGTCAACCGCCTGGTGCCGGTTGCGGAACTCGAGCGGTACACTCTCGATTACGCCAACACCATCGCCGGCAACGCGCCTTTGACGCTCGCCGCGATCAAGCGCGCGCTGATCGAATACCTGAAAGACCCTGAAAAGCGCGACCTCGCGCTGTGCCAGAAAATGGTCGAGGACTGCTACCGGAGCGAAGACTACAAGGAAGGGCAAACGGCTTTCATGGAAAAACGCAAGCCGGTGTTCAAGGGGCGCTGAGCAGGGTTCGTCATCTGTATGCAGTTCGTTGTTTTTAAACAATATTTTTAGCTGGATGAGGGCCGCAGCGCGATCGTGGCCGCTTTGTCCGGACAATCTGAGCGAGGAACACTCATGAGTTTCGATCCCAACCGGCCCGACCTGACCCTGGGCGTGATCGGCACTGGCGCGATGGGGCGCGGTATCGTGCAGGTCGCCGCCGCGGGCGGCATCCGGGTACTGATGACCGACAGCCGCCCGGGCGCGGCGGAAGAAGCGCGCGACTTCGTCGCGAAAATGCTCGCGCGCGCCGTCGAAAAAGGCAACATGTCCCGGCAAGATGCGGATGCCGCGCTCGGACGCATCGGCATCGTCGGCAGCCTGGCAGAATTCAAGCCCTGCCACGTGGTGATCGAGGCGATCGTCGAAAACCTCGAGGCCAAGCGCGCGCTGTTTGCCGAGCTCGAAACGATCGTCGCGCCCGACTGCATCCTGCTCACCAACACTTCCTCGCTGTCGGTAACGACGATCGCCGCCGGGCTGAAGACGCCGCAACGTTTCGCCGGTTTTCATTTCTTCAATCCGGTGCCGCTGATGAAGCTGGTGGAAGTGATCGACGGCTTGCTCACCGAGAACTGGGTGAGCGAAGCGCTGATGGTGATCGGCAGGCGCATGTCGCGCGAGCCGGTGCGGCTTGCCGACGCGCCGGGTTTTCTCGTCAACCAGGTGGGACGCGGCTTCACGCTGGAAGCGGCGCATCTTGCCTATGAGGGTATCGCGAGCTGCGCCGATGTCGATCGCGTGATGCGCGACGTCGGCGGTTTCCGTATGGGGCCTTTCGAGCTGATGGACCTCACCGGGCTGGATGTGACGCAGCCGGCCTCGGAGCTGATTTACAACCAGTTTTTCCAGGAACCGCGCTACCGGCCCAATCTCATCATGCGCTCGCGTTATGAAGCGGGGGTACTCGGCCGCAAAACCAGAAAAGGCTTTTACGACTACGACGCGGAGATGAAACCCGTCGTCCCGCAGGAAGCCGTGGCACCTGTCGCCTATCCGGGCCATGTGTGGGTGAGCCCGGCCGAACCACAAGGCCACAAGGTGCTCACCGAACTGCTGACGAAAATCGGCGCCAAGCTCGAAACCGGCCCCAAACCCGGTGCGAATGCGCTGATCCTGGTGACGCCCGTGGGCGAGGACGCGACGAGCTGTGCCGTGGATCAGGAGCTCGATCCCAAACGCACGGTGGCGGTCGACACGCTGTTTCCCATGACCAGGCGCCGCACCATCATGCCCACGCCCGTGACCGATCACGTCTATCGCAATGCCGCTCACGGCCTGTTTGCTTCCGACGGCGTGCCGGTGACGATATGCCGCGACAGCCCCGGCTTCATCGCGCAGCGCATCGTGGCGATGATCGTCAACATCGGCTGCTCGATCGCGCAAAGCCGCACCGCCCAGCCCGCCGACATCGATAAAGCGGTCATGCTCGGCCTCAATTATCCCCGCGGACCGTTCGGCTTCGGCGATGCGCTGGGGCCCGAGCGCGTCCGCCGCGTGCTGGCCAACATGTATCGCATATACGGCGACCCGCGTTACCGCCCCAATATCTGGCTCACGCGGCGGGCGAGACTCGGCGTTTCGCTGCTGACCCCCGAACCCTGATGTATCTGATGTCATAGAAAGGATGTTGCCATGCTCGACGCCTATATTTACGAAGGACTGCGCACCCCGTTCGGTCGCCACGCCGGCGTGCTCGCCAGGGTGCGCCCCGACGACCTGCTCGCCGACGTGATGAAAAAGCTGATGCACAAATCCGCTTTCAAGCCCGAGCAGATCGAGGACATCGTCGTCGGCTGCGCCAACCAGGCGGGCGAGGACAGCCGTTGTGTCGCGCGCCACGCCGGGCTCGTCGCGGGACTGCCGATCGAGACGCCGGGAACGGTGCTGCAGCGCAATTGCGCGAGCGGACTCGGCGCGCTGGTGCACGCCGCGCACGCGATCACGGCGGGCGAGGGCGAGGTGTTTCTGGTGGGCGGGGTCGAAAGCATGAGCCGCTCGCCGCTGGTGATGAGCCGCTCGGAATCGGCTTTCGGCCGCGACGTCAAGCTCTACGACAGCACCATCGGTCCGCGCTTCTCCAATCCCAAGCTGGTCAAACAGTTCGGCGACGACCAGATGCCGCAGACCGCCGACACGCTGGCGCGCCAGTACGAGATCAGGCGCGAGCAGGCCGATGCCTTCGCGCTCGCTTCGCAGCGCAAATATGCGAACGCCAAGGGTGAAGGTTTT
>JBKBXX010000141.1:0-6812 GCA_046313915.1 Burkholderiales bacterium | reverse complement strand
TCAGGGAAGGCGAGGAAGCGGTGGTGTGCGCGCTGCTGTCGCGGCTGGGCGAACTGGTGTGCGTGTTCTACGCCCCCGACGAGTGGCAGCAGATCGAGCGCAAGGTGGCGAACGGCGCGCCACTCGACGAAGCCGCGGCGGCGGTGCTCGGCATCAGTCTCACCGAGCTCGGCCAGGCCACCGCCGCGCGCTGGGGCCTGCCCGGCGCTTTGCGCGAAGCGCTCAAGCCCTACCAGCCGACCAACGACATCGAGCCGCTCACCCACAGCGGCTGGCTGCAGGCGATGGCGGCGTTCGCAGGCGAACTCGCACGGGCGACGGCTGCCGGTGATGCTGCTGCAGCGCGCGCCGCGACCGAACGCTTCGCGCCGGTGGTCGCCATCGACGCCGACATCGCGCACGCGACGCTGGAAGCGCTCACGAGCGAAGCCGGCACCGAAGGCGGCTGGGAAGGACTGGCCGAAGAGTATTTCGACCGCAGCGGCGCCGAAACTTCGGGCAAGCCGCACGATGCCGAAGCGAGGCTCGCCGCGGGTGTGGCCGAAATCACGCGCTCGGCGCAGGAATGCCAGTTTTCGATACTGCTGCACATGGCGCTGGAAGTGCTGAAAGGCAGCCTGGGCTGCGCCCGGACCATCGCTTTCGTGCTCGACCCGGCAACCCGCCGCTACAGCGCGCGCGCGGGGTTCGGCGAGCCCGCCAGCGGTGATATTTCCTCGCTTTATTTCGAAGGCGGCTTCGCGCCGGACGTATTCCATCTGACGCTGTCGTCGAAAAAACCGGTGCACGTCGCGGATGTCCTCGACCGCAAGATCCAGTCGCGCATACCGGCGTGGCACAAGAACGCGCTGCGCGACGCGCGTTCGCTGCTGCTGCTGCCGGTGATCGTCAACGAGCGCGCGGTGGCGCTGCTCTACGCCGACTGGACCGGCGAAGCAATGGTGCCGCTCACCGATAACGAAGCGCGGCTGCTGCGGACGATGACGGCCCAGATCGAAACCGCCGCCCAGCAAGGCCCGCTCGGCGCCCCGCTGACCGTCGGCGGACGGTGAGCGGAATCGGAGCCGCCGCAATGCCGCACAAAAATATGAATAAAAACAATGTATTATATTGCAGCACCGGGCATCCGGCAAGCCGGAAGAAAGGCGGCGCGGCATGACAGACGGCAGCGAAATCGGCGCGATCCTGACCATGCTGGGCAGCGGCGAAGGCGGGCTTCCCGCGCAGCTGGGCGTGGCGCAGAAACTCATCGAAGGGTTGCCGGTGCCGGTCTTTTTCAAAGGCCGCGACGGCATCTATCTCGGCGTCAACAAGGCATGGGAATCGTTTTTCGGCATCCGGCGCGAAACCATCGTCGGCCACCCGCTCGATGCGCTCTATCCGCAGGCGCCGGCGGTCGCGCAGCGGCACCGCACCATGGACGAAGAACTGTGGCGCTGCCCCGGCAGCCAGCACTACGAAATCACGGTGCCGCGCAGCGACGGCGCGCTGCGCCACACCCTCTACTACAAGGCGACTTTCACCGACGAGCGCGGCGCGGTGGCCGGGCTGATCGGCACCATCATCGACATCACCGAGCGCAAGCAGGCAGAACAGGCGTTGCGCGAAAGCGAGGCGCGTTTTCGCAGCCTGACCGAACTGTCGTCCGACTGGTACTGGGAACAGGACGCGCAATACCGTTTCACCATGCTATCGCGCGGCATCCACGACAGCATCGGCGTGCCGCCCGAGGAGCTGATCGGCAAAAGGCGCTGGGACGCACAGACTTTCGGCATCTCCGGCGAACAGTGGGCCGAGCACCAGGCGCTCCTCGAGGCGCGCCAGCCGTTTCGTGACCTCGTCTACGGCTGCCTCGATGCCGCAGGAAAAGTCCGCTATCTGAGCACCAGCGGCCATCCGGTATTCGACGAGCAGGGGAATTTCCGCGGCTACCGCGGCATGGGCAAAGACGTCACCGCGCGCATCGAAGCCGAGCAGGCGCTGCGCGAGGCGCACGCGAGCCTCGAGCTCCAGACCCGCGAGCTTGCGCGCTCCAACGCCGAACTCGAGCAGTTCGCCTACGTCGCCTCCCACGACCTGCAGGAACCGCTGCGCATGGTGGCGAGTTATACCCAGCTGCTGCTGCGGCGCTACGGCGAGCGTTTCGACGGCGATGCCAGGGAATTCATGGACTACGTGGTGGACGGCGCCTCCCGCATGAAACAGCTGATCGAGGATCTGCTCGCCTATTCGCGGGTGGGAACGCGCGGCAAGGAATTTCGCCGCGTGCCGTGCGAAGCGATATTGCACAAAGCGCTCGCCAATCTGCGCATCGCGATCGAGCAGAACGCGGCGAGCGTCACGCACGACGCGCTGCCCGAGGTGGTGGTCGACGACGTGCAATGGATGCAGCTGTTCCAGAATCTGATCGGCAACGCGGTGAAGTTCCGCGGCGAGCGGCCGCCGGCGGTGCACGTGAGCGTCGAAGCGCGGCAGCACGAATGGCTGTTCGCCGTGCGCGACAACGGCATCGGTATCGAACCGCAGTATTACGAACGCATTTTCATGGTGTTCCAGAGGCTCGCGGGACGCACCGAATATCCCGGCACCGGCATCGGCCTGGCGATCTGCAAGAAAGTGGTCGAGCGCCACGGCGGGCGCATCTGGGTCGAATCGCAACCCGGCTGCGGCAGCACTTTTTTCTTCACCTTACCCAAAAGAGAAGGGGAAAACCATGCTTGACGAGCACAGCCCGTCGTCACCGATCGAAATCCTGCTGGTCGAGGACAACCCCGGCGACATGCGGCTCACCAAGGAAGCGCTGAAGGAAGGCAAGGTCTACAGCAACCTGCACTGGGCCAAGGACGGCGTGGAAGCGCTCGAGTTCCTGCGGCGGGAAGGGCGCTTTGCCAGCGCACCGCGGCCCGACATCATCCTGCTCGACCTCAACCTGCCACGCAAGGACGGCCGCGAAGTACTGGCGGTGATCAAGGACGACGAGCTGCTGCGCAACATTCCCGTGGTGGTGCTCACCACCTCCAAGGCCGAGGAGGACGTGCTGAAGAGCTATGCGCTGCACGCCAACTGTTACGTGACCAAGCCCGTCGATCTCGAGAAATTCATCGTCGTCATCCAGTCGATCGACCGCTTCTGGCTCACCGTCGTGACGCTGCCGCACGTCAAGTGACCATGGCCGAGCGCCGCCTCGTACTGCTGATCGAGGACAATCCGGGAGACGCGCGTCTCATCCGCGAGATGCTCGCGGAAGAACCGGACGCGCCGTTCGAGATCAGCTGTGTCGACCGGCTCGCGCACGGGCTCGAGTTCCTGACCGCGCAGGGCGCCGGCATCGTCCTGCTCGATCTATCGCTCCCCGACAGCCACGGCCTGGAAACCTTTTCGAAGGTCTACGCCCACTCGCCGCAAGTGCCGATCATCGTGCTCACCGGCAACGATGACGACGCCGTGGCGCTGTCCGCCGTCCAGACCGGCGCACAGGATTATCTGGTCAAGGGCAGGCTCGACCGCCAGCTGCTGTTGCGCACGATGCGCTACTCCATCGAGCGCAAGCGTTTCCAGGAACAGCTCGAGCACCAGGCCAATTACGACATGCTGACCGGGCTGCCGAACCGCAGCCTGCTGCGCGATCGCCTGAAACAGGCGGTTTTCGCCCAGCGCACGGAACGCTCGATCGCGGTCGCGCTCATCGACCTCGACCATTTCAAGTTCGTCAACGACAGTCTGGGCCACGATACCGGCGACGAGCTGCTCAAGCGCGTGGCCGAACGCCTCGATGTGGTCGTTCGCAACGGCGACACCGTGTCGCGGCTGGGCGGCGACGAGTTCATCCTCATCCTCAACGACCAGCCCGGCGCCGAGCGCATTTTCCATGCCATGCAGCGCATCATGGACAAGCTGGCCGAGCCGCTCGTGGTCAACGGCAACGAGCTGTTCGTCACCTGCAGCGCCGGCATCAGCATTTACCCGCAGGACGGGCGCGACGTCGAAACGCTGCTCAAGAACGCCGATGCGGCGATGTACCGCGCCAAAGAACACGGCCGCAACAATTTCCAGTTCTACACCGCGGAAATGAACGAAAAGGTGAACGAGCGGCTCGCGGTGGAAAACAGCCTGCGCCGCGCCGTCGAGCGCAAGGAGTTCCTGCTGCATTACCAGCCGCGCATCGATCTCGCCTCGGGCATGATCGTCGGCATGGAAGCGCTGCTGCGCTGGCAGCATCCGGAATGGGGGCTGGTGGCGCCGGAGCGCTTCATCCCGCTCGCCGAGGAAACCGGGCTCATCGTGCCGATCGGCGAATGGGTGCTGCGCACCGCGTGCGCGCAGAACCGCGCCTGGCAGGACGCCGGATTGCCGCCGGTGACGGTGTCGGTGAACCTTTCGGCGCGGCAGTTCCGGCAGGAAGACCTGCCCCGCTCGGTCGCGCGCATCCTCGACGAAAGCCGTCTCGCCGCCAGATACCTCGAAATGGAACTGACCGAGAGCATGCTCATGCACGACGCTGCGGCCGCGATCCGCGCGCTCGAGCAGCTGAAGGCGCTCGGCGTGCAGCTTTCCATCGACGACTTCGGCACCGGTTACTCGAGCCTGAGCCACCTCACCAGCCTGCCCGTCGACGGCCTGAAAATCGACCAGTCGTTCGTGCGCAACATCAGCGGCAGCGGCAACGGCACGGCGCTCGCGCGCGCCATCATCTCGCTCGGCCACAGCCTGAGCCTGAGAGTGATCGCCGAAGGCGTGGAAAACGAGGCGCAGCTCAGGATTCTCGAACAATATCGTTGCGACGAAGTCCAGGGTTTCCATTTCAGCAAACCGCTCGCGCCCGCGGCGTGCGTGCCGCTGCTCACCCGCGGCACGCTGCAGCAGACGCCGTAACCACCGGTGCCTACTTCGCGTTTTTCTTGTAGGCGACGATTTTCTCCCGCAGCTCGGTGAGCTCCTCGCACGGGAAAAAGCACAGGCCGTCGAGCGCTGCGCGCTGCTCTTCCGCCTTGGCGAGATTGTTCTGCATCAGATAAAGCTCGCCCAGATACTCGCGCGCACCGCGGTGCTTCGGGTCGAGCGAGAGCGCCGCTTCGTAATGCTTCAGCGCCAGCTCCAGGCGGCCGGAGTTGCGATAGGCATAGCCGAGAAAGTTCTGGATGTCGGCATTACCGGCATCGCGCTGCGCCGCCTTGGTGAGCGCCTCGATGGCGCGGGCCCAGTCTTTGGCCGCTATGGCTTTTTTACCGGCAGTGTAATCGGGATCGATCGCGGCAGCGGGTGATTCGGAGCCCATGGCGTAAAGCGCCGGGGCAGCCAGGATCGCGGCAGTGAACAGCAGCGCGCGCAGCGGCATCGGGAAACGGAACATGGCAAAGCTCCTTGTGGCAGACGCATGACGGTCTCGCAGGCGAGAACGTCTCCGGCCGCCGTTTTATTCCCTCGCTCGCCACCGCTGCCCGCGCAAGGCGTGTTTCCCTTCTTCCGCGCGCGTCCCGCCCCCTCCCTCAGATCAGACACGCCTCGTCGCCGCAGCCGAGATCGCGGTCGGCCTGCCTGAGCAGCGCGTCGAACGCTTCCGGTACGCGAATTTCGCGCCCGATGACGCGCGGGCTGTAGCCCTGCAGCCAATAGCTGTTGGTCGGATGCGAGCCGCCGGCGACGACCAGCACGAGGTTGTCGGGTTTCATGGTGATGGGCCACGGATCGAACTCGAGGCTCGCGCGCGTTGCCGGATTGGCGTCGATCTCGATCCACGCCGGGCCGCCCGCGCGCTTTAACTGCGCCATCGGAATTTTCGAATTCTCCCACAGGAATTCGCGGATCTTCGCCTTGCTCCAGCCCAGCCCCGCCATGGTCTGCGCCACCACGCGCGGCATCAGCAGGATGCCGGGAGTGCCTTGCTCCCAGCCGCTGAGTCCCGCGAGATTGGGCGTGCGCATGAAGTCGGCGATGCGCCACAGGCCGTTGACGATGTCTTCCTCGGCCGTTTCCTTCTTCGCGCCACGGCGGCGGATGTTGGTCATGCCGTTGGCGAACGCGAGCGATACCGAATTCGTGCCCGGCGCGAAACCGTGGCGCTCGACCGCGTGCGTGGCCCAGCCCGGCGGCAGGCCGTCCTCGTCTTCGGCGAACACCGCGTTGGTATGGCGCGCGCCGCCGTAGTTGGCCATGCTGCCCGTGCCGGGCAGCGCGCCGCCCAGGTTCTGCTGCATCAGGCGCAGCGCACGGCCGATGCTGGCGCCGGCGGGGCGCTGCGGATCCGGCCCCAGGCAGCCGAAGCCGGAATTGAGGCGGATCTGCTTGGCGATGGGACCGTTGACGATGATCACCGGAAACGCGCTGCCGGAAGCTGCCTGCAGCTGCTCGAAGTTGGTCGTCGGATCGAAACACGCCTCGACTGCCGCCACCAGCACCGGCAGGTACTCGGGGCGCCCGCCTGCCATGGCGAGCGCGATCGCGCAGCTCTCGACGGTGGTGATGCCACCGCGCGGCGGAAATCTGCCGAGGCGATGGGTGCGCGGCAGCGCCGAACCGCGCAGGATCCACTCGACGCGCTCGCGGGTGGCCGGCCACAGCGGCAGGCCGTCGCCCCACAGATTGACGAGGAGCAGGTTATTGGCCTGGATCAGCGCATCTTCGTAGCTCGCACCTTCGGCCGCGAGCAGGGGGCTTCCCCCCGCCGCCGACTGCGCCACAGCGGGCTGCCAGTGCGTGAGACCATCGTAGAACTCGCGCCTGCGCGCGGCGAGCGGCGCGAGATCGCTGCCCGGCAAAAACAGGTCGATCGGGAAAGTCACCATCGCCGCGTCGGGCGCGAGCCCGAGCCCGCC
>JBKBXX010000140.1:0-7044 GCA_046313915.1 Burkholderiales bacterium | reverse complement strand
TGGTGCGGCGCTCGCGCTTCAACGCGTCGTCGGAACGCGCACTGTCGTACGGCTGCGCGCCGTAGCCCAGATCGGCAACCGCGCGCAGAATCGCGCTCAACGCGATGCGGCGACCGTCCCACACCACGCGCGCGCGCCGCGTCGCGTAATTGACCGCTACCTCGCGCACGCCTTCGAGGCGCATCAGCCGCTGCTCGATCAGCCACACGCACGCAGCACAGGTGATGCCATCGAGCAGCAGCGATGCCTCCTTGCTCTGCCCGCCGGCGCTCCCATCGACCTCATGCACGAAACCACGCTGTACTTCGGGAAGATCATAAAGCCGCAGCTTCGCCAGCGCTTCGTCGATGTCCGGCGGCTGCCCTTGCGGCAATGCCGTGCGGTGGCGGTAATACGAGGCGAGTCCGTGGTCGACGATGGCTTGTACCACTGCCTGGCAACCGCGGCAGCAGGTCTCGCGCGCTTCGCCGTCGATCACCACGCCATAAGTCGTGGCCGACAGCGGCAGGCCGCAATGAAAACAGACGCGCTCCGCCTTCGCGGGCGCGCCTGTGGCGGAAAATGCGGTGTCGGCCATCGTGTTCATTATGCAACAATAATTACCGTTTTCAGCAGAAGCCCGGGGGCGCGCGCGGCCACGGATCGCGCCAGAACGATGCCGTCAGTTTTGCCCGTGATTACCGGGTTGTCTCCGGAAATAGCAACATCCCGTGCATATTACAATAGTCGCCCATGATCCCCTGGCTTGATCCACGCGACCCTTTCCCGCCGGTGAGCCGTGCGCTCAGAGAACCCAACGGCCTGCTCGCCGCCGGCGCCGATCTGTCGCCCGCGCGCCTGCTCGACGCCTACCGCCACGGCATTTTCCCGTGGTACTCGGACGGCGAGCCGCTCTTGTGGTGGTCGCCCGACCCGCGCATGGTGCTGTTTCCCGCCGAGCTGCGCCTGACTCGTTCCCTGAAAAAACGCTTGCGCCGCCGCGATCACCAGATCCGCACCGACACTTCGTTCGAGCGGGTGATGCGCGAGTGCGCCGCGCTGCGGCCCGGCCAGGAAGGCACCTGGATCACCGAGGACATGGTTCAAGCCTACTGCGCGCTGCACGCGCAGGGCTTCGCGCATTCGGTCGAAACGTGGATCGACGGCGAACTCGCCGGCGGGCTCTACGGCATCGCGCTCGGCCGCATGTTTTACGGCGAATCGATGTTCACGCGGGCGACCGACGCCTCCAAGCTCGCGTTTGCACACCTGGTGCGCCAGTTCGAGCGCTGGGGTTTCGGCATGATCGACTGCCAGATGAAAACGGCGCATCTCGCCTCGTTCGGCGCGCGCGAAATCCCGCGGCCGGAATTTATGCGAAAACTGCAGGAATTGGTAAACTATCCGCCACACAACGGCGCCTGGCGCTTCGACGATGACTTATTTGACTGAGTTTCCGCTGTCGGTGTTGCAGTTCTATGCGACCGCGCCCTATCCGTGCAGCTATCTGCCGCAACGGATGGCGCGCTCGCAGGTCGCCACCCCCAGCCATCTGATCGACGGCCAGGTCTACAGCGAGCTGGTGCGCGCCGGTTTCCGCCGCAGCGGCGCCTTCACCTACCGTCCCTACTGCGATCGCTGTCGCGCATGCGTGCCGGTGCGCGTTCCCGTCGCCGACTACCGGCCCGACCGCGCCCAGCGCCGTGCCTGGAAGAAACACGCGGCACTCGCGACGCGAAAGCTCGACCTCAAATACGACGCCGAGCATTACGCACTGTACCTGCGCTACCAGGCGCGCCGCCACAGCGGCGGCGGCATGGACCAGGACAGCCGCGAGCAGTACCGCCATTTCCTGCTGCAAAGCAACGTCGATTCGCAACTGTTCGAGTTCCGCGAAGATGGCGCCTTGCGCATGGTGAGCATCGTCGACATGCTGCAGGACGGATTGTCGTCGGTCTACACTTTCTTCGATCCGGAAATCCGGCGGGCGAGTTTTGGCACTTTCAACATCATGTGGCAGATCGACCTGTGCCACCGGCTCGGTCTGCCCTACCTCTACCTCGGCTACTGGATCGCGCAAAGCCGCAAAATGGCCTACAAGATCCGGTTCCAGCCGCTGCAGGGGCTGATCGACGGCGAATGGCAGGCAATCACGCCGTGACAGCGCGGCTGACGGCCCGGCGTGCCGGCACCGGCTAGCAGCATGTCCTATTCCCTGTTGCGACCATTGCTGTTCGCGCTCGACGCCGAAACCGCGCATCGTCTGACGCTCGGACTGCTCAAAACCCTGCAGTGCAGCGGGCTCGCGAGCGCCTTCATGCCGCGGCCGGCGGTCTGTCCGCGCCGGGTCATGGGCATGGTCTTTCCCAATCCGGTCGGTCTTGCCGCCGGTCTCGACAAGAACGGCGAATACATCGATGCGCTGGCCGCGCTCGGCTTCGGTTTCATCGAGATCGGCACCGTCACCCCGCGCGCCCAGCCCGGCAACCCGCGCCCGCGCCTGTTCCGCATCCCGCAGGCGCGGGCCGTGATCAACCGCATGGGCTTCAATAACGAGGGCGTCGACCGGCTCATCGAGAACGTGCGCCGCGCGCGTTACCGCGGCGTGCTCGGCATCAACATCGGCAAGAACTTCGACACTCCGATCGAGCGCGCCGCCGACGATTATCTGCACTGTTTGCGCAAGGTCTACACCCTGGCGAGCTACGTGACGGTCAACATCTCCTCGCCCAACACCGTGAATCTGCGCCGGCTGCAGGAATCTTCCGAGCTCGAAAACCTGCTCGCCGCGCTCAAGGCCGAACAGGCCCGGCTCGCCGATGAACACGGCCGCTACGTGCCGCTCGCGCTCAAGATCGCTCCCGATCTCGACGCCGCCCAAGTGACAGCGATTGCGCAACTGCTGCACAGACATGCCATCGATGCCGTGATCGCCACCAACACCACCATCGCGCGCGAAGGCGTGGCGGGCCTGCCGCACGCCGATGAAACCGGTGGCTTGAGCGGCGCCCCGCTCACCGCGCGCTCGACCGGCATCGTCAGGCAGCTTGCCGCGGCGCTCGAAGGCAGCGTGCCCGTCATCGGCGTGGGCGGCATCATGAGCGGCGCCGATGCCGCGCAGAAAATTGCCGCCGGCGCGAGCCTAGTGCAGCTTTACACCGGTCTCGTTTATCGGGGCCCACAGCTCGTTGCCGAATGTGTGGATGCGCTGTGCGAAAAGGCGGGGAGTGGATAGTAGGTCATGGGAAGCAGGAAAACAAAACCTTATAAACTGCTTCTGCTGACGGTTTGCACCTTTTCCACTTACTGCCCACTACCTGCTTCCCACTTACCGTTCTTGACGGAGGCGTAAATGCTGATCGGAATCCCCAGGGAAATCAAAAACCACGAATACCGCGTCGGCGTCACGCCGGCCGGCGTCGAGGCGCTCGCCGCCGCCGGCCACGAAGTCCGCGTCCAGAGCGGCGCCGGCGCAAAAATCGGCTTCAGCGACGAACTCTACCGCAATGCCGGCGCGCACCTCGTCGCCGACGCACGGCAGGTCTACGCCGCCGACATGGTGATCAAGGTCAAGGAACTGCAGCCCGTCGAATTTGCGCTCACGCATCCGGCGCAGATCCTGTTCTGCTACCACCATTTCGCGCCCGATCCCGCGCTGCTCGAAGCCATGCTCAAGGCCGGGGTCGCCTGCGTCGCCTACGAAACCGTGACCGATGCGTCTGGCGCGCTGCCGCTGCTCGCACCGATGTCGCAGGTCGCGGGGCGGCTCGCGCCGCAAGCCGGCGCATGGGCGCTGCAAATGGCCAACGGCGGCAGCGGCGTGTTGCTGGGTGGCGTGCCGGGTGTGGCGCCGGCGAAAGTGGTGATCATCGGCGGCGGCACCGTCGGCATCAACGCCGCGCGCATCGCGCTCGGCATGGGCGCGGACGTGACACTCGCCGATCGCAGCGCTGCGCGGCTCGCCCATCTCGAAGAAATCTTTGGCGCCCGCCTCAAGACCGCGATTTCGACCGCGCAAGCGATCCCGCCGCTGGTACACGGCGCCGACCTGGTGATCGGTGCCGTGCTGCTGCCGGGCAAGCTCGCGCCGAAACTGATCCGCCGCGCGGATCTGAAGCAGATGCGGCCGGGCTCGGTCATCGTCGACGTGGCGATAGACCAGGGCGGCATCTGCGAGACTTCGCGCCCGACCTCGCACTCCGCGCCGCTGTTCGTCGAGGAAGGCATCGTGCATTATTGCGTGCCGAACATGCCTTCGGCCGTGGCGCGCACCGCTACGCTCGCGCTGACCCAGGCCACTTTGCCCTACGCGCTGGAGCTCGCGGCCAAGGGATTGCGCCGCGCGGTGACCGACAATCCCGGCCTGCGCCACGGCTTGCAGGTTTATGCCGGACGGATCACGCACGCCGGCCTGGCCCAGGACGTCGGCCGCGACCATGTCGACCCACTCGAAGCGCTGCAATGACGAGCATATCCGCCGATGCCATCGACGCCCTGCTGCCGCAAACCCAGTGCCGGCAGTGCGGTCATGAGGGCTGCCGGCCGTACGCCGAGGCGCTCGCCGCCGGCCGCGCCGGCATCAACCAGTGCCCGCCCGGCGGCGCAGAGACCATACGCGATCTCGCGGCGCTGCTGGGCGTCCCGTTCCAGCCGCTCGCCCCGCAGTTCGGCGTCGCCAAACCGCCCGCCGTGGCCGTCATCGACGAACAAGCCTGCATCGGCTGCACGCTGTGCATCCAGGCCTGCCCGGTCGATGCCATCGTCGGCGCCGCCAGGATGATGCACACCGTGATCGCGCGTGAATGCACCGGCTGCGAGCTGTGCATTCCGCCGTGCCCGGTCGATTGCATCAGCATGGCGCAGACCGGCAGACAACTTACCCGCGAACAGAAAAAAACCGCCGCCGCGCTGGCGCGGCGACGCTTCGAATTCCGCCAGCGCCGGCTGCAGCACGAGAAAGAAGCCGCAGCGCGCCTTGCCGCACCAAAAAAAACCGCTGCCGAACAGAAAAAACGCGCAACGATTCAAAAAGCGATGGCCCGGGCCAAGGCAAGATTGCAGCAGCGCGGCGGTTAAAAGCTCACGGGTTTCTAACCGCCCGGGTGACCTTGCCTTTTTTCGGTTTCTGCCGAAATGCCGACCGCATTACCCCGTCGATCACGTCCCGCGCCGTTTCTCTCACGTCACCGATAAATTGTTGCACCACCGGACCCGGGCTGTATCCAACCGGGTGGAGCACCAGATATTCCATGTCCATGCGCGGGGAAAGCGGCCGGATCGCGACGGACGGATCCGCAACGAAAAGGCTTGCGACGAATGGATCGGCGAGCGTGACACCGGCACCCTTGCTCACGATCTGACATGCGGAAAGCGCGGACGCGGTCTCGCCACGGATCATCGGGGCCGCTCCTTTCGCCGCAAAGAACGCTTCCAGGCGGTTGCGCAGCGGAGTCCCGGGGCGAACCGCGATCAATGGTTCTTCCGCGATGTCGGCCACGCTCACCTGCCGGTTTCCGGCAAGCCGATGAACGCTCGGCATCATCATGAACAGCGGCGCCCGCACCAGCGGTTCGGTCTTTATCTGCGGATGGTCCACGGGCTGTGGCGTAAATCCCACGTCGAAAACCCGGTTTGCGATCCAGTGGCTGATATATTCCCGCTGGCGAATTTCGATGGAAAAGCGAAACGCCGGGTTGCGGGCACAATACTTCCCGAGCGCAATATGCAGCAAACCATGCACGAAATGCGACTGTGCGATGATGCGGAGCGGGGCGTCGCGGCGCGCGGCGATGTCCTGGGCAATCGATTCGATCTCGGAGATCGCCGCGAAAGCCCGTTCGGTCTCCCGGTAAAAGGTCAGCCCTTCGGGCGTGGGCAGAAGGCGTCGTCCCTGACGGCGAAACAACGCAAACCCGACCGTCGATTCCAGTTGGGCAATCAGACGGCTCACCACCGGTTGCGTTCGATGGAGGCGCCGCCCGGCCGCGGTGACCGTGCCCTCGGTAATCACGGCCCGCAAGGCGAGCAGCGTCCTGAGATTGAGATTCATCGCGGCGGCCCTCCTCCACTCATGCAATTACTGCATGATTCTAGTCCAAGTTTGCATTGGACTACATAATATCCGCCCCCTAGAATGGGCCGGTAATCACCTCGTCGCGCGCCTGGAGGAGGCAAAGCCATCTCGCTTGCTGTGCAACCCGCAACACGGGAGCATGAATATGCGGAACGGTAAACTCAAGCCGGTCATCAACACCGCGAATTTCGGCACGGCGGCGTTTCTGTTCTTGTTCAGCATCACTCTCTGGGGGCAGGACTTTCCGTCGCGTCAAATAACGATCGTCGTGCCGTTCCCGGCAGGAGGCGGCACCGACACATTCGCGCGGGCCATCGGACAAAAGCTCGCCGCCGCGTTTGCCAAGCCGGTCATCGTCGACAACCGCGCGGGAGCGACCGGCAACATCGGAGCCGAAGCCGTGGCCCGCTCCGCACCCGATGGACATATTTTGCTTTACACTTCGTCTTCCATCGCGCTCAGTGCCGTGGTTTATTCAAAGCCTGCTTTCAATCCCCAGCAGGACCTCGCGCCCGTATCGATGACCACGTCGATTCCCTTCGTGCTTGTCATCCACCCGTCGCTTCCGGCGCGTAACGTCAAGGAACTGCTGGGGCTCGCCAGGTCCAGGCCAGGGGCCCTGAACTTCAGCTCGGGCGGGACTGGCTCGGCGCTCCACCTCCCAATGGAACTGTTCAAGCTGAGAACAAAGACCGATATGCACCACATTCCCTATCGGGGCGCGGCACCAGCGCAGATCGCGCTTCTCACCGGAGAGGTGCAAATCGCATTCCTGGTTCCCCTGCTTGTCCAGGCGCACTTGAAAACCGGCCGCATGCGCGCGCTGGCGGTATCTTCGCATGCGAGGTCGTCGATCCTGCCTGAGGTTCCACCGCTTGCGGAAATCGGGGTCGCGGATTTCGAGGCGCTGCAGTGGCATGGATTCTTCGCGCCGGTGAAAACCGCTTCGCCGGTCGTCGAGCGGCTCCATCGCGAGATCGTCAAGGCCCTCG
>JBKBXX010000139.1:0-7136 GCA_046313915.1 Burkholderiales bacterium | reverse complement strand
GAAATCGCGCCGATGCAGCGCCCCTCGGCGAACAACGGCAGGCTGACCGAGGACTGATAGTTGCGGGCGAGCGCGCGTTCGCGCCTGCGGCCGGTTTCGGTATGCAAAATGTCGCGCGTGATGTAAGGCTCGCCGCTCGCGATGACCCGCCCCGCCGCGCCCTGGTAGCCGCGGCCGTCCTGCGCCCAGGTCATGCCTTGCACATGGGGCGGATCGTCATCGTAACCGGCCGCGGCAGCCGCCTGGATCGATTTTTCGGCATCCTCGACCGCCAGAGCGACCCAGCACCGGCAGTAGCCACCGCCCTCGACCACGATGCGGCACATCTGCTGCAGCAGTTCGGACTCGTTCGCCGCGTGCACCAGCGCGTGATTGCACTCCACCAGCACGTGGCGCGCCCGGCTCAGGCGTTTCTGATAGTTCTTCTGCCGCTTGACCATGTCGGCCGCTTTCATGGGCGTCCGCGGGCCGGTCGCCAGCCGGCGGCCGGGCCTCGCATTGTGGAGATCGGGTCCTGGAAATGAAAAATGCCGTCGGGCAACAATATTATGTAACGAACAAATTCGCGAAAACCTTATGGGTCGGACAAAAAATCACGATCTGCGTTCATTCCGGTTTTCAATATATTGTTGATTTTGAATCAATATTTACCCCTCCACGCCTCACCTCAAAACCCCGGCTGGTCGATTGTGGAACCGCCGCCGGAACGGGGAAGCGACGAAGCCGCGACCAACGGCGCATCCCCGTCGCTACAACGGTTTCCAGCCCGCCGGCGGCACCTCGTTCAGCACAAACCAGTAGCGGCCGAGGCACTCTGCCGCCGTCACGAACTGGTCGTAATCGACCGGCTTGCGGAGATAGCCGTTGGCGCCGAGGCTGTAGCTTCTGCCGACGTCCTCCCGCTCGCTGGAGGACGAAAGAACCACCACCGGCAGCAACCGGGTCGCCTCCCCGCTGCGGATGCGGCTCAGCACTTCGAAGCCGTCGAGCAGCGGCAGCTTGAGATCGAGCAAAATCACCGCCGGCGCAACGCTGATGTCGCGCCCTTCGTATTTGCCACTGCCGAAAAGATAGTCGAGCGCCTCTACGCCATCGCGCGCGACGACGATTTCGTCGCCGATCCGGATTTTCCTGAAAGCCCGCAGCGCCAGCGCTTCGTCGTCCGGGTCGTCTTCCACCAGCAATATAATCTTGGCTGCCATGGACTGCTCTCCTCAACAACGCGGCCGGGACGATCCGCCGCTCACCGTTCCCTTCCGTTTCCGAGGGTGAAGAAGAAAGTCGCGCCTTTACCGGGCACGGCTTTTGCCCAGATCTCGCCGCCGTGGCGGCGAATCACGCGCTGGACCGTCGCGAGCCCGATGCCGGTGCCGGGAAAATCGGCATCGCTGTGCAAACGCTGAAAAGCGCCGAACAGTTTGTCCGCGTACTTCATGTCGAAACCCACGCCGTTGTCGCGCACGAAATATACCGTCCTGCCGTCCTCGTCTGCGGCGCCCACCTCGATTCTCGCTCGCGGTTCGCGGGCAGTGAATTTCCAGGCGTTGCGCAGCAGATTGTCCAGCGCCACGCGCAGCAGATTGGGATCGGCCTGCACCTTGATGCCGCGCTGCACCTCGATTTCGACCTTGCGCTCCGGCTGCTCTTTCCGCAAATCATCGATCACCTCGCGCGCCAGCGCGCCGAGATCGGTGTTTTCGTGGCGCATCTCGCCACGCGTGATGCGCGACAGCGCCAGCAGATCGTCGATCAGGCGGGCCATGCGCTGGCTCGCGCCGCGCACCCGCCGCAGATAATCCCTGCCGGTGGCATCGAGCCGCTCGCGGTAATCCTCGAGCAGCGCCTGGCTGAAACCGTCGATGCTGCGCAGTGGCGCGCGCAGATCGTGCGATACCGAATAGGCGAAGCTTTCCAGCTCGCGGTTGGCGGCCGCAAGCTGCGCCGTGCGTTCGATCACGCGCTGTTCGAGCTCGGCGTTGAGTTTGCGGATGGTCTCGGCGCTCTGGCGGATTTCGGTGATGTTGCGGGTGATGCCGACCAGGCCGATGATGTCGCCCTGCGGATCGCGCAGCGGAACCTTGGTCGTCAGTCGCCACTCCTTGCGCCCCGCCTCGTCTGTCATCAACAGCTCGCGATTGACCACTGGCTTGCCGGTCTCGATGATGGCCCTGTCCTCTTCGTCGAGCTGGCGCGCCTGCGGCGCCGGGAAATAATCGAATACGGTCTTGCCCAGCACCTCTTCGGCAGCGCTCATGCCCCGCGACTGGAACCACGCGGGGTTGACCAGCAGAAAGCGCCCATTGCGGTCTTTGACGTAGATGAAATCGGGCAAGTTGTCGATCACGGCGCGCAGCAGCGCCTGCTCGCGCAGCAGCGCTTCCTCGGCCTGCTTGCGTTCGGTGATGTCGTAACCGAGGATGTAGCAGCCGACCACCCTGCCTTGCGCATCATGATCGGGAAGATAGGTGAAGCGCGCGAAAATCCGGTGCACCGTCGACAGGCTCCAGCGTTCTATGGAAACCGCTTTCCCCGACAGCGCCGTCTCGATGTGCGGCGACACATGCCGGTAAGCGGCATCGCCCAGCACTTCGCGCATGGTGCGGCCCAGCGCCTCCTCGCGCGCCCTGCCGTACCAGTCTTCATAGGTCCGGTTGAGGAACAGATAGCGCCCGTCGGCGCCGATGTGCCCGATCAGCGCCGGGATGTTGTCGGTGATGGTGCGCAGCCTCGCTTCGCTGTGGCGCAAGGCGGCTTCCGCCGCGTTTCTGTCGGTGATGTCGTGGATGGTGACGATGCCGAGCATGTCTCCCTGATATTTGAGCGCGGCCCCCGAAGTTTCCCCCATCACTTCGCCACCGTCCAGCCGCAGAAAACGCCGGACCATCGCCGGCACGCTTCCCCCTTCGCTGATCCTTACCATGCGTTGCCTGACATCGTTCCATTCGTCGGGGTGGAGCAGATCGAACAGGGGGCGGCCCACCAGCTGCGCCGCCGAATCCGCGCCGAAGAACTTCAGCGCCGCGGGGTTGGCGAAAATCACGGTTTCACCACGGCGCAGCAGCATCGGACTGGGCGACATTTCGAAAACCCGGCGGTAACGCTCTTCGCTTTCACGCAGCGCCTGCTCGGCACGTTTGTGCTCGGTGATGTCACGCACCACCGAGATGATGCAGGCCGGCGCGCCGCTGGGCCCGCGCATCACGGAAAGGGAAATATTGACCCAGATGATTTCGCCGTTCTTGCGTACATAGCGCTTTTCGCGCGAATAGCTCGCGATGTCGCCGCGCACGAGCTGCTCGTTGTACCCGGTCGCCGCCTCCCTGTCCTCGGGCGGCGTGATGTCGACCGAAGACAGCTGCAGCAGCTCCTCGCGCGTGTACCCGAGGATGGCGCACAGTTTCTGGTTCACGCGCAGCCAGCGCGGATTGCGCGGATCGATGTCGCGCAGCGCCATGCCCACCGCAGCCTGCTCGAAAATGGCGCGGAAGCGTTCCTCGCTTTCCCGCAACGCCTGCTCGGCGCGCCTGCGCTCGGTGATGTCATTGACTACGGTCAGACGCACCAGCCGGCCGCCAAGCTCGAAAGGCCGCGAGGTGACCTCGGCATCGAATACCGTGCCGTCTTTCCTGCGATGCCTGACGACATCGTGGCTGTCGGCGAGCGGGTCGCGCGCCTTCGCGGTTTCGAGATAGGCCGGAACGTCCTCCGGCAGGCGCAGATCGGCGACGGTCATCGACTGGAATTCCTCGCGCGAATAGCCATAGGTCTCGACCGTGGCCTCGTTTACCGCGAGAAAGCGCAACGTGTCGTTTTCGCGCACCCACATCGGCAACGGGCTCGACTCGAACAGGTAACGGTAGCGCTGCTCGCTTTCGCGCAATTCCTGCTCCGCGCGCACCTTGGCGCTGATATCCTGCGCCAGTACCAGCCGCGCCGGCCGCCCTTCGAACTCGAAGCCGTGCGACACGACTTCGGCCTCGAACACCGTACCGTCTTTTTTGCGATGGCGCCAGATTCCCGACTGGTTGAGCTTGGGGTCCAGCGTGGACACCAGCCGCCTGAAACGTGCGATGTCTTCGGCAGGACGGATATCGAGCGCCGTCATCGCCAGAAACTCGGCGCGTGAATAGCCGTAGGTCTCGACCGTGGCATCGTTCACCGCAAGAAAGCGCAACGTCTCGGTGTCGTAGACCCACAGCGGATGGGGGTTGACTTCGAACAGGTAGCGATAACGGCGCTCGTTTTCGCGCAAAACCGCCGCAAGCGTTTCGCGGCGCCTCATCTCCCGCACCAGAAACACCGTCAGCCCCGCGATCGCTGCCACCACCGCCAGCGCGAGCAGCAATACCGTCCCGATCTCACGCTGCCAGCCCGCGAGCAGCTCGCGCTCGCTCACGCCTGCCACCACCACCAGCGGCAAACCGTCGAGCACGCGGTAGGCAAAGATTCGATCCACGCCGTCGATCGCGCTACTCGCGTGGTAGACGCCGCGCAGCGCCGTCGCCAGCAAGCTGCTGAACGGTTCCACGCCGGCATGAGCCCGGCCCGCGACTTGTGCCGCGGCCGGGCCGCGGAACAGCAGCGTGCCGTCGCGCAGAAACAAGGCGATGGCGCCGTCCCGGCCGTGGTTGACCTCGGTGTAGAAATTCTGGAAATAATCGGGTTCGATCGCCGCCACCACCACCCCGCCGAAACCGCCGTCCGGCCTGTCAATGCGGCGACTGACGCTGACGAACGTCTCGCCCGTCGCCTGGCTGGCGCGCGACGCGTCGATATGAATGCCATGGCCAGCGTTCGATTGGTGCACATGGAAAAAGTTGCGCCCGGAAAAATCGAGCGGCGCCGCCGGCAGGGGATCGCTGGCATAAACCACCATCCCGCGCTCGTCGACGATGAAGTAGGCGCGCACCTGCGGCTGGCGGCTGGCCATCGCTTTCATCAGCGCCTGGAGATCCGCAGCGCGCGCCGGCCGATCGCGCGCGGCCAGCCTGAGCGTATTCTCGATGTTGCCGAGCGACAGCTCGACCGTGGCGAACGCGTGCCGTGTGTGCGCTTCGATCACGTGCGCGAGGGTGCGGACGGTCGCCTCGCCCTTGCCGAGCGCCTCGTTGCGGCCGTCCCGGATCACGGCGGTCGCCACACCGGCGATCAAGAGCGCGCCGCAAACTGCAATGATCCACCGCAGCCGCGACCACGAGCGCAACTGCCCTGGCGTCGCGGGCGCCCCGGCTTCAGGACCTTTCTCTTCCGCCATGGTTTAGCCGCGGCCCGGCCGCAGCAGTGCTCCGCGGCTTGCCGGCACTGTCCGCAAAGCGCGGTTTTTTATATAAGGTATTGTTTTATAACAAATATTTTTCAACGGCTGTTTCCCCGTGAGATCCGGTCCCAGCCACAGCCGAAACCGTGATGCGCCGCGTCATGGCCTAGTTTACCCAATAACGGCGTCGCCGCGGCCGAAATGCAGGCCGCCGCGAAACGAGGCGTCACAATACTCGCTACAAATTGGCCAGTTCCCGCAGATGCGCCGCGACGCTGCGGCCCAGCGCATACAGTTCATAACCGCCTTCGAGCACCGAAACGATGCGGCCACGGGCGTGGCGCACGGCCACCGCCTTGATCTGCCGCGTGACCCACGCATAGTCGGCCTCGACCAGCTTGAGCAGCGCCATGTCGTCGTCGCGGTGGGCGTCGAAGCCCGCCGAAACGAACAGCATCTGCGGGCGGAAAGCTTCCAGCGCCGGCAGCCAGTGCTGCTCGACGGCGGCGCGGAATTGCCGCCCCGAGCTGTACGCGGCGAGCGGGATGTTGACCATACGCTCGGAACGGCCTTCGATGCCGCTGTAGGGATAGAACGGATGCTGGAAAGTCGAGACCATCAGCACCCTCGGGTCGTCCTTGAAAATGTGCTCGGTGCCGTTGCCGTGATGCACGTCGAAATCGGCCACCGCGACGCGCTCGAGGCCGTGTTGCTCGAGCGCATGAGCAGCGGCGACCGCGACGTTGTTGAACAGGCAGAATCCCATCGCCCTGCCGCGCTCGGCGTGGTGACCCGGCGGCCGCACGTTGCAGAAGGCATTGTCCGCTTCGCCGCCGATCACCATGTCGGTCGCCAGCACCGCTGCACCCGCGGCGCGCAGCGCGGCGGCAAGCGTATGCGGATTCATCGCGGTGTCGGCATCGAGATGCACGATGCCTTTTTGCGGCGCGGCGGCCTCGATCGCGTCGAGATAGCCGGGCGCATGAACGCGTTCCAGATGCTCGCGGCTGGCAAGCGGCGCCTCGGCGTGCAGCAGGCAGCCGAGCAGGCCGGAAGCGAGCAGCTGGTCCTCGACTGCCCTTAACCGCGCCGGTTGCTCGGGGTGATGGGCTCCCATGTCGTGCAACAGGCAGTCCGGGTGGGTGATGAAAGCGGTCGTCATGTCACGTCTTGCGGCCAGAATGTGTTTGTGAAGTCGGTTTCCAATCTTATAATGGACGGCACGCGCCGTCCAAAGCGGCCGCCATTGCCGCTGGAATCCGCAACCTGATTGCAACCTCTGCGCATGCAGACTTATCCTTCGCAACTGACCAAGACCGTGCTGCTCGCGGACGGCAGCGAGATCACTTTGCGCCCGATACGACCGGAAGACGCTCCGCTCGAGGCGGAATTCGTGCGCAATCTGTCGGATGAATCGCGTTATTACCGTTTCATGGATTCGCTGCGCGAACTCTCCCCGCAGATGCTGTCGCGCTTCACTCAGGTCGATTACGACCGTCATCTGGCGCTGATCGCAGTAAGCCGCACGAACGGCACGGAAACCGAAATCGCGGTGGCACGCTATGTGGTGACGGATGACGGCAGCGGTTGCGAATTCGCGATCGTCGTCGCCGATGCCTGGCAACACAAAGGCGTGGGCACGCAACTGTTGCGCACCCTGATGGATGCCGCTCGGCAACGCGGCGTGCGCACCATGTTCGGCGAGGTGCTCGCCAGCAACCACAGGATGCTGGAATTCGTCCGGCGCCTCGGATTTCACATCGCCACCGATCCCGACGATCCCCATGTCGTGCGCGTGACGGCGCAGCTGCAGGACTGAGCATATGGGCATGGTGCAACACGGAACGCCCGAGCCGTGGCAAACTCGCTCATGAGCAAT
>JBKBXX010000138.1:0-7245 GCA_046313915.1 Burkholderiales bacterium | reverse complement strand
GACAGCAGCTTGACGCAAGCGTAGATCGCGTCGAGATGCGGCGTGGAGGTGCAGGTGAGCTTGCCCAGTTCGATCACCGAGCCGAGCAGGGCGTCGATTTCCAGCGCGCGGCCGGCTTCAAGATCCTGCAGCATCGAAGTCTTGTGGTGGCCGACTTTTTCGGCGCCGGCAATGCGCTTTTCCAGCGGCAGCCTGAAAGTGATGCCGAGACGCTGGGCAACTTCCTGCGCTTCGGTCATCATGGCCGCGGCGAGTCCGCGGCTCAGCGGAAAACGGCAGATGTCGGCGAGCGTGGCGTGGGTGAGCGCGCTGATCGGATTGAACGACAGGTTGCCCCACAGCTTGAGCCAGATCTCGCTGCGGATGTGGTCGAGCACCGGCGACTTGAGGCCGGCGTCGGTGAAAATCCGCGACAGCCGGGCGACGCGCTCGGTCTCGCGGCCGTCGAGTTCGCCGAAAGGAAAACGGTTGCCTTCGATGTGCCTGATCACTCCGGGCTGCACCACGGCAGTCGCCGGATAGACCACGCAGCCGATGACGCGCTGCGGATCGATGGCGGCCGCGATCCGTCCCCGCGGGTCGACGCTGGAAATCGTGTAACCGTCCCATTGGCCGCCGTGGCGCTGGAAGTACCAGTAGGGAATGCCGTTTTGCATCGGCACGACCAGGGTGTCGGCGTGAAACAGGCGCGGCAGTTCATCGACGACGGCTTCGAGCTGATGGGCCTTGACCGTGATGATGACGATGTCCTGCGGGCCGAGGTCCGAAAGGGTGTCGGTGGCGGCGAGCTCGGTGACGGTCTCGCGGCCGCCTCCGGCGTCGATCAGGGTGAGCCCCGCGGCACGGATCGCCGCGAGGTGCGCGCCGCGCGCGATCACGCTGACGTGGTTGCCGGCTCTCGCCAGGCGAACCGCGAGGTAGCCGCCGATCGCGCCGGCGCCGACGATACAGATTCTTGCAGCAGTCATCACGAGTCTCCTGGTGAGCCGAAGCGTGTGAAAGGCATCCTAATGGCGCGGCATACATAAAAAAAGTCAAACTTTTTTATATCTATGATATCTTTTGCTTATGTGAGAAAGAGGGCATGACGCCTCGCACGAGGCGCCCGGGGGAAACGGTGATCATGAGAAATGCAACGTTGCGCCAGTTTCGCGTGTTCGAGGCCGCGGCGCGCTTGATGAGCTTTTCCAAGGCGGCGAGGGAATTGCATCTGACGCAGCCGGCGGTATCGATCCAGATCAGACAGCTCGAGGAAAATGCGGGCTTGCCGCTGTTCGAGCAGATCGGCAGGAAGATCTACCTGACCGCCGCCGGACGGCAGATGGAGCATTATGCGCGGGCGGTGCTGGGGCTGGTGGTCGAGGCCGGCGAGGCTTTCGCGGCATTGAAAGGCGTGACCGGCGGCACTCTCAACATCGCCGCCATCAGCGCCGGCAATTATTTCCTGCCGGAACTGATCGCGCGTTTCCAGGCCCGGCACGAAGGCGTCAAGGTGCGCCTGCTGGTGGAAAACCGCGAAGGATTGCTGCGGCGGCTGGCGGACAACGAAACCGATCTCGCCATCATGGGACGCCCGCCGCACAGCGAGGAGATCGTCGCCGAGTCCTTCGCGCCGCATCCTTACGTCGTCGTCGCGCCGGCCGGCCACCCGCTGGCGAAGCAGCGCGACATCCCTTTGCGGCAGTTGCAGGACGAAAACTGGATCGTGCGCGAGCAGGGTTCCGATACGCGCATGGCGATGATAGAGACTTTCGCGACGCAGCGTTTCGAACCGGTCGTTGCCATGGAAGTGCCCAGCAACGACACCATCAAGCAGGCGGTGATCGCGGGCATGGGCCTGAGTTTCCTGTCGGCGCACACGGTCGGGCTGGAACTCGAAACCGGGCGGCTCGCCATCCTCGACATGCACGGCTTTCCCGTCATGCGCAGCTGGCATATGGTGCATCTGCAGAAAAAATGGCTGCCGCCGGTCGCGGTGGCTTTCAGAAAGTTTCTGCAGACCGAGGGCGAAAAGGCGATTGCGGCCATCCTGCCGCTCGCCGGCCAGTACAGGAGCCGGCGCCGGAGAAAGCGTTCGCCCGGCGACGCACTCTGAGGGCGGAACCATGGCAGGGACGATCACCGCCATTTTGCTCGCAGCGGGCGCGGCGGCGCGCTTCGGCGGCGACAAGCTGCTCTACCCGCTGGAAGACGGCGTGGCGATCGGCGCGCACGCCGCGCGCAACCTGATCGCAGCCGGGCTCGAGGTCGTGGCGGTGGTGAAAGCGGGCGATTTCCCGCTCTACGACATGTTCGAGCAGGAAGGGTGCAGCGTGACTTTCTTTCCGCACGCCGACCGCGGCATGGGCGCGAGCTTGGCGCACGGCGTGCAGTCCGCCCGCAACGCCGACGGCTGGGTGGTCGCGCTCGGCGACATGCCGCGCATCCAGCCCGATACCATCAGGCTGGTGGCGCAGGCGTTGACCGACGGTGCGGAGATTGTTGCGCCGGCCTATCGCGGCGAGCGCGGCCATCCGGTCGGTTTCGGCGCGCGATTTCGCGACGAGCTGATGGCGCTCTCGGGTGACCGCGGCGCGCGCGCGCTGCTCGAGCGTCACCGGGAAGCGATCCGCCTGATCGAGTGCGACGATGCCGGCGTGCTCTACGACATCGACCGCAGAAGCGATATCCCGCATGATGGGCAGCGTTGAATGAGTTCCCCCGCCACCATGCCGCGCGGCGTCTGGATGCTCGGCTTCGTCAGCCTGTTCATGGATATTTCCTCCGAGCTGATCCACAGCCTGCTGCCGGTGTTCATGGTCTCGAGCCTCGGTGCGACCATGCTGGTCGTGGGCATGGTCGAAGGCGTTGCCGAAGCGACGGCCCTGATCGTCAAGGTGTTTTCCGGCACCCTCAGCGACTGGCTCGGCAGACGCAAGGGCCTCGCGGTGCTGGGTTACGGTCTGGGCGCCGTTTCCAAACCGCTGTTCGCGCTGGCGCTTTCGGTACACTGGGTGTTCGCCGCGCGCTTCATGGACCGCATCGGCAAGGGCATACGCGGCGCGCCGCGTGACGCCCTGGTCGCCGATCTCACTGCGCCCGAGATACGCGGCGCCGCCTACGGTCTGCGGCAGTCCCTCGATACCGTCGGCGCTTTCCTCGGACCTTTACTCGCCATCGGACTGATGCTGCTGTGGGCCGGGGATTTCCGCGCGGTGTTCTGGTTTGCGGTGATCCCGGCAGCGCTCGCGGTGCTGCTGCTGATGTTCGGCGTGCGGGAACCGGAGCGCGGAGCGGGCCGCCGCAGGCCGGCATCGCCCATCCGCTGGCAGACACTCGGCGAGATGGGGCGCGCCTACTGGTGGGTCGTGGCGGTGGGCGGCGTGTTCACCCTCGCGCGTTTCAGCGAGGCTTTTCTGATCCTGCGCGCCCAGCAACTCGGTCTGGCGGATGCCTACGCGCCATTGGTGCTGGTGGTGATGAACGTGGTGTTTGCCGCTTCGGCGTATCCGCTGGGCAGGCTGGCGGACCGCATGAACCATCGAACCCTGCTCGCGCTCGGGCTGGCGGTGCTGGTCGCGGCCGACCTGATCCTCGCGCGCGCGACTTCGCTCGCCGCGGTTGCCCTCGGCGTGGCGCTGTGGGGGCTGCACATGGGCATGACCCAGGGGCTGCTGGCGACCATGGTTGCCGATACCGCCCCGCCTCATCTGCGCGGGACCGCTTTCGGCTTTTTCAATCTCGCGGGCGGGATCGCGATGCTGATCGCCAGTGTGCTTGCGGGTCTGCTGTGGGACCGGTTCGGGGCAGCCGTCACCTTTTACGGTGGCGCGACTTTCTGCGTCGTGGCCATGGTCATGCTGGCGGGGCGGCGGAAAGTGCGATAATGCGCGGGAGTGGAGAATGGAGGCTGGGGAATGCCGGATTGCTGCGAAGACAAAGCCTGCGCGATCGAGGCGCTCAGGGGGCGTCAGAGCACGACCCTGAAGATCGTTCTCGGCATCAATGCGGTCATGTTCGCGGTCGTGCTGGCGGCGGGGATCATGGCGGGATCCACGGCCTTGCTGTCGGATTCGCTCGACAACCTGGGCGATGCATTGACCTACGGGCTCAGCCTGTATGCGGTTTCGAGAGGTGCGCGGTCGAAAGCGAGGGTCGCGCTGTTCAAGGGCGTGCTGATCCTGGGCGCCGCGCTGTTCGTGCTCGGCCAGGTCGTCTACAAGATCGTCGTTCCTGCAGTGCCGGTTTTCGAAACCATGGGCGCGGTCGGCGTGCTGGCCCTCGTCGCCAACGGCATCTGCCTGGCACTGCTGTGGAAGCATCGGCAGGAAGACATCAACATGAGCTCGGTGTGGGAATGCTCGCGCAATGACATCGCGGCCAATCTCGCCGTCATGGGCGCCGCCGCTGGCGTGTGGCTCACGCAGGCGGGCTGGCCGGATCTGGTGGTGGGGTTCGCGCTGGCCGTCTTGTTTCTGCGATCGGCGAGCCGCGTGTTGAGCGGGGCTGCGGCCGAGTTGAAGGAGACCGTGAATGGTTCCGGGAGGCCGGCGCGCCGCTGAGCCGTCTTGTGAGAAAATTCAATCGCTCGTTTCGAAGGCGCCGACACCTGCGTTGCGACCGACGATCTGATGATGGTGATGAACGCCGCACGCGCGCGCCACGAATGGCGCACCGAGTCGACCGGCGGCTCGATGAAAACGGCGTGCCAGAACCGGCAGGACGTGCATCTTTTCGAACGGCCGGTGTTCACGTCGTGGCGCAAGCCCTGCGCGGGGGCTGAGAATCATGAAAAATATGTTCTTGCCGAATTTTTGCAGTGTGGTCGTGCTGGGTCTGATCGGCGCCATACCGGCCGCGGCCGCGGGCGTGCCGTTTATCGACACCCAGGCGCAGTTCGATCCGGCGCAGCCTTCGAGAAATTACACCGAAATCGCCGATGCCATCGTCGCTGAAATGGACAAATGGGGCGTCAGCATGACTTTCCTGGTGCCGCCGCCACAGGCGCCCTACGGGCGCGCGCGACAGGAAATCGAGGATTACCTGCCGGTGCTGAAAAAATATCCCGGCCGCTTCGCGGCGCTGGGCGGCGGCGGCACGATCAACCGGCTGATCATCCGCACCAACCCCGGGCAGGTGTCCGACGCCGACCGCAGGGAATTGCGCGCCCGCGCCGAGGAAATCCTCGCCACGGGCGCGCTCGGACTGGGCGAGGTGACCTCGTCGCATTATTCGCTGCCGAAAATGATGCAGGGGCACCCCTACGAGGCCACGGCGCCGGACCATCCGCTGCTGCTGCAGCTCGCCGACATCGCCGCCGAGAAGAACGTGCCGATCGACGTGCATTTCGACGTGGTGCCGCAGGACATGCCGATTCCGCCGCATCTTGCGGGCGCGCAGAATCCGTCCGAACTGAAGGCCAACCTGCCGCAGTTCGAGAAATTCCTCGCCCATAACCGCGGCGCGCGCATCGTCTGGTCGCACGCCGGCTCCGATCCGGGCCGTCAGCGCAGCCCGGCCCTGATGCAGCGGCTGCTCGCCGAGCATCCCAATCTCTACATGAGCATCCGGCTGGTCCAGATGGCGCCGCTGCCGTTCACGCCGCTCGCGCCGGACGGGAAGCTGAAGGAGATCTGGCTCAAGCTGTTCATGGCGTTTCCCGACCGATTCATCATGCAGACCGATGCGTTTTACGGGCTTGGCCCGCCGCTGATCCAGTTCGGCAGCACGCAGGGTCTGGAACTGGCGCGGCGGCTGCTCGACCAGTTGCCTGAAGACGTGGCGGAGAAGTTTGCTTACGGCAACGTCGAGCGCATCTACAATCTCAGGCTGAAGCGCTGACACCGTGCTGGTCGAGTTTTTTTTCAGGCGCAAAGAAGGCGGCGCTCCGCTTTCGATCAGGGAATTCCTGGCTCTGCTCGAAGCGCCTGAGAGGGGTGTCGTTTTCAGCGGCATCGACGATCCCGAATGACGAAAAGCGCACGCGGATTTCCTCCGGTGATCGACGGGGAAGTGATCACGCTGATACTCGGCAGCTTCCCGGGCACGGCCTCGCTCGGCAAAGGCCAGTACTACGGCCATCCGCAGAACCAGTTCTGGAAACTGGTGGGCGAAGTCATCGGCGCGCCGCTGCCCGACATGCCCTATGAGATGCGCCTGAAGGTGCTGCTGGCGAACCGCCTCGGGCTGTGGGACGTGATCGGCAAGTGCGAGCGCGCCGGCAGTCTCGACAGCAACATCCGCAATGCGCGGCACAACGATTTTGCGTGCATCCTCGGCGTGGCGCAGCGGCTGCGGCGCGTTTGTTTCAACGGCAAGACCGCTGCGAAGCTCGAGCCGTGGTTCGCCGCGCAGGGCTACCAGACGATCGTGCTGCCGTCGTCCAGCCCCGCGAACACGATGAAATTCGAGGCGAAGCTCGCGCAATGGCGGCAAATCGTTTCCCCGGATCGAAAAGCGAACCGGCTGGCCGGGCATTGAAGCGCGAGGTTTCGATCGGATCGTACGCCCTCCACGAACACGCCAATGAGGAAGCGGCGGCTGCAGCGCCTGCTGTCGAAGGCGCGTTGCAATCCGCGGCTGGTCAGCTCAGCCGTCGAGACCGGCCTGGAACACCAGGCCCGCGTGTTCACGCAGCGCGTGAAACCGGATCGCCGGCCAGTTTTCCTGCGCCACCTCGAGTTCCGTCTGGTGCGTGATCAGAAAGGCAGGCGCGTCCATCACGTCGTGGGCGATGCGGTGCGCGTTGTAGTCGATGAAGCGTTGCATTTCACGCGGATCGTCCGCGGTGATCCAGCGCGCCGCGGTGTAGCGCGCGGGCACGAGGCGCGGTTCGGTGCCGTATTCGTGACGCAGCCGATGTGCGACCACTTCGAACTGCAGACTGCCCGCCGCGCCCAGCAGCAGCGGCCCGCCGGTGTGCGGCCGGAACACCTGGATTGCGCCTTCCTCGCCGAGCTGGGCGAGTCCCGAGCGCAGCTGCTTGCTGCGCAGCGGGTCGGCGATTTCCACGCTCTGGAACAGCTCGGGCGCGAAGAAGGGCAGCCCGGTGAACTGCAGGTTTTCGCCTTCGGTCAGCGTGTCGCCCAGCTGCAGCACGCCGTGATTGGGGATGCCGATGATGTCGCCGGGATAGGCTTCCTCGAGCAGGTCGCGGCGCTGCGACAGGAAAGACACCACGTTGTTGGGCCGCAGGTCCTTGCCGGTGCGGCAGTTTTTGAGCCGCATGCCGCGCACGAACCTGCCCGAGCACACGCGCACGAACGC
>JBKBXX010000137.1:0-7624 GCA_046313915.1 Burkholderiales bacterium | reverse complement strand
TTAAGGGCATTTCCGCAGAGCGCGATGATATCACGGGCGCGCCGCCGTCGTCCGCCACCAGGCGGTGCGCGGTGATATCATGCGCGAACAACAAAAATCGGCCTGCCGAGGGGATTTGACCAACCAGGGAGGAGTCCTATGTTCCGTTTACGCAGCATGTTTGCCGGCGCTGCCGTCTGCGCCGCCTTTGCCATCCCCGCCCCGGTGCTCGCCCAGAGCGCGACGGCTTCGGTGTTTCCGCCGCCGCCGCCGCTGGTGAGCCCCGCGGCCGGCGCCATCGACATCCACGTGCATTCCGCCCCCGACGTGTTTGGCCGCAACATGTCGGATCTCGACGTGGCGCGGCTCGCCAAGGCGCGCGGCATGCGCGGGTTGCTGCTCAAGAACCACGTTACCGAAACCGCGGCGCGCGCGGCGCTGCTGATGGAAGCCGTGCCCGGTCTCGAGGTATGGGGCGGCATTGCGCTCAACCGCGCGGTGGGCGGCGTCAATGCCGATGCCGTGGAATGGATGTACCGCATGTCGGGCGGCCGCGGCAAGGTGGTATGGCTGCCGACTTTCGATGCCGACCATCACATGAAGTCGTTCGTGGGCAAGGACGCGAGCGGATTGCGTGTCGCCATCGACGGCAAGGTGACGCCGGAGACCGAAGCCGTGCTCAAGGTGATGGCGCGCGAGAACCTGTCGCTCGCCACCGGCCACGTGTCCGCTGCCGAGGTGATGGTGGTGGTGAAACGCGCGAAAGAGCTCGGTGTGAAGAACATCGTGGTCACCCATGCGCTCGCCGAAGTGCCGGGGCTCACGCTGGAGCAGGTGAAGGAGGTCACCGCGATGGGTGCGATGATCGAATACGTCTATCTCAACGAGCTGATGGGGCCGCAGGCGCAGCAGGCGTGGATGCGCCACTGGCGGCGCGTGTCGATCCCCGATCTGGCGAAAGTGGTGAAGGAAATCGGCGCCGACCACATCATCGTGTCGTCTGATCTGGGGCAAAGCGGCAACCCGGTGCATCCCGACGGCATCGAGGCCACGGTGCGCGGTTTGCGTGCCGCCGGCATTGCGCAGGCGGAGGTGGACAAGCTGGTCAAGCACAATCCGGCGCGCTGGCTTGGCGCGAAATAAGCGGGTTCGCCCGGCAAAAAAGGCGGCGCTGCCGCCTTTTTTGTTTCACAGACTTGCCGTTGCCTCGGCTTCGCCTCTAACATTGAGCCTTTTCCGGGCTACAGCGCCCGCAGCAGGCTCTGAAAGGACCGCGGCACAGGATGCGCACCGATTTCGAACGATTCTTCAACCCGCGCGCGATCGCCATCATCGGCGCCTCGCAGGATCTCGACACCATCAGCGGCCAGCCGCTCAAACACCTGACTTCCCACGGCTACCGCGGGAAAATCTATCCCGTCAACCCGCGTTACCAGGAAATCGCGGGCATCAAGTGCTACGCCGCGCTCGCCGATCTGCCGGAGACGCCGGATCTCACGCTGATCCTGGTCAATGCCTCGCGCGTGGCCGACATGCTGCGCCAGTGCGGCGCCAAAGGCGTGCCGTACGTGATCATTTTCAGTTCCGGATTTTCGGAAGTGGGCGGCGGCGGCGTCGAGTTGCAGAAACGGCTCGCCGCCATCGCGCGCGAATTCGACATCGGCGTGATCGGCCCCAACTGCCAGGGGATGATCAACGTTGCCGACAGCGTGTTCGCCGGTTTCGGTTCGGTGTTTCATACCGATTACGAGCCCGGGGTGGTGAGCATGGTGTCGCAGTCGGGCGGGTTCGGTTTTTCGGTGATGAACCTGTCGTCGAAGGACGGCGGCCTCAGGTTTCGCCAGATGGTGACCACCGGCAACGAGATCGGCGTCTCCACGCTCGACTTCATCGAGTATTTCATCCGCGATCCGCAAACCGAGATCATCGTCGCCTATCTCGAAGGCGCGAAGGACGCCTGGCGTCTGCCCGAAATCGGCGACAAGGCGCTCGCCGCCGGCAAGCCGGTGATGGTATGGAAGGTCGGCAATACCGAACAGGGCCAGAAAGCGGCCGCTTCGCACACCGCCAATCTCGGCGGCGCGATGGCGCTCTATCAGGCGGCGTTCCGCCAGAAAGGCATCATCCAGGTCGAAGACATCCAGGATGTGGTCGACTACGGTCGCGCTTTCCGTGCCGGCCGCCTGCCGCGCGGTAACCGTGTGGCGATCATCACCATCTCCGGCGGCGCCGGCATTCTGATGACCGACGAATGTATCGCGCGCGGCATGCAGCTCGTGCAGCTGGCGCCCGCGACACTCGCCAGGCTGCGCGAATTCGTGCCGAGTTTCGGCTCGCTGCTCAATCCGATCGACGTCACCGCTGCGATTTTCAACGACACCAGCCTCATCAACCGCACGCTGCAGACCATCATCGACGATCCCGGCGTCGATTGCGTCGCCATGATCAACGCCTCGCTGCAGGGCGAACTCGCGCACAAAATCGCCACCGAGATCGTGGCGGTGGCGCAGAAGACCGATAAACCGATTTTCATTTCGTGGAGCGCGCGCGACGCGGTTGCGGCCGAAGCCTACGCGCTGCTCGACGGCGCGCGCATCCCCCACTACAAGTCGCCGGTGCGCTGCGGGCGCGCCATGGCGGCGGTGTCGTGGTACGCCGAAGCGCGGCGCCGCAACGCGGCGCAGGCCGGCGAACGCGCGCTGCTCATAAAAAATGATGATATAAAACAATATCTTATGAAATACACCGGCGACGTGCCGGAACACGCCGCCAAACGCGTGCTCGCCGCCTACGGCATTGCGGTGACGCGCGAGGAACTGGCAGGCAGCCGGGAGCAGGCGCTCGCGATCGCCACGCGCATCGGCTATCCGCTGGCACTCAAGGTGCAGTCGCCCGATATTTCGCACAAGACCGAAGCGCGTGCGGTGCGGCTCGGCATCGCTTGCGATGCCGAACTCGGCGCGGCCTATGATGAAGTGCTGGCGAACGCGCGTGCTTACAAAAAGGAGGCGCGGATCGAAGGCGTGCTGCTGCAGGAAATGGTCACGGGCGGCGTCGAGGCGATCCTCGGCGTCACCAACGATCCGCTGTTCGGCCCGGCGGTGATGTTCGGTCTCGGCGGCATTTTCGCCGAAGTGCTGAAGGACGTCGCTTTCCGGCTTGCGCCGGTGACGCCGGCGATGGCGCGCGAAATGATCGCCGAGATCAAGGGCTACCCGCTGCTCGCCGGGGCGCGCGGCCGCGCGCTTGCCGACATCGACGCGCTTGCCGATGCCGTCGTCAGGCTGTCGGCGCTCGCCGTCGATCTCAAGGACCACGTCGCGGAACTCGACATCAATCCGCTGTTCGTGTTCGAGAAAGGCCGCGGCGTGAAGGCCGCGGACGCGCTGATCAGGCCGCTGATCAGGTGATCGAGCGATGGGGCCTGAGGTGACGAGCCGGGCATTCGAGCCCCCGATCATTCAGCCACCCGCTGGCGATGGCGGACGGAGACAGACATGGCGCAGCTCTCGCCCGAAGTGAAATTGCTGTGCGACGAGGTGCGGCGCTTCATCCGTGACGAGGTCGAGCCGCGCTCGCGCTGGATCGAGGAAAACGACGCGATTCCCGACGATCTGATGCGCATGGCGCGTGAGATGGGGCTGTTCGGACTCACCATTCCCGAGGAGTATGGCGGCAGCGGTCTCGATCTCGCCGGCAAGTGCGCGATCGAGGAAGAGTTGGGCAAGACCAACTACGGTTTTGCCACGCTGATCGGCAACCACACCGGCATCAGCACCGCCGGCATCGTCGCGCTCGGCAACGCGCAGCAAAAAGCCAGGTATCTGCCGCGCATGGCGAGCGGCGAATGGATCGGTAGCTTCGCGCTTTCCGAGCCGCAGGCGGGGTCGGATCCGGCGGCGCTGCACACCACGGCGGTGCAAAAAGGCGACCGTTATGTGCTGAACGGCGAGAAGATCTACATCACCAACGCCGGCGTGGCGCAGGTGTTCACCGTGATGGCGATCACCGACAGGACCAGGGGCATCAAAGGCATTTCGGCTTTCCTGGTCGAGCGCGGTTTCCCCGGCTTCACCATCGGCAGGAACGAACTCAAGATGGGCATGCACGGCTGCACCACCGCGCCGCTCGCTTTCAACGACTGCGAAGTGCCGGCGGAAAACCTGCTCGGTCCCGAAGGCATGGGCTACGTGCAGGCGCTGAAAACGCTGACCGCGGGGCGCGTCACGATAGCCGCGCGCTGTGTGGGCATGATGGACAAACTGATCGGCCGCTGCGTCGATTACATGAAAATCCGCGTTCAGGGCGGCAAAAAGCTCGCCGAGCACCAGGGGTTGCAGTGGATGCTCGCCGACATGGCGGTGAGCCGCGATGCGGCGCGCGGTCTCACCCAGCGCGCGATCGACACGCTGATGCGCGGCGAACGCGGCACGCTGGAGGCCTCGACGGCCAAGCTCTATGCCACCGAGGCGCTGGGGCGCGTCGCCGACGCCGCGGTGCAGATCCACGGCGGCATGGGTTACATGCGTGAGGCGGGCATCGAGACCACCTATCGCGACGCGCGCATCGTGCGCATCTATGAAGGCACTTCGGAAATCCAGCGCAACATCATTGCGGCGCAGTTGCTGAAAGCGCAGTGAAGGGCGAGGAGCGAAGAGTGAAGGGCGAAGGGTGAAGGGTGAAGGGTGAAGGGTGAAGGGTGCGCCCCGACCCTTCCCGATGATACATGTTGTGAAGGAGGCAGGATGGCGACCGTCAAACAACTGATGAATCTCGAAGGCCGCGTGAGTGTCGTCACCGGCGGCGCGACCGGCATCGGCCTGCAGATGGCCACCGGCCTGGCCGAAGCCGGTTCGAACATCGTGATCTGCTCGCGCAAGCTGGAAAACTGCGAACAGGCGGCGCACGAGATCGAAAAACTCGGTGTGAAGGCGCTGGCGGTGGCGTGCGACGTCACCCGGCCCGACCAGGTCGAGGCGATGAAAGAGGCGACGCTGGAGAAATTCGGGCGCGTCGACGTGCTGGTCAACAATGCCGGCCGCGCCTGGGTCGCGCCGCCCGAGGAGATGCCGCTCGAGCGCTGGCAGCAGGTGTTCGACCTCAACATCACTGCGCCTTTCCTGTGCGCACAGGTGCTGGGGCGCGAGATGATCAAGGCAAGACGCGGCAAGATCATCAACATCGCCTCGATCGCCGGGCTGGTTGGCCGTAATCCCCGGGCCTATAACTCGGTCGCCTACGGCGCGAGCAAGGGCGCGCTGGTCAACTTCACGCGCGACCTCGCGGTGAAATGGGCGCAGCACAACATCCACGTGAACTGCATCTGCCCCGGCTTTTTCGTGACGCCGATCAACCAGAAACTCTACGAGAAGAACAAGGAAAACATCGAGCGCGAAATCCCGCTCGGCCGCACCGGCGGTCGGGACGATCTCAAGGGCATCGCAGTACTGCTCGCTTCCGACGCCTCGAACTTCATCACCGGCGCGATCATCCCGGTCGATGGCGGCACGGTGGCGTGGTGACCGTCAAGAGCAATTGAACCGCCGATAAACGCCGATAAGATCAAAAGTTGAGGCATGAGAATAAAACATAATAAAAACAACTGGTTACGATGAATCACGCAATGGATTGGGCTGCTGGACGCCTGAGTAGTCCTCACACCCATTTTGCGCGGATTTTTGTCTCGCGCCGATCTGGCGGCGTATCATTTATGGCAATATATCCATCCGCCACGCCCACTATGAACATTTTGATCGTTGGCGCCACTCGTGGTATTGGACGACAACTTCTTGAGTAGGCGTTGACGTCGGGCATGCCGTAACCGCCCTGGTTCGTAATCCTCAAAGGCTGGCTACACAACGCCAGCGGCTCAGGGTTGTGAAGGGCGACATTCTGGATTCGGAGTCGGTCGCTTTTGTGATGGCTGGCCAGGATGCGGCGTGTTGCACGATCGGAGTCAAAGCACCGTGGATACGGGTGACGGTCTTTTCGGAAGGCACACGCAATCTGCTTCGGGCCATGAAAAAGACCGGGGTCAGGCGCTTGCTCTGTGTGACAGGTATAGGCGCGGGAGATAGCAGAGGACACGGCGGATTCCTCTACGACCGCATTTTTTGCCCGCTCCTGCCGTGGCCGATCTACGCGGATAAAGATCGCCAGGAAGCATTGATCAGGGCAAGCGATGTTGACTGGACCATCGTCAGGCCCGGGTTCCTCACCAACGGCCCATTGACAGGAAACTATCGGGTGCTTACCAATATGACCGGCGTCACAGCCGGCCGGATTTCCCGCGCCGATGTTGCCCACTTTTTCCTGAAAGAGCCTGAGATAAATCAGTATCTGAGGCAAATCTCCTTATTAACTTCCTGAATATTTGATTTTGCCTCGACATGGAACGCGAAGGAACGCAAAGGAAAAACGAAGGATACAAAGGAAGGGCTGCAATTAAAGGCGCAAAATAGCAAGCCCGGATGCAGTCGTAGGCGGAATCCAGGGTTTCAATTGCTCAAAAGACAGGGTCCCGAATTCCGCTTTGCTTCACCCAAGCTATGGTTACTGCGTTGGCCGTCTTTCCAGGCAAGTGATGCGATGTACTTTATCGCTGCCCGCCGCGCTTGCCTTTTTATCTCATTGGGCTAACATCCGGCGGTTGATGCGCGCCGGGTCATGTGATAGGTGTGCTGAAGTCACCAACAGGGGGAGCAATCGTGGGGTTCATCGATCATGGCGGTCATCGCCGATGCGTCTGGCGCGGACAGTCTGGGTGGCACGGTGGGGGCTGATGAGATCAACGGTCTTTCCGGCGGCGAAACGCTGATTCGCAGGGGCGGGTCGGACACCCTGCCGGGAGCCGGGGAGGGGCCCGCCCAACCATGTTGGGATTTCATAAAAGGCACCAAGAGTATTAATGCGGCGGTATTCGCGGGCATTGCTATTACGTCAGCCTCGATGGTGTGTGCGACGGAAACCCCTGTCACCGTTGGACTGCCGATTACCGTGACCGCTACGCGCATTGATGAACCGGCACCGGGTTACCTGATAGGCGTCAGGGTTATCACCGCACAGGACATCACGCGCAGCCCGGCCACCACTGTGCCGCAGTTGCTGCAATCTTTGGCAGGCGTACACATGCGCGATTACCCTGGCTCGCCCAATGCGCAAATCGATATGCGCGGCTTTGGCAGTGCCTTTGGTGATCAAAATACGCTGGTGTTGATCGACGGTGTGCACATCCGCGAATACACCTCACTGACCGTCAACTGGTCGGCGATTCCGCTGGCGTCCATCGAACGCATCGAGATTTTGCGCGGCGGCGGCTCGGTGCTTTATGGCGGCGCTACTGGCGGCACGATCAACATTATTACCAAAGCGCCGCAGCGGCATTCGCGTTCAGCTTACCTTGACGCGGGTGTTGCCAGTCACGATACGCGTGAGTTGCGCGCTGGCGCCAGTATGGCGGGAGACAACGTGGGTTTGCGCATGCATGGTAGCCACTACGAAAGCGATAACTACCGTGACAATGAGGCTGTGCGCATCGACAACGCACAGGCTGACGTGCGTTGGACAGGGGGCGCGAGTTCTCTGGCGCTGAAATGGGGCGCGGACGATCAACGCAACGGTTTGCCCGGCGCAATCAGCGAGACCA
>JBKBXX010000136.1:0-7737 GCA_046313915.1 Burkholderiales bacterium | reverse complement strand
GCACTACGAATGCGACGACGTGCTGGTGGCAATCGGGCAGGAAAACGCCTTTCCCTGGATCGAGCGCGATCTCGGCATCGAGTTCGACCAATGGGGCA
Organism: Burkholderiales bacterium; assembly: GCA_046313915.1. Lineage (GTDB taxonomy): Bacteria > Pseudomonadota > Gammaproteobacteria > Burkholderiales > SG8-41 > CAKKQX01. Next base: position 7,639 of record JBKBXX010000136.1, on the reverse strand, counting down.
TGCCGGTGGTGGACAAGACCACCATGCAATCGACGCTGCCGCAGGTGTTCTTCGGCGGCGATGCGGCGTTCGGCCCCAAGAACATCATCTGGGCGGTGGCGCACGGCCATGAAGCAGCGGTGTCGATCGACAAATTCTGCCACGGCGAGAACGTCGGGGAACGGCCGGCGCCGCTCACCAATCTCGTGTCCCAGAAAATGGGCATCCACGAGTGGAGCTACGACAACCAGATCTCCCCCCAGGAGCGGCACAAGGTGCCGTGGCGGGATGCCAATGCGGCCCTGAAAAACATCAAGATCGAAGTGGAACTGGGTTTCGATCCCAAGACCGGTTTCGCCGAAGCGCAGCGCTGTCTCAACTGCGACGTGCAGACCGTGTTCACCGCAAAACTGTGCATCGAGTGCGATGCCTGTGTCGACATCTGCCCGATGGACTGCATCACCTTCACACCCGACGGCGAGGAGGCGCAACTGCGCGCCAGGCTGAAAGCGCCTTCGCTGCATCCCGACCAGAGCCTTTACGTCTCGGACGCGCTGAAAATGACCGGGCGCGTGATGGTCAAGGACGAGGACGTGTGTCTGCATTGCGGCTTGTGTGCCGAACGCTGTCCGACCGGCGCCTGGGACATGCAGAAATTCCTGCTCGAGATGGCCCACGCGGGGCCGGGCTGCCGCATCAGGCCGCAGCGCAAAGCCGCTTGAGGATGCCGGAGAAAAAATGAACAGAATCAATGCGATAAATGATTTCGTCGTCAAGTTCGCCAACGTCAACGGCTCGGGGTCGGCTTCGGCCAACGAGTTGTTCGCGCGCGCCATCCTCAGAATGGGCGTGCCGGTTTCTCCGCGCAACATTTTCCCCTCGAACATCCAGGGCTTGCCGACGTGGTACGAAGTGCGCGTCAATGAAAGCGGCTACCAGGGACGGCGCGGCGGCGTCGATCTGATGGTCGCGATGAACCCGCAGACCCGGGACGCGGACGTGAAGGAAATCGAGCCCGGCGGCTATCTGTTCTACGACAACTCCAAAACGCTGCCGAAATCGAAGTTCCGCGATGACATCAACGTCATCGGCATGCCGCTCACCGAAATCTGCAATCAGGCCTACAGCGACCCGCGCCAGCGGCAGCTGTTCAAGAACATCATCTACGTCGGCGCGCTGTCGGCGCTGCTGGAAATCGATGCCACCGAAATCGAAAAACTGTTCTCCGAGCAGTACAAGGGCAAGGAAGCACTGCTGCAATCCAACGTCAAGGCGCTGCACATGGGGCGCGATTACGCGCTGCAGCACCTCGACTGCCCGCTCGGCATCAGAGTGCGGCGCGCCAACAACGTCGGCGACAAAATCTTCGTCGACGGCAACAGCGCGGCAGCATTGGGCGCGGTTTATGGCGGCGCCACCGTGTGTGCGTGGTATCCGATCACGCCCTCGTCTTCGATCGCCGAAGCTTTCATCAAGCACTGCCAGAAGCTCAGGATCGATCCGGCGAGCGGCAAACACCGCTACGCCATCATCCAGGCCGAAGACGAACTCGCGTCGATCGGCATGGCGATCGGCGCGGGCTGGAACGGCGCGCGCTCGTTCACCGCGACTTCGGGCCCCGGCATTTCGCTGATGACCGAATTCATCGGGCTCGCCTATTTCGCCGAGATCCCGGTGGTGCTGATCAACGTGCAGCGCGGCGGCCCTTCGACCGGCATGCCGACCCGCACCCAGCAGGCCGACCTCATTTCGTGTGCCTATGCCTCGCACGGCGACACCAAGCACGTGCTGCTGTTCCCCGAAGACCCGACCGAGTGTTTCGAACTCACCGCCCAGGCTTTCGATCTTGCCGAGCGGCTGCAAACGCCGGTGTTCGTCATGACCGATCTCGACATCGGCATGAACACGCGGCTATGCGAGCCTTTCCAGTGGGATGACACGCGCAGCTACGACCGCGGCAAGATCATGACCTACGAAATGCTGGAAGCGGGCGCGGATTTCGGCCGCTACCTCGACGTCGACGGCGACGGCATCCCCTATCGCACCTACCCCGGCACCCACCCGACCAAAGGCAGCTATTTCACGCGCGGCACGACCAAGGACCGCTATGCGCGCTACTCCGAAGCCGGGCCCGACTATGTCGACAACGTGCAGCGGCTGCTGCGCAAATTCGAGACCGCCAAAACGCTGCTGCCCAAGCCGCTGCTCTATCCGGCCGCGCGGCCGGCGCGCTTCGGCGCGATATTCTACGGCTCGACCAGTCCCGCGATGCAGGAAGCGCTCGATGTGCTCGCCTGCCGCGGCATCCACGTCAACGCGCTCAGGGTGCGCGCTTTCCCGTTCCAGGAAGAGATCAACGATTTCGTCGCCTCCCATCCGTGGGTTTTCGTCGTCGAGCAAAACCGCGACGCGCAACTGAAGACCATGCTGGTGAACGAAGCCAAGGTGAACCCGACGCGCCTGCTATCGGTGCTGCACTATGACGGCACGCCGATCACCGCGCGTTTCATCGTCGAGCAGATTTCCCAGCACGCCGCGGCCCGCACCATCGTGCCGCTGAAGAAGGCATCATGACTTACCTGGCAAAACCGAAACTGCATCATCCGGCTCTGGCGAAAAACGGGGCCGGCTATACCCGCCGTGATTATGAGGGCGCAGTGTCGACGCTGTGCGCCGGCTGCGGCCACGATTCGATCTCGGCCGCCATCATCCAGGCCTGCTGGGAGCTCGATATCCAGCCGCACCGTGTCGCCAAGCTCTCCGGCATCGGCTGCAGTTCCAAGACACCGACCTACTTCCTCGGCAATTCGCACGGCTTCAACAGCGTGCACGGCCGCATGCCATCGGTGCTGACCGGCGCCAGTCTCGCCAACCGCGAACTGCTCTACCTCGGCGTTTCGGGCGACGGCGATTCGGCGTCGATCGGGCTCGGCCAGTTCGCGCACTGCATGCGGCGCGGCGTCAACATGGTCTACATCGTCGAAAACAACGGCGTCTACGGCCTCACCAAAGGCCAGTTCTCGGCCACCGCCGACAAAGGTTCGAAATCCAAGCGCGGCGTGGTGAATTCCGACGAGCCGCTCGACATGATCGGCATGGCGCTGCTGCTCGGCGCGACTTTCGTCGCGCGCGGCTTCTCCGGCGACAAGGCGCAGCTCGTGCCGCTGATCAAGGCGGCGATCGAGCACAAGGGCGCAGCTTTCATCGACGTCATCTCGCCGTGCATCGCGTTCAACAACCACCCCGGTTCGACCAAAAGCTACGAGTACGTGCGCCAGCACAACGAGGCCGTCAACCGCATCGACTTCATCGAGGAGCGCGCAGAAATCACCGCCGACTACGAACCGGGCCAGGTGGTCAATGTCACCCAGCACGACGGCTCGGTGCTGCGTCTGCGCAAGCTGGCGGCCGATTACGATCCGACCGACCGCATCAAGGCGATGAACTATCTGCAGGAACGCGCCGCTGCCGGCGAGATCGTGACCGGTCTGCTCTACGTCAACCCCGCCGCGGTCGACCTGCACGAGCACATCAACACCGTCGACACGCCGCTCAACCAGCTTGGCACGCACGAGCTGTGCCCGGGCGCGGTGGCGCTGGAACGCATCAACGCCGGTTTGCGCTAACGCCGCACGCCGGGAGCCTCGAGCGGCAGCCCTTGCGCGCGCCACGCGAGGAACAGCTCGAGGTCGAGCAGTTCCGGGCTGCCCGCCGGCAACGGCTCGGCGCGCACGCCGTAAAGACAGCTCCTGAGGCGCCGGTGCAATGACCCCACGCCCTGCCATTCCAGGCGATAGACCGGATAGGCGTTGCCGTGGCCCTGGCTGATGGTGTCGCTCAGCAGCCGCCGCCCCCAGTTCCGTTCGTGGCAATGCGCGCACGACAGATTCATCTGGCCCATGCGCCGATAATAAAAATCGCGGCCGCGTTCGAAATTGCGGCGGTTTTGCCAGTCGATTCCGACCTCGAACGGCATGCCGCGCGACTGATGGGCGAGATAGGCGGTGAGCGCAAGCAGTTCCTCGGACTCGTACCGCAGCGGCTCGGCCCGCTGCTCGCGGCTGCGGCAAAGGTTGATGCGGCCTTCGAGATTGACGAGCTGCGCGGTTGCGGGATCGATACGCGGATAGCGCACGGCCACGCCTTTCATGCTGTCCGCCGCATCGCCATGACAGCCGGCGCACGAGCGGCCGCCGGCGCCCGCGGCCTCCCGCCACAGCTTTTCGCCGCGCGCAACCCACAGCATGCCCGGGTTGGCAAAATCGTCGGTCTGCATGGCGCGGATATCCGGGCTCGCGAACTCGATTCCCGATTTGAGCGGCCGGGGGCGCTCGAACTCGGTCGCCGAGGCCGTGAAAGCCGCAAGAAAAAGACAAAAAAGGAAACGGGCGGAATTGACGGGATTCAAGCAGGCAGGCCTGTTGCGGTTCGGCACGTTTCGTCCGTTTTGCTTCACCCGGCTATGGAAATCGCGGCGCTCGCCGTGCCGCGGTTTCCGCTGTCGTCGACCCAGTCAAAAACGATTTCGCCGCTTTCCTGCGCCACCGTGTGGAACTGGAGAATGGGATTGGCGGCGATGCCCGATCCCATTTCGGCGCGGAAGATCTCGCCGCCGTTGTAGCGGCAGACGAGGGTGTGGATGACATTCTTCGGGATGCGTTTGCCGTAGATGTCGGGACGAAAACCGGTTTCCATCGGATGCTGGATCATGATGCCGATCCGGATGATCTCGCCGCGGCGCGCCCGCGGCGGCACCTGCACTCGCGCGAGCATGGTCAGCTCCCGTCGAGGCACGCCAGTTCGGTGACGATCACCTTGGCGCCGCCCGCCCAATACGAGCCATCGGAAAATTGCGCGAGCGCCAGCACTTCCTGGCTGTCCGCGAGCCTGATGCGGGTAAAGATCTCCGCCCGTCCCGCCCGTGGCCCGAGCGTGAAGGTCGCCACGATCGGGCGCGGATTGCGCTCGGCGAGCAGCACCACCTTGCGCACGTGGTTGTCGGGCGTCATCGGGCTGTCGACGATCACGCGCAACGGCACGGCGTGGCCGTTGTCGGCGAGCTCGGGCGTGTCGAGCCTCACGCGCCCCATGCGCAGCGGCGCGCCGCCGGTGATGCTGCGCACCAGGACCTCGCGTTCTTCGGCACAGGCCAGCCCCGCGCGCGAGGCCGCCGACAGGCCGGCGAGCGCACTCAGCCCAAACAGGAAACGGCGGCGAGTCGGCATGGATCGAAATGTCTTTTCATCGTTGCAGGGTTTTCAGATACGCAATCACGTCCTCGATCTGGCGGGCATCGAGGATGGGCTTGCCCCGATAGACCGCGGCCACCCGGTTGAGCCCTTCCACGCGGTAATATGAAGGCATCACCGTATCGCGATTGAGCCGCAACTGGTCGACGAGGCGCAGCCGCAACTGCCCTTCCGTCAGCCGCGCGCCCACGCCGGCGAGCGACGGACCGACATCGCCCATGAAGCGCGCGCCGGTTTCCGGTATGGCGTGGCACAGCAGGCAGTTGGCGTCCCTGCCCATCACGATCTCGCGTCCCCGCACCGCATCGCCGCCGGCCGCCAGCGGCGCGGGAATGGCATCGCCTTCGATGCGATAGTCCGCGAGCGGGCCGGGAGCGCGGCCGGCACAGCCGGCCACGAGCGCGAGCAGCACGCATCCCCGGCGAAAACCCGCCACGCCGCTCAGACCAGCGTCAGGCCCTGCTTGCCGAGCGGCAGGCTGCGCACCGGCTTGCCCGTGGCGGCAAAGATCGCGTTCAGTATCGCCGGCACCACCACGCAGATCGTCGGCTCGCCGACGCCGCCCCAGAAGTCATAGGTTTGCTGGACGACCGTCTCGATCTTCGGCATCTGCGCGATCCGCAGCAGCGGGTAGGTGTCGAAGTTGGTCTCCCGCACCCGGCCTTTCTCGACCGAGCATTCGCTGAGCAGCGTGCTCATCGCCATCACCGCGGCGCCTTCGACCTGGGCCGCGATCTGAGCGGGGTTCACCGCATGGCCGATGTTGCTCGCCAGCACGAGACGGTGGATTTTCACCTCGCCTTTGGGGCTCACCGAAACCTCGGCGACCCCCGCCGAGTAGCTGCCGTAGCCCATGAACTGCGCAATACCGCGATGCACGCCCGCGGGCAACGGCCTGCCCCAGCCCGCGCGCTCGGCGACCGCGTTGAGCACACCCAGATGTTTCGGGCGTTCGCTCATCAACGCGCGGCGGAACTCGAGTGGATCCTTGCCCGCGAGCTTCGCCGCTTCGTCCATGAAGCACTCCAGGAAAATGCCGTTCTGGTTGGTATTGACGCCGCGCCACGGCCCGACCGGCAGGTGCGTGTTGCGCATCGCGTACTCGGTGCGCAGGTTGGCATGGGTGTAGCCGATCTGCGCATCTCCGGGCTGCGCCCACAGGCCCTGCAATTGCCGCCGGTCCTTGCCGTCCTTGATCGCCGCCGGATTGGCGAAAGCGTTGATCGACTGGCCCGAAACCCGCAGGTACAGCCCGGCGAGATTGCCCTTTTCGTCGACGCCCGCCGCGAGCCGGCACTGCGCAATCGGCCGGTACAGGCCGTGCGCCTGGTCTTCCTCGCGGGACCAGAGCATCTTCACCGGCGTGCCGGGCGGCAGCTGTTTGGCGATCGCCACCGCCTGGCGTACGATATCCTGACTGCCGATGCGCCGGCCGAGGCCGCCGCCGAGGTCATGGTTGTTGACCACGCATTTCTCCAGCGGCAGCCCGGACGACGTGGACAGCGCGGCGAGCGAGGCTTCCGGGTTCTGCGTCGGCAACCACGCTTCGGCCTTGTCGGCGGTCAGGCGCACCGTGCAGTTCATCGGCTCCATCGTCGCGTGGGACACGAAAGGCAGGCTGTAGACCGCTTCGATTTTTTTCGCCGCGCCGGCGATCGCCTTGAGGGCGTCGCCCTCATCGATGTCGGCGAAAGCGTCGTTCGAGGTCAGACCGGACTCGAGATGCTCCGCGATCGATGCACTGCTGACGTTCGCATTCGGCCCCTCATCCCAGACGATCGGCAGCGCATCGAGCGCCTTTTTCGCCCGCCACCAGGTGTCGGCGACGACGGCCACCGTGGAATCGTTCACTCTCACGACCTTGCGCACGCCGGGCATGCCGGCGACCTTGGCCTCGTCGAAGCTCACGAGCTTGCCGCCGAACACCGGGCAGTCCCTGACCGCGGCATGGAGCATGCCCGGAACTTTGACGTCGATGGCGTAGACCTGGCTGCCGTTCAGCTTGCTGGCCGTGTCCACCCGGTTCATCGGCTTGCCGGCGATTTTCCATTCCCGGGGGGACTTGAGTTTGATGCTCTTCGGGTCCGGCGCGGCGAGCTTCGCTGCGGCCGCCGCCACTTTGCCGTAAGTCGTCGAGCGCCCGGACGCCGCATGCGTAATCACGCCGTTGGCGACGGTCAGCTCGCCGACCGGCACCTGCCACTGGTTGGCGGCCGCCTGCATGAGCATGATGCGCGCCGCCGCCCCGCCGCGCCGCACGTAGTCGTGCGACTGGCGGATACCGCGGCTACCGGAAGTCGACAGATCGCCCCAGGCGCGCTTGCTGGCGAGGTTTCGCGCGGCCGAGATCGTCTCGGTCGACACTTTTTTCCAGTCGCACTCGAGTTCCTCGGCCACGAGCTGTGCGAGGC
>JBKBXX010000135.1:0-7854 GCA_046313915.1 Burkholderiales bacterium | reverse complement strand
GCCAGCAGCAGCTTTATGCCGACCGGCGCATCGGCGACCGCTGGCCGGCGATCGCCGATGCGCTGGAGGCGGTGGGCCACGCCCGCATCCGCCAGATGCTGACGGTCGGCGGCAGCGTTGGCCCGCTGATCGGCGGCTTCGATCTGCCGCTCGCGCTGCTCGCGCTGGGCGCGAGCGTCACGGTGGCGGGAGCCGGCGGAAGACGCACGCTTTCTCTCGAAGAAGCTTTCGACAAGCGCTTCGCCAGGGACGAGATGGTGGTGAGCGTCAGCGTGCCGCCGCCGGCAGCGGGCGGATCGGCTTTCTACAAGTATCTGGCGCGCGGCGTGCTGGAAATTCCCACCGTCAACACCGCAGCGGTGGTGCGGCTCGATGCGCAAGGCCGATGCGCGCAGGCCCGCGTGTGCGTGGGCTCGGTGAGCTGGAAACCGATCGTGCTGGATCTTGCCGCGCTCGCCGGGCAAATGCCGACCGAAGACGCGGTGCGCGCGGCAGTGCAGCCGGTGCGTGCCGCGGCGCAGCCGCTGTCGGACGTGCGCGGTTCCGCCGCCTACAAGCGCGAAATGGCGGTGGAGTTCGCGGCACGCGCGGTGATGACCGCTTTCAGGCGCGCGCAGCAAAACCATTGACGGAATCGCCATGAGCAAATCCACGACCGCCCATTTCAAGACCAGCGATGACTGCAACATCGCCTACACCCTGCATGCCGCGCCCCGCGCCGGCGCACCGCGCGTGGCGCTGGTGCATTCGCTCGCGCTCGACCGCAGCATCTGGGACGGCGTGGTGCAGGAGCTCGCGCAGGATGCCGAAGTGCTGACCTTCGACTGCCGTGGCCACGGCGGCTCGGGCCGGCGGCCCGTGACTTACACGCCGGCGCTGTTCGCGCGCGACCTCGCCGAACTGATGGATCATCTGCAATGGCCGACGGCGGTGGTTGCCGGCTGCTCGATGGGCGGCATGGTGGCACAGGCTTTCGCCGCCAATCATCCACAGCGCACGGCGGGGCTGTGCCTGATCGACACTACTGCGTGGTACGGCGCCGACGCGCCGAAAACCTGGCGCGAGCGCGCCGCCACCGCCCGCGCCAAGGGCCTGGGGGCGCTGATCGGTTTCCAGGAAACGCGCTGGTTCAGCGATGCTTTCCGCGCCGCGCATCCCGGCACCGTCCAGGCGCTGAAGGATGTTTTCCTCGCCAACGACCTCGCCTGCTACGAGAAAACCTGCGAAATGCTGGGCGATGCCGACCTGCGGCCGCAGCTCGCCGCGATTACGGCGCCTGGCGCCATCGTCGTCGGCGACGAAGATTACGCGACGCCGCTCGCGATGGCCGAGGCGCTGCACCGGGCGCTGCCGCAATCGACGCTGACGGTGATCGCCGGCGGTCGCCACATCACGCCTGCCGAAAAGCCGCGTGAAGTCGCCGCGCGCATCCGCAGCCTGCTCGCCGGAGGACGGAGATGAGCGCGCCAGCAGAGCGGCCGCGTTGCCTCGACATCCACGCCCACCACGTGGGCGAGCCGGTCATCAGGCGCATCGGCGACGAAGGCGCGCGCCACGGTGTGCGCGTGGTCAAGACCGACGACGGTGCCACCCGCCTCGAAGTCGGCGGCCGCGTGACCGGCATGCCGCTGCTGCCGACGCTCGTCGACGAAGCGGCGCGGCTCAACTGGATGGACGAAGCCGGCATCGCCGTGCAGCTCGTCTCGGGCTGGATGGATCTCGCCGGCTATCATCTCGCGCCCGAAGCCGGGCAGTGGCTCGCGCGCGTCCAGAACGAAGCGCTCGCCGAGCTCGTCGCCGCGCGCCCCGACCGCTACGTCGCCGCGGCGATGGTGCCGCTGCAGGCGCCGGAACTCGCCGCGGAAGAGCTGCGCCATGCCGTGCGCGCACTCGGGCACCGCGCAGTGCAGATCGGCGCGCGCGTCGAGGAAGAGGGGCTCGACGCGCCGGCGTTCGACGCGTTCTGGCGCGCCGCCGAGGAACTCGGGGTGCCGGTGATCGTGCATCCCGCCGATCTCGCCGTGCCGCCGCGGCTGCGGCGCCTGTTCCTGCACATCCTGGTCGGCAACCCGAGCGAAACCACGTTCGCTGCCGCCGCGCTGCTGCTGGGCGGGGTATTCGACCGCTTTCCGAAGCTGCGCGTGCTGCTGGTGCACGGCGGCGGCTGCGTGCCTTTCCAGTTCGGGCGCATCGCCCGCGGCCGCACCGCCGCGCCGCCCGCGGCGCGCGGCGCGGTCAAGCTGCCACTCGAGCGCTACACGCCCAATCTCTATTACGATACGGTGCTGCACGACGAACCGGCGTTACGCTACCTGATCGAGCGCGCGGGCGCAGCGCAGGTGGCGCTGGGCAGCGACTATCCGTTCCCGCTGCGCGACCCGGATCCCGCAAAAAATATAATCAAAATCAAAGAGTTAAGTGATAACGGCAAGCGCGCCGTGTGCTGGGACACCGGCGCCGGACTGCTGGGACTGAAAACCTAGAACGGTGCGGCGCGGCCCGCGCGGCCGCGAACGAGGAGAGAGGAAAAATGCGAGTTCTCAAGCCAATCCTGATCATTGCGCTCACCGCCTGCGTGCTGCCGCCTGCCATCGTCGCCGCCCAGACCTATCCGGCCGGACCGGTACGCGCCATCGTGCCTTTTCCCGCCGGCGGCGGTGTCGACAGCATGGGCCGCATCTTCGGCCAGAAATTGAGCGAAGCGCTGGGCAAACCGGTCGTGATCGAAAACCGCGCCGGCGCGAACGGCATGATCGGCAGCGAAATCGCCGCCAGAGCGCCGAAGGACGGTTACACGCTGCTGGTCAACGGCGCCAATTTCGTGACCACGCCCAGCTTGTTCAGCAAAGTCACTTACGATCCGATCCGCGATTTCGATCCGGTGAGCCTGCTCGCGTTTGCGCCCAATGTGCTGGTCGCGCATCCGTCGCTGCCCGCGAAATCGGTGAAGGAGCTGATCGCGCTGGCGCGCGCGCGGCCGGGGCTCGTGCGCTTTGCCGGCTCGGGCAGCGGCAGCACGCCGCACCTTGCCGCCGAGCTGTTCAAGACCATGACCCGAACCGACATGGTGCACGTGCCTTACCGCGGCACCGGACCGGCGATCACCGCGATTCTCTCGGGCGAAGTGGGCATCATGTTCATGCCCGCGCTCTCCGCCGTGCCCTACGTGCAGTCGGGGCGGCTGCGCGGGCTCGCCGTGACTTCGCGCGAACGCCTGCCGGCGCTGCCGCAACTGCCGACGGTGGCCGAGTCGGGACTGAAAGGCTATGAATCGAGCCAGTGGTACGGCCTGCTCGCGCCCGCCGGCACGCCGGCCGAGATCCTCAATCTGCTCAATGCGCATGCAATGAAAATCATGCAGCAGCCGGAAATGAAAAGCCGCATGGCCGACAGCGGCAGCGTCGCGGTCGGCAGCACGCGCGAAGCTTTCGCCGCGCACCTCAGGGCGGAATTCGCGAAATGGGCGCAGGTGATCAGGCAGTCCGGCGCGACGGTGGACTGAATAAAGACGGCGTCTGAGTATCAACAACAAATATCGCCACAGAGCACAGAGCACACAGAGAAAATCTTTCCGGCTCGTCCGGTTTGGGGCTCTGTTGCGTGACCTCCGTGCTTTCCGCGACAAAAGGAATCCAGGCATGAAAACGATCGTGGCCCGGATGGAGCCGCAGGCGTAATCCGGGAATGCAGGCGGCCAATCAACCTCACCCCGGATTCCGCTTTGCTGCATCCAGGCTACTGCTGGCAGACTTCCCTATCCACATCCCGCCACCGACAGCTATTTTTCCTCTGTGAGTTTTGTGATCTCTGTGGCAAAAAAGGTTTTGACATGACGGCAAAAAACGAGATACCCCGTTCCATCGCGCACGATGCGCCGCTGCCCGCGCGCGAAAGCGGGGAACACTGGGGCAGCGACGCGATTGCCGCCACGCTGCGCGCGCTCGACATTCCCTACATCGCGCTCAATCCCGGCGCGAGTTATCGCGGGCTGCACGACAGCCTCGTCAACTACCTTGGCAACCGCGCGCCGCAGATGCTGCTGTGCCTGCACGACGAGCACGCGGTGCACATCGCGCAAGGCTACTGGAAAGCTTCCGAGCGCCTGATGGCCGCGGCGCTGCACTCCAATGTCGGCCTGCTGCACGCGGCGATGCCGGTGTTCGACGCGTGGTGCGACCGCACGCCGGTGCTGATCGTGGGCGCGACCGGTCCGTGGGATGCGGCCAAGCGCCGGCCGTGGATCGACTGGATCCACACCGCGTCCGACCAGGGCGCGCTGGTGCGCAACTTCACCAAATGGGACAACCAGCCGGGCTCGGTCGCCGCCGCGATGGAAGCGCTGCTGCGCGCCGCGCAGCTCGCGCAGACCGCGCCGCGCGGACCGGTTTACGTCAATCTCGACATCGGCATCCAGGAAGAGAAGATCGGCGCGCTGCCCGCCATGCCCGAGGTTGCGCGCTATCGCATGCCGTCCGCTCCACAGCCCGCGCCCGAGCTGGTGGCCGAAGCGGCGCGGCTGCTGTCGCACGCCCAAAACCCGGTCATGCTTGCCGGGCGCTGCTCGCGCCGCCTCGAAGACTGGAACGCGCGCGTCGCGCTCGCCGAAAAGCTCAAGCTGCGCGTGCTCACCCACATCAAGCTCGCGGCGGCGTTTCCCACCGACCATCCGTTGCATGCGGCGCCGCCGGCCAACCGCCTGCCGCCCGCGGCGCGCGAGTTGCTCGCCGAAGCCGACGTCATTCTCTCGCTCGACTGGCTCGACCTCGCCGGTGCGCTCAAACAATCGTTCGGCGCGGCGCCGGTGACGGCAAAAATCATTCACGTCTCGTGCGACGCGCACAGCCATCGCGGCTGGAGCATGGATTACCAGGCGCTGCCGCCGGTCGACGTTTACATGATGTGCGAACCGGACGCGGCGGTGCCGCTGATCACCGCTGCGGCAAGCGCGCGCGCCGCGCCGGCGCCGGGGCCCGCCCCGGCCGATGCGCCGGCGCCTCCCAAAGACGGCCTCACGCTCGCGGCCCTCGCGCACGCGCTCAATGCCGCCACCCGGGGCAGCGACGTCTGCATCGCGCGCCTGCCGCTCGGCTGGCACGGCGGCTACCGCCATTTCCGCCATCCGCTCGATTACATCGGCTTCGACGGCGGCGGCGGCGTCGGCGCGGGTCCCGGCCTCACCGTCGGCGCGGCGCTCGCCTTGCAGGGTAGCGACCGCATTACCGTGGGTCTCATCGGCGACGGTGACTTCCTGATGGGCAACACGGCGGTGTGGACCGCCGCGCACTACAGGATCCCGTGCCTGATGGTGGTGTGCAACAACCGTTCGTACTTCAACGACGAGCGCCACCAGGAACGCGTCGCGGTGGCGCGCGGCCGCCCGCCCGGCAACCGCTGGATCGGCCAGCGCATTTCCGATCCCGAGATCGACATCGCCGCCATGGCGCGCGCGCAGGGTGCGGAAGGCATCGGGCCGGTGACGAGCGTCGCCGAATTGCGGGCGGCGCTCGCGCGCGGCGTGGCTGCGGTGCGTGCGGGTGGCGTGTGCGTGATCGATGCGCGTGTCGCGCCCGGCTACGATGCCGAGTGAACGCGGCATCAAGTATGATGTGAACAGGAAAACGGATGATTGCCGAAAGAAGTCGAGGAGGATGACAAGATGAGAATCCCATCCATTCGAGTTGGCGCGCTCCTCACCGCTGTGGCGCTGGCGGTGGTTTCAGCGATCGCGGGCGCAGCGGAACCTTATCCTGCGAGGCCGATCCGCGTCATCGTGCCGCAGAGCGCGGGCGGCTCGACCGACGTCGCCGCGCGCATCGTCACCGACCGTCTGAGCGACGCGCTCAGGCAGAACATCGTCGTTGACAACCGTCCCGGCGCCGGCAGCCTGAACGGCACCGACACCGTGGCGAAAGCGGCACCCGACGGCTACACGCTGCTGGTAGTCGCGGCCTCGTTCACCATCACGCCCGCGATGCAGAAGAACATGCCTTTCGACCCGGTGCGCGACTTCGCGCCGATCACCCAGTTCGCCGACCTGCCGCACATCGTGGTGGTCAACCCGGCGGTGCCGGTGAAATCGCTGGCCGACCTCATCACGCTGCTCAAGTCGAAGCCCGGCGAAATCACCTGCGGCTTCAGCGGCATCGGCACCAGCACCCATCTCGCCATCGAACTGTTTCAGCACATGAGCAATACCCGGATGCTGCTGGTGCCGTACAAGGGCGGCGCGCCAGCCATGACCGCGCTGCTCGGCGGCCAGGTGCAGGTCAATTTCGCGGCGAGCTCCACCGTGCTGCCGCACATCCGCGCCGGCAAGCTGCGCGCGCTGGCGGTGACCGGCGCCAGGCGCTCGGTCGCGGTGCCCGAACTGCCGACGGTGGCCGAAGCCGGCGTCAAAGGCTACAGCCACGCCTCGTGGGTGGGCATGCTCGCGCCGGCTAAAACGCCGCGCCCCGTCATCGCGCGCCTGCACGCCGAAGCGGTGAAAATCGTCAACAGCGAGGAAGTGAAAAAGCTGTTCCTGAGAAGCGGCATGGAAACCGAAGGCAACACGCCGCCAGAATTCGCCGCCATTATCCGTGAGGAAGTCGACAAGTGGAAAAAGCTGGTGAAGACGGCAGGGATACAGGCGCAGTAAACCGCGCCCCGCAACCCGGCTTGCAGCTCCGGCCGTATATGTTCATAATATACAGTCATGATCGACTTCGAGCGCATCGAAGGATTTGACTGGGACGCCGGCAACGCCCGGAAAAACGAGCGGCATGGCGTCTCCCAGGCCGAGGCGGAGCAAGTGTTCTTCGATCTGCGGCTTCTGGTGGTTGCGGATGACCGGCACTCCCACGCCGAACCCCGTTTTCACGGCCTGGGCGTGACTTTGGTTGGCAGACTGCTGCATGTAACATTCGCCTTGCGCCGTAACGGCACCAGGATACGCGTCATTTCCGCACGCACCATGAGCCGCAAGGAAAGGATCTACTATGAGAAAAAAACCTAAAGCTGCGCCACGATTCAAATCCGAGGCAGAGGAACGCGCTTTCTGGGAAGCGCATGACAGCGCCGAGCTGGTCGATTGGTCGAAAGCGAAGCGTGCCACCCTTCCCAACCTGAAACCGACCACGCAAAGCATCTCTCTGCGGCTACCGCTCCACCTGCTCGAGCGCATCAAGGCGGCGGCGAACGCGCGCGACGTGCCCTACCAGTCGCTGATCAAGGTCTGGCTCGAGGAAAAAGCGAAGAAATCTGCATAGCATCGCGGACAGGTGGAAAAGCTGGTGAAGCCGGTGAGGATCAAACCGCAGTGGTTGCCGCTAGTAGAATGCCGCAGCGGCGTGATTTGCATATAACTGATACGCGTTATCCAAAAAGAAAGGGGTTTCCCTGATGATGATCATCGATTCCCAGGTCCACGCCTACGAAGCGAACACGCCCAAACGGCCCTGGCACAGCGTGCCGAACTGGCCCGCTCACGTCACCGGTGACGAGATGGTGGCGGCGATGGACAAGGTCGGCGTCGACGGCGCGATCTTCATTTCCGCCTTTTCCATGTACCGCTACGACGCGAGCTATGCGGTGGAAGTGCAGCGCGCCCATCCCGGCCGCTTCGCCTTGGTGAAGCCGGTCGACCCGGATGATCCGGCGGTGGCCGAGGTCATCGCCGAATGGAAGAAGACGCCGGGCGCGGTCGGCATCCGCATCATGCTGACGAAGGAGCCGGGACGCGACCGCGCCCCGACCGACCCCGGCCTCGACCGCATCCTGCGCGCAGCCGTGCGGCACGACTTTCCGGTCAACATCCTGTGCTGGGGCAACCTCGATGCGGGCACGGCGCTGATCGACCGCCACCCCGACGTGCGA